>NZ_JBHWJT010000015.1:0-243132 GCF_042731325.1 Streptomyces sp. NPDC059866 | reverse complement strand
TAGTACGACAACCGCACACACGGTCACTGCTTGCCCGGCGATCACCACAACCAGTGATTCATAGGGCAGTTGTTCGCCTTTCCTGGCTCTGCCGGGGCAGCCGTGCCGACGCCCCGCTGTGACTGGGCGCCTCAGCTGGCCATTGAGTACTTCAGCTGGCCTTACGTTCCTGGGACGGGATGGTCGAGCCCTTCGTATGGTTGGGCCGCCCAGGGGTGTCGGGTGTGGCTTTTAGTTGGCTGCCGCCTGTGGCTGGAGTGGCTTGGCCGCCTGGCGCCCCACGACGACCACGCCGCCAGATTGGGAAGTGCGAGCAAGATCGCTGTGTAAGGCCATGCCGGCGAGGTCGTCCGTGGCACCAACCGCCCGCACGACGTCTGGAGCGCCATGAACCGGATCTGGGCGGGCATCGACAGCGGCAAGACCCATCACCACTGCCTGGTACTCGACGAGAGCGGCGAAAGACTGCTGTCCCGCCGCGTCGCCAACGACGAGACGGAGCTCAAGCTCCTTGACTCTGTACTCGCCCTCGGCGACCAGGTGACCTGGGCCGTGGACATGGCCGGTGGTGAACCCGCCCCCTTACTCGCCCTACTCGTCAACCACAGGCAAGAGGTCCTCTACATTCCCGGCCGTGTGGTCAACCGAGCCAGCGACGGCTACCGGGGCGAGGGCAAGACCGACGCACGCGACGCGTTCGTCATCGCCGGCCAGGCTCGGATCCGCCGGGACCTCCAGGAACTGAGGCCCAGTGACGAGGCCATCAGCGAGCTCCGGCTCCTGACGAACCGCCGCGCCGACCTCGTCCGCGACCGCACCCGGTCCATCAACCAGCTGCGCTCCGCCCTGACCGGCATGTTCCCTGCGCCGGAACGTGCGCTCGTCCTGACCAGTGCCGGACCGCTCGTCCTGCTGGCCGGCTACCAGACGCCAGCAGCCATCCGGCGCCTCGGGACCGGGCGGCTCACCCGATGGCTACGCACGCGTGGCGTCCGCAGCCCCAGGAGCTTGCGAAGAAGGCTGTGGAGGCCGCAGAACGGCAGCACACCGCCGTTCCCGGCGAAACTGTGATCGCTCAGCTCGTTCGGACGCTCGCCGAGGAGGTCCAGACCCTCAACGAGAAGGTCGCCGAGGTCGACCGGCTCATTGAGGCAAGGTTCCGGACGCACAAGCTCGCCGAGAGCGGCGCCAGCATGCCCGGCATCGGCCCGTTGCTGGGTGCCGAGTTCCTCTCCGCGATCGGCAACGACCTCTCGGACTTCGCCAGTTCGGACGGGCTCGCGGCATTCGCCGGTCTGGCTCCGGCGCCCCACGATTTCGGGAAGCGGAACGGCAACCTACAACGGTCCCGCCGCTATCACCGGAGTCTCCAGCGCGTCTTCTGCATGTCCGCCCTGATGAGCGTGCGCTACGACCCCAACTTCCGGACGTATTACGACCGCAAGCGTGCCGAAGGCAAACGCCACTCCCAGGCCGTAATCGCCCTCGCCCGGCGCAGAGTCAACGTCTTGTGGGCCCTGAGCCGGGACGGCCGCCTCTACGAAGTCGCCGCGCCTCAGCCCACCGTTTAGTCCGGGTGATCGTCCGACCGCCACAACCAGCGCAGGGCATCGGGAAGCAGGACGCCGCCGTGGTTGGGGCTGTGGCCGCCATCGCCCAGGACAAGACGGAAGTCGTAGTCGGCTTCTGCGAGCGCGGCCGCGACGCGCAGGTTATTGGCGAGCCAGTTTGCCTCGGGCTCGTTCCAGCGCAGGTCACGATGGCCCGCTTGCATGAAGATGCGCAGCGGCTTGCGAGGGACGCGGGGGATGAGTTCCGGGTAGGGGTTGCCGCCTGGCATCTGCGTGAAGCTGGACAAGTACCCGATCACCCGGCGGAATTTGTCCGGACGCAGCCACGCCGCGGTAAAGGCGCAGTTCCCGCCGCTACTGCCACCACAGATGCCCCACCGGTCGGGGTCCTCGGCAATCGAGTAGTGCTTCGTGACCTCAGGGATGATCTCTGTCAAGAGAAAGCTGACGTACCGATCGTCGTAGGCGTCGTACTCGGTGTTGCGGTTCTTCGGATCCTCAGCATCTGGGAAGACACCAGGATCGACGAACACGCCGATGGTGACCGGGATGTCACCGCGGTGGACGAGATTGTCCAGAACGATCGCGCCGCGGACCTCCCCTTCAGGGTCCAGGTACCACCATCCGTCCTGGAACACCATCAGCAACGCCGGCTCCGAGGGGTCGTACCGCGCGGGCACATGCACCCAGAACTTCCGTGACGTTCCCGGGTAGATCGCGCTGTCGCTCCAGTCGAACTCGATCGTCTCGCCAGCGGGCACGCCGGGCTGCACGGCGGAGTCGGGGCCATGGGCGTAGCGCACATCTGACTGGTGAATCGGAAGCGGCCGGTAGGGCACCTCGATCGTCACGCGGGCCAACCTAGGAGAGATCACGAACGGTCTCAACGGGGTTTATGACTCCCCCCACACGGCTTGACTTCCCCATTGGGAAGCCGCTTCGGCGCTCAGCGTCGTCCTCTCCGCGTTAGGTTGGCCGGCGTGTCTCTGCCGCCGGAAGTCCGCCGGACAACGTCCACGTTCTTGACCACCATCGACGCGTCTGCGCCGGGGCTGGTGGAAGGGTTGTACTTGTGTGGCTCGCTCGGCTTCGGCGAGTTCTTCCCCGAGCGCAGCGATATCGACTTCGTGGCCGTGTTGGCGGATCACCCGGGTCGCGACGTGCTGGAGGCACTCGCTGAGGCGCATGAGGTCGTACGTCGGGAGCATCCCCGTCCCTTCTTCGACGGCTTTCATGCGGTGCGCAGCGACCTTGCCAAACCGCTGGAGGAATGCCCGGATCTTCCCTGCACCCAGGCCCGGATCTTCAAGGAGGCCGGCCGGTTCGGCATCAACCCGGTCACCTGGCACGAGCTCACCCGCCACGGCGTGACGGTCCGCGGCCCGGTCCTCACCGAGTCCGACGTGTGGACTGACGACGACGCTTTGCGCGCCTTCAGCCACGGCAACCGGGCGACCTACTGGTCGGGGGTCCACCAGGCGCTGGTCAACAGTCCCGAGGAGGCAGGTGACCCTGACGCGGCGGAATGGTGCGTGCTCGGCGTCAGCCGCCTGCACCACCTGCTCGCGACGGGGTCCCTCACGTCGAAGAGTGGAGCGGGCCGGTATGCCCTGACCGCCTTCGAGCCCCGCTGGCACCCGATCATCCTCGAGGCCCTCCGTGTGCGCGAGGATGGAGGCGTGTTCTCCTGCTATGACGGTGTTCCTGAGCGCCGGGGAAGCGACACGATCGCCTTCACCGCCATGGCCATCGAGGCCGGCCTCGCGCTCGGTGCGACTCAGGGCTGAGGATCGTGGTTCCGTCGACGACGTCCCGAGCCCCTGGGGTCGGCGGGGGTTACTTGATCGGGGGTTCGGTCGGGTCGGTGGTGCCCTTCGGCTGCTTGTTGAGTAAGTCCGAAGTGTGCTCCCCCTTGCCGTCCTTCGACGGTAACCGCAGACGAAACGGCTGCGACAACACCTCGTCCGCAGCCGCAACGAAGTCGGTGGCCAGCAGCCGACGCTCAGCCAGGCTCTCGAAGCCATGCATCCGGCCCGTGGCTTGTATGTACTTCAGCCCAGGTCGGTGACGCTGATCAGCCCGCCACGCGAATCGGCGTACCGCCACCGTGACGCCAGTCGGAACGGCAGCCAGCTCGCGTACCGCACATGACATCGGCGTCCGACGATTTCCACACGGCACTCCACCGCCGCGACCAGCCCTCGCCCGCCTCCAACCGCTCAGCAACCTGCTCGTCCAGCACGTACGGCGCGATCAGCTCATCCAGCCCGCACGTATGCGACCACACCGGCCTGCAGGGCTCCGACAAAACCTCCACGAGCCAAGCACAGCCGCTGAACCCGGCATCACGGTCGACTGTGACGCCGGAGCATCCTCGCCAGAATCAGGTGAACCACGACAGAAGATGTCGGGATTCGGGGCCACACTCGTCGTATGACAGCAAACTGGGCATCGTTCGTCGCCGCCGAACCCGACCTCGCGAAGACCGTCGAGGAGCGGTTCGGAGCGTTCACGCATCACATCGTTGCGACCCTGCGCAAGGACGGCTCACCGCGGACCACCGGCCTCGAGGTGCGGTTCCTGAACGGCGAGTTGTGGCTCGGCATGATGCCGGACTCCCGCAAGGTGCTCGACCTGCGCCGCGACCCGCGCTTCGCGCTCCAGGCGAACCCGGGAGAAGGCACCGGGATGGGCGGCGGGGACGTACGGATCAGCGGGCGGGCGGTCGAGGTCGACGATCCCGGCACGAAGGCCGCGTACGGCGAAGAGGTGGAACCGCCGGAGCCGTTCCACCTCTTCCGCACCGAGCTGACGGAGGTCGTGCGGACCTACGTCGAGGACGACACCTATCTGGTCGTCCAGGTCTGGAAGCCCGGAGAGCCGGTGCGCACTCTCAAACGGACCTGACCGGAGGGACTACTCCCACTCGATGGTGCCCGGGGGCTTGCTGGTCACGTCGAGGACCACGCGGTTGACGTCCCGGACCTCGTTGGTGATCCGGGTGGAGATCTTCGCGAGGACGTCGTACGGCAGCCGCGACCAGTCGGCCGTCATGGCGTCCTCGGACGAGACCGGGCGCAGCACGATCGGGTGGCCGTACGTCCGGCCGTCGCCCTGGACGCCGACGCTGCGGACGTCCGCGAGCAGGACCACCGGGCACTGCCAGATGTCCCGGTCGAGGCCGGCCGCGGTCAGCTCCTCGCGGGCGATGGCGTCGGCCTCACGGAGCAGGTCCAGCCGCTCCTTCGTCACCTCGCCGACGATACGGATGCCCAGGCCGGGGCCGGGGAACGGCTGGCGCTGGACGATCTCCTCCGGCAGGCCGAGCTCCTGGCCGACCATCCGGACCTCGTCCTTGAACAGCTTGCGCAGCGGCTCGATCAGCTGGAACTCGAGGTCCTCGGGCAGGCCGCCGACGTTGTGGTGGGACTTGATGTTGGCGGTGCCGGTGCCGCCACCGGACTCGACCACGTCGGGGTAGAGGGTGCCCTGGACGAGGAACTCGACCGCGGGACCCTCGTCCGCGATGATCTCGGCCTGCGCCTGCTCGAAGACCCGGATGAACTCCCGGCCGATGATCTTCCGCTTCTCCTCGGGGTCGCTGACCCCGGCGAGCGCCTTGAGGAACCGCTCCTCGGCGTCGACGACCTTCAGGTTCACCCCGGTCGAGGCCACGAAGTCCTTCTCGACCTGCTCGGTCTCCCCCTTGCGCATCAGGCCGTGGTCGACGTAGACGCAGGTCAGCTGGGAACCGATGGCCTTCTGGACGAGGGCGGCGGCGACGGCGGAGTCCACACCGCCGGACAGACCGCAGATCGCGCGCTTGTCGCCGACCTGTGCGCGGATCGCCTCGACCTGCTCCTCGATGACGTTGCCGGTCGTCCAGGACGGGGTGAGGCCCGCACCGCGGTAGAGGAAGTGCTCCAGGACCTGCTGGCCGTGCGTGGAGTGCATGACCTCGGGGTGGTACTGGACGCCGTACAGCTTCTGCTCGTCGTTCTCGAAGGCGGCGACCGGGACGACGTCCGTGGACGCCGTGACGGTGAAGCCCTCGGGGGCGGCGGAGCAGGCGTCGCCGTGCGACATCCACACGGCCTGCTCGGCCGGGGTGCCCTCGAAGAGGGTGGAGGACGACTTGGAGACGTGCAGGTCGGTACGGCCGTACTCACGGGCGCCGGTGTTGTCGACGGTGCCGCCGAGGCTCTGGGCCATCAGCTGGAAGCCGTAGCACATACCGAAGACGGGGACGCCGGCCTCGAACAGCGAGCGGTCGAGAGTCGGCGCACCCTCCTCGTACACGGACGAGGGCCCGCCGGAGAGGATGATCGCCGCCGGGTTCTTGGCGAGCATCTCCTGAACCGGCATGGTGCTCGGCACGATCTCGCTGTAGACCCGGGCCTCGCGGACGCGTCGGGCGATGAGCTGGGCGTACTGCGCACCGAAGTCGACGACCAGGACGGTGTCGGGGGCGGCGGGGGTCGCTGATGACACGGGTTGCCTTCCGGCGGCTTGAAAGGGGCTGTACCACCGATTCTAACGGGGCTGCCACAGGTGGCTCCCGTCTCAGCATACGAGCCGGGTTGGCCGTCACCTGAGGTCACGGCATACTGACCCCATGCTCACGCACGCGACCTTCCTCTTTACCTATGGCAACCGGCCCGCCGGCTGCCATGGTCGTGCCGCTTGAGCAACTGACAAGCGACTTCCCAGGCGCCCCGGGCCGACAAGGTCCGGGGCGCCTGGCGTTTTCCGGGGCTTGTCGGTTCCGGGGGCCACCTTCCACGAGGAGCCCACGACATGACTGCCACCGCAGCGGAGAAGACCGGCGCGCACACACCCGAGGCCGCCGACGTGATCACCGGTGCGCGCGAGCGCATCGACGCACTCGACGACCGGATCATCGGCCTGATCCAGGAACGGATGGCCGTCTCGGCCGTCATCCAGGAGGCCCGGATCACCTCCGGCGGCCGCCGGGTGAACCTCTCCCGGGAGATGGAGATCCTCGGCCACTACCGGGAGGCGCTCGGCAAGCCCGGTACGACGCTCGCGATGACCCTGCTCGAACTGTGTCGCGGCCGGGTCTGAATCGGCGTTCCGTGTACATACGTGCGCATGCCTCTCACCCGTACGGCGCGTGACCGCCGCGCGAGACGCTTCGTTGGTCCCGGTGTCCGTGCCAGCCAGGGGCGGGCCCGAAAGAACCACGCGTGGCTCGCTGGAGCGATGAGACGTACGGATCGTGCCGTGCGTCGTGGGACCTCGCTCCAGGGAAGTGACCGGACGGCAGGGGACAGCAGGCCGGTCACCCAAGAGAACGGTCGGCTCCGGGGACGCCCGGAGCCGACCGGCGGAACTGTCCAAGGCTTCATCAAGGCCAGCGGCGCAACCCCCCGGCGTCGCTCCCAGGCACCGGCGCAGCCCTGACGCCGGTGCTGACGAAAGAAGGGCCCCGCGGCTCCGTCCCGCGGGGCCCTTCGCATGTGCGCAGCCGGACCGCCGTGAGTGACTCAGGTCACATAAGAATTATGTGAAGTGCGGGACAACCATTCACAGGCCTCGTGGATCAAACCTGCTGAATCAAGGGTCACACCCGCGCCCCACACGCGGAGCCCTCCGCCCACGCGTGCTGCGACGCCGCAGCACACCGGACTTCTTGAGGACTTCATGAAGCTTCGCCGTGCCTTGGCAGCGGCCGCCGCGACGGCAGCGATAGCCCCGATGGCGCTGCTCGCAGCACCGGCCGCGTACGCGACCGAAGACACGGGTTCCGCGTCCCCGTCCGTGACCGCGACGGACTCCGCGACCGCCACGCCCACCGAGGAGCCGTCGGCGACCGCGACCGAGACGGCCACCGAGACCGCCACCGCCACGCCGACCGAGTCCGTGAGCGAGACGGCGACCGAGGCGCCGTCGGCGACCGCGACCGAGACGGCCACCGAATCGGCCACGGCCACGCCGACCGGTTCGGCCTCCGCGTCCACCTCCGCCACGCCCAGCCCGAGCGCCTCCACCCCGGAGGAGGAGCCCGACCTCTGCGAGAACGCGGACGACGAGTCCGTCGGCCTCAGCGAGGACCTGCGCAGCGGTCTGTCGGGGCTGCCCGAGACCATCGTGGCCGGCAGCGGATGGACCGGGTTCTCCTTCAACGTCTCCAACAGCGGTGACGAGGAGATCAAGAACATCAAGCCGCTGATCGGCGTGGCCGCGCTCGGCTGGGACGAGCAGGACTACTCCGGCCAGATCACCGTCCAGGTCTACGACAAGGCCGCCGGCGGCTGGCAGACGCTCGCGGACGCGGCCGGTGAGGGTGCGACGTTCACCGCGTTCTCGCTCGGCGCGGGCCAGTCGACCTCGTACCAGCTGCGGCTGAGCGTCAGCGGCAAGGTGCCCGACGCCATCGGTCTGACCGGCGGCTTCGCGCAGTACTCGGACGCCGACGGCTGCTGGATCGCCGACGACCCGAACGGCTGGGTGTACTTCTTCGACATCCTCGCCGCGGGCTCGGACGCCGGTAACCCCCCTGACGCCAAGCCGCAGGGCGGGATGGCCGACCTGGACGACGTGAACTCCGTCGACGCCACCGGCAGCCTCGCCGAGACCGGCTCCAGCTCCGCGCTGCCCATGATCGGCCTGGTCGGCGGTGTCGCCGTCGTCGCCGGTGCGGGTGCGGTGTTCGTCGTGCGGCGCAACAAGGCGGGTGCGCAGGCGTAAGGCGCCTGGCGCAGCCCGGTAGGGCTTCACCGCAAGACAGAGAGAGGGACCTGCGCTCGGAGGGGGGCGCAGGTCCCTCTCTCTGTTGCCTCACGGCTTGGGCGGCACCGTCGGTATCCCCAGGAACGGCAGCTTCAGCGCGCCGAAGGCCTCCGCCGGGACCGCCGGGGACTGCGGCTCCACCGGCTTCAGACGTTCGTACGCCGCTCCCTGCGCCGGACGCTGGTCGGCCTCGCCCTTGTTGGGCCAGAACGACATCGCACGCTCGGCCTGCGCGGTGATCGTCAGGGACGGGTTCACACCCAGGTTCGCGGAGACCGCCGCCCCGTCGACGACCGAGATGCCGGGGTGGCCGTACAGGCGGTGGTACGGGTCGATCACGCCGGTCTCGCGGGAGTCGCCGATCGGGCAGCCGCCGAGGAAGTGCGCGGTGAGCGGGGTGCCCATCAGTTCGCCGATGTTGCTGCCCGGGAACCCGTTGATCTCGGCGGCGATCGCCGACGCGCCCTCCGAAGCGGCCCTGATCTGCTTGGGGTTGGGAGCGCCGTGACCCTGGCGGGCGGTCAGCAGGCCCTTGCCGACGCCGTCCGGCTTCAGATACGTCGTCAGGGAGTTGTCCAGCGACTGCATCACCAGGCCGATGATCGTCCGCTCCGACCAGCGGTGGTTGTTGAGGGAGCGGAGCATCATCAAGGGGTGACGGGCGGCGTTGCGCAGGAAGGCCAGGACGCGGGACGAGCCCTCCGTGTACGGGATCTGGAGGATCGCCAGGCCGCCCATCGAGTTGGAGCCCTTGCCGTAGCGGACCGGTTCGATGTGGGTGTTGGCGTCGGGGTGGACCGAGGACGTGATGGCGACGCCTCGGGTGAAGTCGACCTTCTTCTCGCCGGTGACCTTGCGGTAGCGGCGGTTGGTGGTCTGGGCACCGACCAGGGCCTCGGAGTTGGTGCGGGTCAGCTCCCCGAGCCGGTCGGAGACGTGCGGGAGCCGGCCGGTCGCCTTCATCCGGTGCAGCAGCGTCTGGGTGCCGTAGGTGCCGGCGGCCAGCACGACCTGACGGGCCCGGAAGGTGCGGCCCTTGGCCTTCCTGCGGTTGTCGGTGGGGAGGGTGGTGACGGCGTAGCCGCCGCGCGAGTCGTCCGTGACCGACACGACCGTCGTCAGCGGGTGCACGACCGCGCCCGCCTTCTCGGCGAGGTGGAGGTAGTTCTCGTTGAGGGTGTTCTTGGCGCCGTGGCGGCAGCCGGTCATGCACTCGCCGCACTCGTTGCAGGCGTTGCGGGCGGGGCCCGCGCCTCCGAAGTAGGGGTCGGGCACCTGTTCGCCGGGACGGGCCTTGGCCTTTCCGTCGGCGTCCTTGCCGTCGCCGAAGAAGACTCCGACCGGCGCGAGGTGGAAGGTGTCGCCGACGCCCATCCGCTGGGCGGCCGCCTTCAGATGGACGTCGGAGGGCGTCATCGTCGGGTTCAGGCGGACGCCGAGCATGCGTTGCGCCTGGTCGTAGTACGGCGCCAGCTCCTCCTGCCAGTCGGTGATGTGCCGCCACTGCGGGTCCTCGAAGAACGGCTTCGGCGGTACGTAGAGGGTGTTGGCGTAGTTGAGGGAGCCGCCGCCCACTCCGGCGCCGGCCAGGACCATGACGTTGCCCAGCAGGTGGATGCGCTGGATGCCGTACATGCCGAGCTTGGGGGCCCAGAGGTAGTTCTTCAGATCCCAGGAGTTCTTGGGGAGGGTTTCGCGGGTGAAGCGGCGGCCGGCTTCCAGGACGCCGACGCGGTAGCCCTTTTCGGTGAGGCGGAGGGCGGTTACGGAACCGCCGAAGCCGGAGCCGACGACGATCACGTCGTAGTCGTACCCGCCCTCGTCCCGGGTGTGGACAGACTTCTCCTGCGACACGTGCTCTCCTCGTTGAGAACGGGTGCTGTCTAGCGGAAACGGAACGCCTTCATCAGGCGCAGGCTGCGGCTCATGAAAGCCGCGTACTTCTCGTCGTCCATCCCGAGCGACGGCGCCATCGGGAGCAGGCGTTGCTGCGCGACCGTCTGGGCCTCCGTGTACTTGAGGATGCCCTCCGAGCCGTGGCGGCGGCCGAGGCCGGAGTCCTTCATGCCGCCCATCGGGGACTGGACGCTGCCGTAGGCGGGGGCGTAGCCCTCGTTGATGTTGACCGTGCCGGTGCGCAGGCGGGCGGCGACGTCCCGGCCGCGTCGGCCGTCCTTCGTCCAGACCGAGGAATTCAGGCCGTACGGCGTGGAGTTGGCGTGCTCGATCGCCTCGTCGTCCGACGTGAAGCGGTAGAGGGAGACCACCGGCCCGAAGGTCTCCTCCGTGCAGACGGCCATGGGTGCCTCGACGCCGTCGAGGATGGTCGGCTCGTAGAAGTACGGGCCGATGTCCGGGCGGGCCGTCCCGCCGGCCACCACCTTCGCACCCTTGGCCACCGCCTCCTCGACATGCCGCTTGACGGTCTCCAGCTGGCGTTCGCCGACCAGGCTGCCCATGTCGGCGCCGTAGGCGAGGGACCTGCCGAGGCGCATGGCCTTCGTGCGGGCGGCGAAGCGCTCCAGGAAGGCGTCGGCTATCGACTCGTGGACGTACAACCGCTCGATGGAGATGCACAGTTGGCCCGCGGAGGAGAAGCAGGCACGCACCGCGCCCGCCGCCGCCTTCTCGATGTCGGCGTCCTCCAGCACCAGCATGGCGTTCTTGCCGCCGAGCTCGAGGGAGACGCCGACCAGGCGGGCGGCGGCGCCCTGGGCGACCTCGCGGCCGGTGCGGGTGGAGCCGGTGAAGGAGACGTAGTCGGCGTGCTTGACGACCTCGGGACCGATGACGGGCCCCTCGCCGAGGACGACCTGGAAGACCTCGGCGGGCAGTCCGGCCTCGATGAGGAGGTCGCGCGCCCACAGCGCGGTCAGGCAGGTCTCCGTGTCGGGCTTCATCACGACCGCGTTGCCCGCGACGAAGGCGGGGAGGGCGTCGCCGACCGACAGCTCCAACGGGTAGTTCCAGGGGGCGATCTGGCCGACCACGCCGCGCGGGTGGCGCAGTTCGGTGACGCGCGTGAGGGTGGGCATGGCGCCGGCGTGCCGCTTGGGACGGAGGTAGGCGGGCGCCTTGCGACCGTAGTGGCGGGCGGCCACGGCGACCGCCTGGACCTCCTCGTGCGCGTGCAGGCGGGCCTTGCCGGTCTCCAGCTGGATCAGGTCGAGGACCTCGGCCTGGCGCTCCAGGACCAGGTCGTGGAAGCGGAGCAGAACAGCGGCGCGCTGCCGTACCGGCGTCTGCGCCCAGACGGCCTGGGCCACACGGGCCGCGTCGAACGCCTGCTGGACGTCCTCCGGCGTGGACTCGGGCAGGTCGGCCAGCTTCTCGCCGGTGAACGGCGTGTGGTTGGCGGTCCGTCCGGAACCGGCCACGCCTTTGGTGAGCTGGGCGACCAGCTCCGGCGTGACCACGTCGGCGGCGGTACGGGCGCCCTCCGGGGAGGGGGCGAGGGGGTTCGTGCCGGTCTTGGCCGGGGCCTGCGCGTCCGTCATGAGGCGCAGGGTATGCCGGAGCGCAGGCTTTGTGTACCCGTCGGTAATCGGGATTCACGGAGTGCTCACACAACGCCAGTGATCACTGGCAACGAATGCGCTGATCAGGGCGTTGAGCAAGGTCGATCAGCAGTACGTCGGTGACTGCCGATGACTTTCGATCGCGAGCGTCAGTTCCCGCCGATCTCCAGGCGATCGCGGGCTCCCTTGAACACGGCGGTGCCCTTCTTCTCGTCGGCCGTGCCCTTGGGCATGTCGACGCGGAGCTCGTACATACGGCTGTCGTCGGTGAGGATCATCAGCTCCATGATCCGGGTCGGGTTCTTTTCCAAGCTGAAGGTGGTGTCGGCGAGGACCGCCTCCTGGCCGTGGAAGCTGGTGCGGGTGTACTGAGTGCGTGCATCGCCGTTGTAGCTGTCCCATCCGGCGTGCGCGTCCTGGGCCTGGCCCATCGGGGAACGGGGCGCCCGGTCCCACTGGGTGAGGCGGACCGAGATCCCGTCCTTCTCGTAGATGACGATCCTGGGCTGGTAGCTCGCGCCGCCCTGACGGGCGAACTCCTCGTAGTCGCCGGGGACGGAGAGGACCGCGTCCATGTCCTTCTCGCGGTGCGGGGTCCATGGCTGCCGTGTGGGAGTGGGCGTGGGCGTGGTTTCGGAGACGGTCGGGGCCTGGGTCAGCGTGGCGGCCTGCTCTCTGGCTCCCTTGCCGTCGACCTCGGTGAAGGACGATATGCCGAACCAGACTCCGCCGACGAGGAGAGCGCCGAGCAGGGCGACGGGGGCGGGACGGCGGAGGGTGGGGCGGGGCTCGGGGTGGAGGGTTGGGGTGGTTTGTGGTGTGGGGGTGGGGTCGGGCTCCGGTTCAGTGCCGGCCTCAGGCCCGGATTCGGGTGCCCGGTCCGTTCGGGGTTCATCCGGAGTACCCATGACCCCCAGTCGGACCGTCCCGGCATCGTCCGCGAACCCCTCCAGATCCGCGGCTTCCTGAGCCTCCGCCACGTCACCGTCGGGCACCTCCGGCCAGCCCTTGGCCACCGCCTCCAGACCCACGGCGACCTCCTCCGCCTCCGGTCGCCGCTCGGGGTCCTTCGCCAGCAGCCGCACGATCAGCGGCCCGAGCGGCCCGGCGTGCTGGGGTTCGGGCGGGTCGGCGGCGAGGATCGCGGCGAGCGTCGACTCCAGGGTCGTACGGCGGAACGGGGACCAGCCCTCGACGGCGGCGTACAGCAGTACGCCCAGGGACCACAGGTCGGAGGCCGGTCCGGCACCCCGGCCCGACATCCGCTCGGGCGCGATGAACTCCAGCGAGCCCACGAACTCGCCGCTCATGGTGAGGGATTCCTCGCCCTGGACGTGGGCGATGCCGAAGTCGGTGAGGACGACGCGGCCGTGCTGCCCGAGCAGCACGTTGGCGGGCTTGACGTCGCGGTGCACGATGCCGACGGCGTGCGCGGCGCGCAGGGCGCCCAGGACGGCGAGGCCGATACGGGCGGACTCGGCGGGCGGGAGCGGGCCGCGCCCGAGGACCTCGTGGAGGGACTCGCCCCGGATCAACTCCATGACGATCCAGGGGATTCCGTCCTCCTCGACGACGTCGTGGATGGAGACTGCGGACGGATGGTCGACGCGCGCGGCGGCCCGGGCCTCGCGGTGCAGCCGGTGGGCGGCCCGGCGGTGGCCCTCGCCCTCCGGGTCACCGGGCAACCGGGGCTGCTTGACGGCGACTTCCCGCTCGACGAGTTCGTCGTAGGCCCGCCATACGGTGCCCATCCCACCGGAGCCGACGCGCTCGATCAGCCGGTAGCGCCCGCCGACCAGCCGTCCGTCGCGCTGGTGTTCACCGCCGTCACTCATGTCCCATGACTACCGTGCGGGACACCTCTTTGTCGACGCGGGTCAGAGCTTGTCGACGTCCAGGTTCGCGATCGCCGTACGCGCCACTTCGCGGCCTCGCTCGGTGAAGTCGCCCTTGCCCGGGTAGCTGATGGTGAGCTTGTACATGTCTCCGGCGGAGTTCTTGTAGTAGAAGATCTGCAGCTCGCGGAGGCGGGGTTTCTGACTGTCGGTCGTGGTGTGGACGACGGTCATCTGCGCGGCGTCCTTGCCCTGGTACTTCGCCTCGTCGTCCGGCTTCGTCCTCGGTTTCGGTTCCTGGGACATGCCGAGGGCGTAGCTGCCGCTCTCCTTGAAGGTGCCGTTGTCCTCGTACATCTCGTCGTCCGCGGAGTCCTTGACCTCGTTACTCGTGTCCTCGGCCTTCTTCTCGAGGCTCAGGCCGATCCAGATGCTCCCGCTCGGGTCGGTGTACGTCACCCAGTGGCCGTCGTCCGTCTCCTCGGGCACGGTCCGCTCATAGCCGTCGGGCGCAGCCAGGGTCGCGACGACGTCCTTCTCGACGTGCGTCTTCCAGTCGTCCGGCAGCGGGCCCGCGAACGGGTCCGCGATCACGAAGTACGCCGCCACCGCCGCCGCGACAACCGCCGCACCGAGGCCGAGCAGTGCCTTACGGCCGATCCGGATCCCGCCGCCCTGCCCGCCGTCGCTCCCGGCAACCGTCACCACCTGCGTCGGCACCGGCTCGGGCGGATTGGCGGCCGCCTCCAGCAGCGCCCGGACCTGGGCGGCGTTCGGGCGGTGCGCCGGATCCTTCTGGAGCAGGCCGTTGATGGCGTCGGCGAGCGGGCCGGAGGCCGAAGCGGGCGGTGCGGGCGTGGCGTTGAGGACGGACTGAAGGGTGGCCGGGGTGTTGCTGCGGCGGAAGGGGGACACGCCCTCGGTGGCCGCGTACAGCACCACTCCGAGCGACCAGAGGTCCGAAGCAGGTCCCGGGCGCTGGCCCAACACCCGCTCCGGCGCGATGTACTCGGGCGAGCCGACGAAGCCGCCGGTGTCGGTCAGGTTCGTCTCGCCCTCGATCTGCGCGATGCCGAAGTCGGTGAGGACGACGCGGTCGTGGCGGCCGAGGAGGACGTTGTCCGGCTTGACGTCGCGGTGCAGGATGCCGGCCGCGTGCGCCGCCTCGAGCGCGCCGAGCACCTCCAGGCCGACCTTGGCCGCCTCGCGGGCGGACAGGGTGCCCTCCTGCAGGGCGGCGCCGAGGGAACGGCCCTGCACCAGCTCCATCACGATCCACGGCTGGCCGTCCACGACGGCGACGTCGTGCACGTTCACGACCGACGGGTGGTCGAGCCGGGCCGCGGCGCGTGCCTCGCGGCGCATCCGCTCGAAGGCGTTGGCGCGTTCGCGCTCGGGAAGGTGGTCCGGAACCCGCGGTTCCTTGACCGCGACCTCACGGTCCACCGTCTCGTCCTTGGCGCGCCACACCGTGCCCATGCCGCCGTGCCCGAGCTTGGCGAGCAGCCGGTAGCGGCCGGCGATGAGCCGCCCGGCGCCGGGGTCCTGCGGGGCCTGGGGCGCGGGCTGCGGTGCAGCGGGCTGGGGCGCGGACTGGTGTTGCGGGACGACCTGCGTGGGCGCCGCGTACGGGTTGTTCGGATGCGGTACCGCGGCGGGCTGACCCGGCGGTTGCAGACCGAAACTTGTTGGCTCGTCGGACCCGTGGTGGGCTCCCCCGTTGTTGCTCATGCGTCCATGCATATCGCGGCAAGCGCTTCTGCATCCACTGCGGTCACAGACCCGTGACTCAGGTCGTCGCTTATCTCCTATTTATGCGTCCCGTTGCGTGCTTCAGGTACTGGGGGAAGGAGACGGCGACGGCGTCACCGACGTACTCACGGACGTGCTCGGCGCCGGACTCACCGGCGCACCGCCCCCGCCGCCACCGCTCAGCAGCAGCGCCACCGCGGACAACCCCGCCGCCGCCATCGCGGCCACCAGCAGCGCCGTCACCAGCCGGTCCCGCGAGGAGCGTTGGGCACGGGACGGTGCCGGCGGCGTACGACCGGTCTCCCGGAAGGCCCGCAGCATCCGCTCCGCCTGCGCCGCGTCCAGCCGTCGCTGTGGATCGCGCTCCAGCAGTCCCTGTACGACGGGCAGGAGCGGGCCCGTCCGCGCGGGCGGCCGGATCTCGTCGGACAGGACGGCGTGCAGGATGCCGCCCAACGAGTCGCGATGGAACGGCGAGCTGCCGCTGACCGCCGTGCACAGCAGCACGCCGAGCGACCACAGGTCGGAGGCCGGACCGGTGCCGGACCCCGAGATCCGCTCGGGCGCGGTGTATTCGGGCGAGCCCACGAAGGAGCCCGACTCGGTGAGGGTGCTGACGCCCTCGACCTGGGCGACGCCGAAGTCGGTGAGGACGACCCGGCCGGTGCCGGACTCGATGAGGACGTTCGCCGGTTTCAGGTCGCGGTGCAGAACGCCGGCCGCGTGGACGGCACGCAGGGCGCCGAGCAGGGCGATGCCGATCCGGGCGGCCTCGTACGCGTCGACCGGGCCGTGTCCGGCGATGCGGTCGGCGAGGGAGACGCCGTCGATCAACTCCAGGACGATGTAAGGGCGTTCGTCGTCCTCGACGACGTCATGGACGACGATGACGTGCGGATGGCGCAGCTGGGCAAGCGCCCGTGCCTCGCGCAGTGTGCCCTCGCGCCGGGACCGGGCCTCGGCGGCCGAGCGGGAGTCGTCCTGGGCGATCTCCTTGACGGCCACCTGCCGGCCGAGCAGCTCGTCGGTGGCCTGCCAGACGACGCTCATGCCGCCGCGCCCGAGCCTCGCCCGAAGCCGGTACCGGCCTGCGATGATTCGCCCGCCCTCCCCCTCGCTGCCCATGCGCCCATCATGCCCCGCCGGAGGCGGTCCTTCCGGGAGGAGGCGACGGGGTTGGCCGACAAACGCCCCCCAGGCAGCCGGGGCCTGTCAGGGCCTCAGGAGGAGCCCGGCCGCCAGCTCCGCAGCACCGCGTCGAACTGTTTGCGGATTTTCTTCCAGTCCTCCGCCGGCCCGGACATGTAGATCGCGTACTCGACGCCGTCCCGGGCGATGTACATCTGGTCGATCGCCCGCCGCGGGCCTACGTGGACACCTGGGTCGCTCTCCAGCGCGGTCCAGGTGTACTCCCACAGGGCGCCCTTGCGATCCCGGTAGGGGTTCTCCTCCATGGTCACCCGGTTGTAGTCGACCAGCCCCTGGATCTGCTCCTCCAGATCGCGCTGGTGCTCGATCGGGTCGTCGAAGTCCGGGGAGGTGTCGACGGCGATGCGGATGAAGCGGATGCCGCCGTCCGGCGTGTAGTCGATCTGCGTGAGGTCGCCGTTGACGCCGTGCACCTTCCGTGTCCAGTCCTTGCTGGGCACGGAGAGACCGAAACCCACCGGGTCGTCGACCCGCACCCAGCTCGTGGGGCTGGGGTTTGCACTCGTCGGCGAGTTGGTGGCGCGGTTCTGGCTGCGGCCCGCGTCCCATTTCTGCAGCCCCACCGCAGCGCCCCCGCCGACCAGGGCCGTGAGGGCGACCACGAGGGCCAGGGTGCGCAGCCGGCGCCGTCCGGCCGAAGCAGGGGCCGGGGCCGGGGCAAGGGCGGTCGGCCCGGAGTGGACCTGGGTGGCCTGGCCGACCGGGCGGGTGTCCGTGTGCCGGACCGTCGGCTCGTACACCTCCGTCACCTGCGGTCGCCGTCCCTCGGCCACCTCGGCGAGCAGCCGCTCGGCCTCGGCCGAGTCGGGCCGTGCGGCCGGTTCCTTGCGCAGGAGTGCGGTGATGACGGGCTCGAGCGGGCCGGCGTACCGGGGTTCGGCGGGCTGCTCCTCCACGACGGCCTGCATGGTGGACAGCGGGGAGGTGCGGCGGAACGGCGACCTGCCCTCCACCGCCGTGTACAGCGTCGCGCCGAGCGCCCACAGGTCTGCGGCGGGTCCCGGATCGTGTCCGCGGACGCGTTCGGGGGCGAGGTAGTCGACGGATCCGACGACCTCTCCCGTACGCGTGATGGTGCTGTCGCCCTCGATCTGGGCGATGCCGAAGTCGGTGAGCAGGACGCGGCCGTCGTCGCCGAGGAGGACGTTGCCGGGCTTGACGTCGCGGTGCAGGACGCCGGCGGAGTGCGCGGCGCGCAGGGCACGCAGCACCCACACGCCGATCCGGGCGGCCTCGGTCGCCTCGACGCGGCCGTCCTGCTTGACCGCGTCGGCGAGTGAGCGGCCCTCGACCAGCTCCATCACGATCCACGGCCGGGCGTCGTGATCGAGCACGTCGTGCACGGTGACGACCGCGGAGTGGTTGATCCGCGCCGCCGCGCGCGCCTCCGCCCGGGTGCGGGCGAGGAGCCGCTCCTGGTCGCTCTCGGAGACGAAGTGCGCGGCGGTCAACTCCTTGATCGCGACGACCCGGTGCAGCACCTCGTCATGGGCGCGCCACACCCGGCCCATGCCACCGCTGCCGATGGCGTCGGTGAGCCGGTAGCGGCCCCCGAGGAGCAGGCCCTGCATCTGATTCACGTTTCCCCGCAATGTTCTTGACAGGGTCAGCGTAAGGACCGGTCCGCGAACGGGGAACCACCGGGGGCCTCAAGGAGACAGCACTGTGACGGTTGTCGCTTTCGGGGACGGGAGGGAACCGCGTACCACGCGCGCTGCTCAGCCGGTGGACCGGTAGGTCGCCGCCGCCTGCTCGAAGAGCCGGGTCACCTCGTCCCGTTCGGCCTCCGGACCGCGGAGCTGCACCACGTGGTAGCGGTCGTCGATCAGGATCGCGAGGTTGCGCACGAACAGCTCGCGCCCGTCCTCGTCGGCCCAGGTGAACTGGCCCTCGGCCATGGTCCGCCCGCCCACCTCGATGGTCTTCAGGCCGGTGGAGGTGGCCCAGCTCGACTCGCGGTACGGCCGCAACTCCGGCTCCCGCTCGCGCTGGTACGCCATCGGATCGCTGCCGTACTCGTCCGCGCCGTCCCGGCCCGCCACGACGATCAGCTCGAAGTCGCCCTTGCCGTACACGACCTGGCCGCTGCCGTTCTCCGGGGTGCGCTGCCAGCCATCGGCGACGGCGACGCGGAAGCCCTCCGGGTCCGTACGCAGCGTGAAGCCGTCGACGACGTCGGGGGCGTCGGTCTGGGTCTCGGTGTCGGTGGAGCCGGCCGACTCCGCGGGACCGTCGGACGCGTTCTGGTCGGGCCGTGGCTCACTGCTCGCGTCCGGCGTCTGTGCGGGCGCCTGGTCGACCTGGCCGGCGGCTCCGGTGCGGTCGGCGCCGTCCGCGCCACGGCCGGTCTCGTCGGCCTTCGGCATGAACAGCATGGCGTACGCGATCGCGCCGGCCAGCGCGAGCAGCACCAGCAGAAGCAGGGTGCGGCCCAGACTGCGCGGCGAGCGGGCCTTCGGCCTGTCCCGCTTGTGCCGCCCGTGCGGCGCGGGCAGCCCGGCGCGCCGTCGGCGCACCAGCTCACCCTTGCGGCGCACGATCGGCAGCCGGCTCGCGTCGGGCGGCGGCGCGGCGACGACATGCACCCCGGCCTCCGGCTCGGGCGCGGAGCGCACCAGCGAGCGCAGCCAGCCGCGCAGTTCCTCGAAGTCGAGGCGCTCGGTGGGATCCTGGCGCAGCAGCGACTCCACGACCGGCCGCAGTGGTCCGCACTCCTCCGCGAACGCCGGCGGCTCGGCACACACCATCTGCACCAGCTCGGCCGTCGACTCCTCCGGGTACGGCGCATGCCCCTGTACGGCCCTGAAGAGCAGCGCCCCCAGCGCCCACAGGTCGGTCGCGGGTCCGATGGGCGGCGCCAACTGCCAGTTCTCGTGCACCGGCCCCGCCTGCTCGGGCGCCCACCGTTCCGTCACCGGCCCGACCACGGCCATCCGCGCCTGCCGCGCCCGCTCGGCGGCCAGGGCGGTGGCCGGTCCCCGCCGCGGAGCGGGCGTCCCGGCAACGAGGTCGTCCCAACGGCTGGGCGGCGGGGCATCGGCGGCGGGCCCTGCGGGCGGGAGAGCGGTACGAGCCGGCTGGGTTTCCTGACCTGGGACCGGCCCGATCTGCGTGTGCCCGTTGGCGCCGGCCGCACCGCGGGGTGCGGCGCCGTGCCAGGGCGTGGCACGTACGCCGTAGGGGTCGGCGATCTGGCCGGGCGGCGTGCCGTCAGGCGTGCGCTGCGGGCCGGGTCCGGGGGCATACGGCGCCTCGACCACGTCGCCCTCGGACCGGGCCCCGGGCAGCGCCGGCCGGTTCTGCTGCACGGCTGGACCGGAGGCGTACGGCGACTGCGCCACGCCGCCCTCGGCCGCCGGACGCGCCCCGGGCAACGCCGCCCGCCCGCTCTGTTGCGTCTCCTGGACCTGGGCCGCCGCCCGCGCCCCGGCGCGATAAGCGGCGATCGCCCCGGCTCGCGCGGCTCGGACGTCCCCGCCGGTCTCCTGCGCCCTGCGGGCGGGCACGGCCGAGCCCCCCGCCCCGGGGGCCCCGTCCGCACCCGGCACCGGTAGCCCTCCGGCCGCCCGCGCCTCGATGGCGGCACGCCGGGCGGCCTCGGGGTCCCCGCCACCGAAGCCACCGGGCCCAGCAGCCCCACGGGACTCCCCGGACGCACCGGCACCGGCATCGCCCCCAGGAACTCCCCCGTCGTACATCCACGCCGGCACGGGGTCGTACCCGCACAGCGCCTCCTCCGCCGCCCCGACCGCCAGGCCGGTCAGCATGACGCGGCCGTCGTCGCAGACGAGGATCGTGCGGGCGGTGATGTTCCGGTGGACCCAGCCATGCGCATGCAGCACCCGAAGCGCCATCAGCACATCGGACGCGACCTCGGCCGCCCGGTACGGCGTCAACGGCTGCTCCGCCAGCAGAGCCGCCAGCGGCCGGGCCGCCACCAACTCGCTGACGATCCACAGCGAACCGCCCTCGGCGAACACGTCGAAGACCTGGTCGAGCCGCGGATGGTCGGGGATCCGGGCCGCCGCCTGCGCGGCCTGCACCGCCCGCCGAACCGCCGGATCGGTCGGCCGCCGAGCCCCCGTACGCGCCGCCGGCCCTCGCCGCGCCCCGCGGTCCCGTGCCGTGAAACCCTCCGGCAGCCCCTCCGCGTCGAGCACCTCCGCCTCGACGACCTCTGGCAACGGCACCTGCCTGACCAGGACTTCCTGCCCGCTGTAGGTGTCGAAGGCCCGGGTCTCGGTGAGTTCGTACTCATCGGACGGCGGCAGCGGCAGGCGGTAGCGGTCGGCGAGCACCCGGCCCGCATAGTCGTCCACATTGCCTCCCCCGGCCGCCCGGCTGGTCAATTCCGTTCGTCTGGCGTCCCGTTCCGGATGCGTACGGTTCGCAAGCACTCACGATACGTGCCGGAGGCAACCCGCACAGAGCGGACGGGAGATCTCACATCCCCAACCCGCATGCCGCCCCGATCACTTCTTCGGTTCAAAGGTCTTCGTCAGCGTCCGCCAGGTGGTCCGGCGCAGTTCGCCGTCCCATGCCGCGGCCTTCGCCGTGTACATCAGTGCGTAGCCCTGCTGGTCGTTCACCACGAACCCGCGGTCGATCGTCCGGTACTTCGTTCCCCCGTCGACATAGGTGAACTCCCAGTCGGCCGTGTTCCAGTCGCGGTAGTCCACCTTCTCGATGCGGATCCGGTCGTACTGCGAGCGCGTCATGTAGCGCTCCTGGTTCTTCCAGTCCGCGACGGGGTCGTCCTGCGGTGTGGAGGTCCAGGCGACGAGCAGCTTCTGCCCGTTCGGTCCGGTGAAGCGGTCGCCGGCCGCGTCCGACGACTGGTACTTCCATCCCTTGGGCAACCCGATGGAGTAGCCCTGGCCGCCCTGGTACGTCGACACCGCCGAAGTGCCGCCGGAGGAGTCCGAGGCGTCGGAGCCGTCCCCTGAGTCCTCGTCACCTTCGGCGCCCGCACCGCCGCTTGCGCTCGGCGTGTTGTCCGGTGTGGCGCCCCCCGTCGCCGACTGCGTCGCCTCCGGGTCCGTACGGACCCCGCCGTCGTCGTCCGTCTTGGTGTCGGCGCTTCTGCTCGCCCCGGCGACGGCCTTGTTGCCACCGCTGCCGGCTCCGTCGGACCCCTTGTCGTCCCCGCCGAGCGAGACGGCCAGCACGATGCCGAGCACGACGACCAGCACGGCCACCGCGATGATGACCAGCGTCCGCCGGGGCACCACGTCGGTGAGCGGCGCCCTGGGTGCGGGCCGCGGCGGCAGGTCGGGCGGCGTCATCACGGGCCACCCCGAACTCCGGCCGCCGGAACCGGCGTTCCCGCCCTGCGTGCCCTGGGTGGCCTTCGTCGTCTGCTCACCGGCGTCGGACGACGCGGCCGGGGAAGCGGTCACGGGCGCGCCGGCCTCCGCCGATGCGGAGCTCGTGGTCTTCGTACGGGCCGAGGTGGCCGCACCCGCCGCGGCCTTGCGCGCCGAGCGCAACGCCCCGCGCAGCCGATCAGCCGCCTCCTTACCACCGGCCCCCGCCGAACTTCCCTGCGTCGCGGGCGGCTGCGGCGGCAGCGGAACGACCTTCGTCGCGTCGGCCGGCTCGGCCGTCTTCGGCTCGGGCGCGTGGATGACCGCGTTGAGCATCGCGCGGGCACCCGCGTCGTCGAGCCGCTCGGCGGGGTCCTTGGTGAGCAGTCCGTGGATGACGTCCTTGAGGGGTCCGGCGTTCTTCGGCTCCTCCAGCGGCTCGGTCATCACCGCGGTGAGGGTCGCGATCGCGGAGCCCTTGTCGTACGGCGGCACGCCCTCGACCGCCGCGTACAGCAGACCGCCGAGCGACCACAGGTCGGCGGCCGGACCGGGCTTGTGTCCGCGGGCGCGCTCGGGCGAGATGTAGGAGGGGGCGCCGACGAGCATGCCGGTGGAGGTGATGGACGGGTCGCCCTCGACCTGGGCGATGCCGAAGTCGGTGAGCACGACCCGGCCGTCGTCGGCGATCAGTACGTTCGACGGCTTCACGTCGCGGTGCAGGATGCCCTCGCGGTGCGCCGAGCGCAGTACGTCGAGGATGGCGAGGCCGACCTCGGCGGCACGCTTCGGTTCGAGGAGGCCGTCCTCACGGATGGCCTCGGCAAGGGACTTGCCCTCGACGAGTTCCATCACGATCCACGGCCGGTCGTCCTCCTCGACCACGTCGAAGACCGTCACCGCGCTGTTGTTGCGGATCCGCGCAATGGCCTTGGCCTCGCGCAGCGTGCGCGTGATCAGCCGGCGCTTCTCCTCCTCGTCGATGTTCGACGGGAACCGCAGCTCCTTGACGGCGACCGTCCGGCCGAGCGTCTCGTCCTCGGCGCGCCACACCGTACCCATGCCGCCGCGGCCCAGTACTTCACCCAGCCGGTACCGCCCCGCGAGAAGACGCTCGCTCTTGTCCTGACGAGTGTCCTGACGGGATGTCCCCGCCCGCTCCGCCTCCGACATGCGTCCCCTCATGCAACCCGCCCTGACAGAGCTTCCATTGTCCCTCACCCGACAAGTGCCCGACGCCCAGGGTGCCCCTCCCGACGCTGTCGTCCCTTTACAGCGGCACGATGTCCGGCGCCCCCAGCCGCGCCGCGTCCGCCGTCAGGTCGTCCGGCTGGCGCTGCGACTCCCGCTCCGCCTCCACCCGCTTGTTGTAGTGCTCGATCTCCCGCTCGATGTGGTCCTTGTCCCAGCCGAGCACCGGCGCCATCAGCTCGGCGGCCTCACGGGCGCTGCGGGTGCCCCGGTCGAAGGTCTCGATGGAGATGCGGGTGCGCCGGGTCAGTACGTCGTCCAGGTGCCGCGCGCCCTCGTGCGAGGCGGCGTACACGACCTCGGCGCGCAGATAGTCGTCCGCCGCGTGCAGGGGCTCGCCCAGCGAGGTGTCGGCGGCGATGAGCTCGAGCAACTCCTCGGCCAGCGACCCGTACCGGTTCAGCAGGTGCTCGACGCGCACCACATGGAGTCCGGTGCGCGCGGCGATCCGGGCCCGCGCGTTCCACAGCGCCGGGTACCCCTCGGCGCCGAGCAGGGGGACGTCCTCGGTGACGCACTCGGCGACCCGCAGGTCGAGCCCGTGCACGGCCTCGTCGACCGCGTCCTTGGCCATCACGCGGTACGTCGTGTACTTACCGCCCGCCACCACGACCAGCCCCGGCACGGGATGCGCGACGGTGTGCTCGCGGGACAGCTTGCTGGTGGCGTCCGACTCGCCGGCGAGCAGCGGCCGGAGTCCCGCGTACACGCCCTCGACGTCGTCGCGTGTGAGCGGCACCGCCAGCACCGAGTTCACACGCTCCAGCAGATAGTCGATGTCGGCGCTGGACGCGGCCGGGTGCGCCTTGTCGAGGTCCCAGTCGGTGTCGGTGGTGCCGATGATCCAGTGCCGGCCCCAGGGGATGACGAACAGCACGGACTTCTCGGTACGCAGGATCAGGCCGGTGGTGGAGTGGATCCGGTCCTTGGGCACGACCAGGTGGATGCCCTTGGACGCCCGGACGTGGAACTGCCCCCGCTCCCCCACCATCGCCTGGGTGTCGTCGGTCCACACGCCGGTGGCATTGACGATCTGCTTGGCCCGGACCTCGTACTCCCCGCCCGCCTCGACGTCCTGCACCCGGGCGCCGACGACGCGCTCGCCCTCGCGCAGAAATCCGGTCACGCGCGCGCGGTTGGCGACTTTCGCGCCGTACGACGCCGCCGTACGCACGAGTGTGGCGACGTAACGGGCGTCGTCCATCTGGGCGTCGTAGTACTGCAGGGCTCCGACCAGCGCCTCCTTCTTCAGGGCGGGGGCGATGCGCAGGGCGTGACGGCGGCTCAGGTGGCGGTGCAGGGGCAGGCCCCGGCCGTGGGTGCGGGCCATCGACATGACGTCGTAGAGCAGGACACCCGAACCGGCGTACAGGCGCTCCCAGCCCTTGTACTGCAGCGGGTACAGGAACGGCACCGGTTTCACCAGATGCGGAGCCAGCCGCGACACCAACAGCCCGCGTTCCTTCAGTGCCTCCCGGACGAGCGCGAAATCGAGCATCTCCAGATACCGCAGGCCGCCGTGGATCAGTTTGCTGGACCTGCTCGACGTGCCCGACGCCCAGTCACGCGCCTCGACCAGACCCGTGGACAGCCCGCGTGTCACGGCGTCCAGCGCGGTGCCCGCGCCGACCACGCCACCGCCCACGACCAGCACATCCAGTTCCCGCTCGGCCATTGCCGCGAGTGACTCGGCCCGCTGCGCCGGCCCCAGTGTCCCTGTCCTCACCACTGCCTCCCGCTGATCGCCCGACCCGTATCCCCATGCCCAGATTCTGACCGGGTTGCCCGACTTCAGCCACCACGCACCTCAGCCTGTGGACAACACTCGCGGAAACGCGCCCGATCAATCCAGCAAATCGGTCATATTTACTCCTAGTGTGACATTGCGCTGCGTCCTGAACTGTCCACAGGGCTTGCGCACCTGTCCCGCTTCGGTTACTGGGAAGGACGGCCCACGCCATGCCCGCAGATCTCGCCGTCATCGGACTCGGCCCGCTCGGCCTGCCGCTGGCCCAGGCCGCCGTCGCCGCCGGCATCCCCACCGTCGGCTACAAAACCGGCCCGGAGCCCGGCTCGCTCAGCCCCGCCGAACTGCGCCGGATGCTCTCGGGGGGCTTCCGGCACGCCGCGGGACCGGCCGAGCTCGGCCGGGTGCGCACCGCGGTCATCTGCGCACCGGCGCCCAGGAGCGCGGACGGCGGGCTCGACCTGAGCCAGGTGGAGATGGCCGCCCACATCCTGGCACCACGGCTGCGCCCGCACACCACGGTCATCCTGGAGTCGCCCGTATCCCCGGGGACGACGGAGGAATTCCTGCGCCCGCTCCTCGAGGAGGGCTCGGGCCTGCGCGCGGGCCGCGACTTCCACCTCGCCTACTCACCCAGTCGGGTCGACCCCGGCAACCGCGACTTCACCCCGGCCGGCACCCCGAAGGTCATCGGCGGCCTCACCCCGGCCTGCACGGAGTCGGCCGCCACCTTCTACAGCCGGCTCACCGACAAGGTGGTACGCGCGCGTGGACTCCGCGAAGCCGAGACCGTGCAGCTCCTGGAGACCAACTACCGGCATGTCAACATCGCTCTGGTCAACGAGATGGCCGTCCTGTGCCACGACCTGGGCGTCGACCTGTGGGACGTCATCCGCTGCGCGGAGACCAAGCCGTTCGGCTTCCAGGCCTTCCGCCCCGGCCCCGGCGTCGGCGGCCACGCCGTTCCACAGGACCTGACCGGCCGCTCGGGCCGCGGGCTGCGCATGGTGGAGCTGGCCCAGCAGGTCAACAGCCGGATGCCCCGCTACGTCGTCCAGCGCGCCGCCACCCTCCTCAACGAGCACGGCAAATCGGCCCGCGGCGCGCGCGTGCTGCTGCTCGGCGTCACCTACAAGCCCGACCTCGCCGACCAGCAGGGCACCCCGGCGCAGGAGATCGCGGTCCGCCTGATGGAGCTCGGCGCCGCCGTCAGCTACCACGACCCGCACATCCCGTCCTGGAGCGTCCTCGACCGCCCGGTCCCGCGCGCGGACTCCCTCTACGAGGCCGCGGCCGACGCCGACCTGACGATCCTCCTCCAGCAGCACCGGACGTACGACCTGCAGGGCCTGTCGGTGAAGGCCCAGCTCCTGCTGGACACGCGGGGGGCCACGCCTACGGGGGCGGCGCATCGGTTGTGAAGGGGGCGCGTGGGATGCGCGAGCCTCTGAGGCTGTGGCGTGCGGCATTCTGCGCCTGTAACCGTACGGAACAGGTGGAGCCCACCGCAGGTGGCGCTGCGGCAGGCTCCAAGATGGTTCACGGAGTGTCCACCCCTGGGTGTTGTAGGGGTGGACACTCACCATCCGAAAATCCGCAAGATCCACCTCCTTCGGCACTTCACCATCCAAAGACGGATCCGATCCCAGCGGGTGGGCTTGCGGTGGCGGCCCATAGGCGCCCCCCCCCACCACAAAACACGCCCCACCAGCCCACTTGGGCACACGAAAGGGGCCCGGCCACACCCCCGTCGGGTGAACCGAGCCCCTCCGCTCAGGCCGAGCGCAGCGTCACCGCCGATGCTGCGAGTCCGCCACCGTCACCTCGACCCGCTGGAACTCCTTCAGCTCGCTGTAGCCGGTCGTGGCCATGGCCCGCCGCAGCGCACCGAAGAAGTTCATCGAACCGTCGGGCGTGTGCGACGGCCCGGTGAGGATCTCCTCTATGGTCCCGACCGTGCCGAGGTCGACCTTCTTGCCGCGCGGCAGCTCCTCGTTGACGGCCTCCATGCCCCAGTGGTGGCCCTTGCCGGGGCCGTCCGTCGCGCGCGCGAGGGGGGAGCCCATCATCACCGCGTCGGCGCCGCAGGCGATCGCCTTGGGCAGGTCGCCGGACCAGCCGACGCCGCCGTCCGCGATCACGTGCACATACCGCCCGCCGGACTCGTCCATGTAGTCCCGGCGGGCCGCCGCCACGTCGGCCACCGCGGTGGCCATCGGCACCTGGATGCCCAGGACGTTGCGCGTGGTGTGCGCGGCGCCGCCGCCGAAGCCGACCAGGACGCCGGCCGCGCCGGTGCGCATGAGGTGCAGGGCCGCGGTGTAGGTGGCGCAGCCGCCGACGATCACCGGGACGTCGAGCTCGTAGATGAACTGCTTCAGGTTCAGCGGCTCGTGCGAGGACGAGACGTGCTCCGCGGAGACCGTCGTACCGCGGATGACGAAGATGTCCACGCCCGCGTCCACCACGGCCTTGGAGAACTGGGCCGTGCGCTGCGGGGAGAGCGCGGCGGCGGTGACCACGCCGGAGTCGCGCACCTCCTTGATGCGCTGCCCGATCAGCTCCTCCTTGATGGGAGCGGCGTAGATCTCCTGCAGGCGACGCGTCGCGGCCTCGACCGGCAGACCGACGATCTCGTCGAGCAGCGGCTGCGGGTCCTCGTACCGCGTCCACAGGCCTTCGAGGTTCAGCACGCCGAGGCCGCCGAGCTCGCCGATGCGGATCGCCGCGGCCGGCGAGACGACCGAGTCCATGGGGGCTGCCAGGAAGGGCAGCTCGAAGCGGTAGGCGTCGATCTGCCAGGCGATCGAGACCTCCTTCGGGTCCCGCGTACGGCGGCTGGGGACGACGGCGATGTCGTCGAAGGCGTACGCCCGGCGGCCGCGCTTGCCGCGCCCGATCTCGATCTCAGTCACTTGTGAGGCCTTTCCCTGATGCGTTGCAGCGCCTTCCAGTATCCCCGACAGGTACGACAAGGGCGGCCCCGGAGCACCCGGTGCCGCCCTTGGACGTGCTTCACGCGCGCGTGCGCCTCACTTACGGCTGTAGTTCGGCGCCTCGACGGTCATCTGGATGTCGTGCGGGTGGCTCTCCTTCAGGCCCGCCGAGGTGATCCGGACGAACCGGCCCCGCTCCTGCAGCGCGCGCACGTCCCTGCCGCCGACGTAGAACATCGACTGGCGCAGACCGCCCACCAGCTGGTGGACGACGGAGGACAGCGGGCCGCGATAGGGCACCTGGCCCTCGATGCCCTCGGGGACCAGCTGCTCGTCGGAGGCGACGCCCTCCTGGAAGTAGCGGTCCTTGGAGAACGACTTGCGGTCGCCGCGGGTCTGCATCGCGCCGAGCGACCCCATGCCGCGGTACGACTTGAACTGCTTGCCGTTGATGAACATCAGCTCGCCCGGCGACTCCTCGCAGCCCGCGAGCAGCGAGCCCAGCATCACCGTGTCGGCGCCCGCGACCAGGGCCTTGGCGATGTCGCCGGAGTACTGCAGACCACCGTCGCCGATCACCGGAACGCCGGCGTCCTTGGCGGCGAGCGCGGCCTCGTAGATGGCCGTGACCTGCGGGACGCCCACGCCGGCGACCACGCGGGTGGTGCAGATGGAGCCGGGGCCGACACCGACCTTGATGCCGTCCACACCGGAGTCGATCAGTGCCTGGGCGCCGTCGCGGGTGGCGACGTTGCCGCCGATGACATCGACGCCGGACGAGTTCGACTTGATCTTGGCGACCATGTCGCCGACCAGCCGGGAGTGGCCGTGCGCGGTGTCGACGACGATGAAGTCGACGCCCGCCTCGATCAGGGCCTGGGCGCGCTCGAAGGCGTCGCCCGCGACACCGACCGCCGCGCCGACGAGCAGGCGGCCCTCGGCGTCCTTGGCGGCGTTCGGGTACTTCTCGGCCTTGACGAAGTCCTTGACCGTGATCAGGCCCTTGAGGACACCCGCGTCGTCGACCAGCGGCAGCTTCTCGATCTTGTGCCGGCGCAGCAGTTCCATGGCGTCCGTGCCGGAGATGCCGACCTTGCCGGTGACCAGCGGCATCGGCGTCATGACCTCGCGTACCCGGCGGGAGCGGTCGGTCTCGAAGGCCATGTCGCGGTTGGTGACTATGCCGAGCAGCTTGCCGGCCGGGTCGGTGACCGGGACGCCGCTGATCCGGAACTTGCCGCAGATCGCGTCGGCCTCGGCGAGCGTGGCGTCCGGGTTGATGGTGATCGGGTCGGTGACCATCCCGGACTCGGAGCGCTTGACCAGGTCGACCTGGTTGGCCTGGTCCTCGATGGACAGGTTGCGGTGCAGCACACCGACGCCGCCCTGGCGGGCCATCGCGATCGCCATGCGCGACTCGGTGACCTTGTCCATGGCGGCGGACAGCAGCGGGATGTTGACCCGCACGTTCTTGGAGACGTACGAGGCGGTGTCGATCTCGTCGGGTGCCATGTCCGACGGGCCCGGCAGCAGCAGCACGTCGTCGTAGGTCAGCCCGAGTGTCGCGAATTTCCCGGGCACTCCGTCGACGTTGGCAGTCATGACACCTTCCCCAAATGGCCTTGATCGGTGCGGATGTCCATGCTAACGGGAAGCATGGCTCTCTCATTCCACGGTTCTGGGCCGCCGCGGGCTTCGTATGTTCGTACGGAACCGAGCGGAAGCCTGTTCATCCGTGGCCGGCTTCACTGCTCGGCCAGGGCCCTCAGCCTGCTCAGCGCCCTGTGCTGGGCCACCCGGACCGCGCCGGGTGACATTCCCAACATCTGTCCAGTCTCCTCCGCCGTGAGACCCACGGCGATGCGGAGCAGGATCAGTTCGCGCTGGTTCTCCGGGAGGTTGGCCAGCAGTTTCTTGGCCCACGCGGCGTCGCTGCTGAGCAGCGCCCGCTCCTCCGGGCCCAGCGAGTCGTCCGGACGCTCCGGCATCTCGTCGGACGGGACCGCCGTCGAGCCGGGGTGCCGCATCGCGGCCCGCTGCAGGTCGGCGACCTTGTGGGCGGCGATGGCGAAGACGAAGGCCTCGAAGGGGCGCCCGGTGTCCCGGTAGCGCGGCAGGGCGAGGAGGACGGCCACACAGACCTCCTGGGCCAGGTCCTCGACGAAATGGCGCGCATCACCCGGGAGGCGGGACAGCCGGGTGCGGCAGTAGCGCAGGGCCAGTGGGTGGACATGGGCGAGCAGATCGTGCGTGGCCTGCTCGTCCCCGTCGACCGCGCGGTGGACAAGCGCACCGATCGCCCCTTGGGCAGTGGCCGCCTCGTCGTCACGCATCGGTCCATGGTGCCCTGCGGCCGGGTACTCCGCGGCACCGCCTCCGTTGTTGTGCACCGAAGCGTTATGAGCAGGTGCGCTGGAACTCATCCCCTGCGCCCTCCCCTTCCGCTCGACCGACTCGTCCCCGAGGAACTCCACACCTCAAGGATGCGGCATCCGCGCCGAAACGAGCAGCGGCCACCGAACAGCCTGCCGATCCGACCGTCCACCACCGCGCCCCGCCAGGGGACGCCAGGGGCGCGAGCAGTATCGAAATGCGGCTCCGCCGCATGGCTGCGCCCCGCCACAGACGCCCCGCAGCCAACAGAGACCCGCAGCCCACAACGACGACCTGCAGCCCGCAGACGACCAGCGGCCCGCAGATGACCAGCAGCCCGCAGACGACCCGCGGCCCGCAGATGAGTCGCACCCCACAACCCGCAGCTCACGAAGAACGACCCGCAGCCCGTAACCGCCCGACCCAGCGGAGCGCTACCGCACCAGACCCCACCGGAACCCGAGCGCCACCGCATGCGCCCGGTCCGAGGCACCGAGCTTCTTGAAGAGGCGGCGGGCGTGGGTCTTGACGGTGTCCTCGGAGAGGAACAGCTCGCGGCCGATCTCGGCGTTGGAGCGGCCGTGGCTCATGCCTTCGAGCACCTGGATCTCGCGCGCGGTGAGCGTGGGCGCGGCGCCCATCTCGGCGGAGCGCAGCCGGCGCGGGGCGAGCCGCCAGGTGGGGTCGGCGAGGGCCTGTGTGACGGTGGCGCGCAGCTCGGCGCGCGAGGCGTCCTTGTGCAGGTAGCCGCGGGCGCCGGCGGCGACCGCGAGGGCCACGCCGTCCAGGTCCTCGGCGACGGTGAGCATGATGATGCGCGCACCGGGGTCGGCGGACAGCAGCCGCCGCACGGTCTCGACGCCGCCCAGACCGGGCATGCGCACATCCATGAGAATGAGGTCCGAGCGGTCGGCACCCCAGCGGCGGAGGACTTCCTCGCCGTTGGCCGCCGTCGTCACGCGCTCGACACCGGGCACGGTCGCGACCGCGCGGCGGAGCGCCTCTCGGGCAAGCGGGGAGTCGTCGCAGACGAGGACGGAAGTCATGGCCGCCCTCCGCAGCTGATGCGCGTCACCTTGAGCCTCCAGGCTGGTACGAAATCGTCACCTGTGCGGTCGACCGTCTCGGACGCCTGCCCGAGCGCTTGTGTTTTCAACCGCCTCCGCACTCTCAACGACGGTCACTCGAAAGAGTTACGGGGCTGTGTGCCGTCTTCGGCACTCTACGTGAGGGGGCGGACACGCGGCAGGCGCGCGCAGTGGACCCTCAACGTTTCACCACAACCATGCCCCATTTAGCCCTATTTCTTCCCATTCACTGGTGTCTGAGACTAGATTCGCAATGAGTCATATTTTCATCTCCTTAGATCGTAGTTGTACGGTCGTGGGCACTGTATCCACCCAGAACGGCTACAAGGGGTCACGCAATGGCAGATTTCTCCCGCCTTCCCGGACCGAACGCGGACCTGTGGGACTGGCAGCTCCTGGCTGCTTGCCGCGGGGTGGACAGCTCGCTCTTCTTCCATCCGGAGGGCGAGCGCGGGGCGGCTCGGAGCGCTCGCGAGAACTCGGCCAAAGAGGTCTGCATGAGGTGCCCGGTCCGCGCGGAGTGCGCGGCGCATGCGCTGGCGGTACGCGAGCCGTACGGCGTGTGGGGCGGGTTGACCGAGGACGAGCGCGAGGAGCTCATGGGACGGGCACGGCACCGGCTGGTGTCGGCGTCGACGGCCGACGGAAGCACCGCCACGAGCAACTGAACATCTGAAGGAACGTTTCTGCAGGAGGACCCGCGCCCACGTGCCCACACTTTTGACCCGATGTACGCCACGCCCAGGGGGGCTCAGCGCGCCGCCGCGCGCGTCAACTCGTCCAGCGTTGCCACCACCGCCGGCACCTGAGCCAGGTCGGGCAGCGTGAGGGCGACGATCTCCCGCCGTACCGCCGGCTCCAATGTCACCGCACGCGCCCCCCGCGGCCGTACCGACTCGATCGCGAGCTGGGGCAGCACGGCGACCCCCAGACCCGCGCCGACCAGGCCGACAACCGCCGGATAGTCGTCGGTGGCGAAGTCGATCCGGGGGGTGAAGCCCGCCCCCTCGCACACCTCGATCAGCTGACCGCGACAGCGTGGGCAGCCCGCGATCCACGGTTCCTCGGCGAGTTCGCCGATGGCGACGGACTCCGCGCGCGCGAGCCGGTGCCGCTCGGGCACCAGCCCCACCAGCCGGTCGCTCAGCAGCGGCCGTACCACCAGGTCGTCCCACTCCTCGGCGCCCGCCGCTCCCTCGTAGCGGAAGGCGAGCGCGATGTCGCAGTCGCCCTCGCGCAGCAGCTCGACGGACTTCGGCGGCTCGGCCTCCTCCAGGGAGACCCGGGTGCCGGGGTGCGCGGCGCGCAGGGCGGCGAGGGCGCTCGGGACGAGAGTGGAGCTGCCGCTGGGGAAGGAGACGAGCCGGACCCGCCCGGCGCGCAGGCCGGCGATCGCGGCGACCTCCTCCTCGGCCGCGGTGAGCCCGGCGAGGATGCCCGAGGCGTGCCGTACGAGCGCCTCGCCGGCCTGGGTGAGGCGCATCTCGCGGCCGCTGCGGACCAGCAGCGGTGTGCCGACGGAGGCCTCCAGGGCCTTCATCTGCTGACTGACGGCGGGCTGGGTGCAGCCCAGTTCGCGCCCCGCCGCCGAGAAGGAGCCGGTGGTGGCGACGGCGCGCAGGACGCGCAGATGACGGGCCTCGATCACCCTTCGAGGATAAGCGAGACTTTGATACGACGCCGAATACTGAGTCGACTCTTTGACGGCGGGTCGCCTACCGTGCGCTCATGAAGCTTCTCTCAGTCAACCTGGGCCGTCCGAAGGCCGTGCCGTACACGGACAGTCCGGAGGGCCTGACCGGCATCGACAAGCAGCCTGTGGAGGGGCCGGTGCGGGTGGCGGCGCCCGGCCCCAAGGGCATCGGCGGGAGCGGGCTGGCCGGGGATGCGGTGTGCAAGAGAGAGCACCACGGGGGCAACGACCAGGCCGTGTACGCGGTGGCGCGCGAGGATCTGGACGACTGGGAGCGCGAGCTCGGGCGACCGCTCGCCAACGGGTCGTTCGGCGAGAACCTCACCACTGAGGGCCTCGATGTGTCCGGCGCGCTGATCGGCGAGCGCTGGCGCATCGGTGCCGGGGTGGTGCTGGAGGTCTCCAGCGGGCGGATCCCGTGCCGCACCTTCCAGGGGCACCTGGGCGAGAAGCGGTGGGTGAAGCGGTTCACGGAGAAGGGGGCGTCGGGTGCGTACCTGCGGGTGATCGAGCCGGGCGAGATCCGTGCCGGGGACCGGGTCGAGATCGTCCACCGTCCTGACCACGACGTGACGGTCGCCCTGCAGTTCCGGGCGGTCACCACCGAGCGGGAGCTGCTGCCCCGGCTGCTCGTGGCGGGGACGGCGCTGCATCCGGAGACGCTGGCGGCGGCGCGCAAGTACGTGGAGCAGCACCCTTCCTGACGGATCATCATGGACGGTGTCCCCCGCAGGGGCCCTGAGCCGTCCTCACCCGCCCGCCACGCACGGAATCTTCACCTCCGGGTCACTACTCTTGGTCCATGACAACGGCTCTGATTACGGGATCGACCGCGGGAATCGGCGCCGCGTTCGCGCGGCGGCTGGCGGCTGACGGGCACAACCTGGTTCTGGTGGCCCGGGACACCAAGCGGCTCGGCGAGCAGGCCACCGAATTGCACGACCGGCACGGCATCGAGGCGGAGGTGCTGACGGCGGACCTGGCGACGGACGACGGCATCGAGACGGTCACCGCCCGGCTGGGCGACCGCAAGAACCCCGTCGACCTGCTGATCAACAACGCCGGCTTCGGCAACAAGGGCCGCTTCCTCGATGTCTCCATGGCCGACGAGCTGAAGATGCTCAAGGTGCACTGCGAGGCGGTGCTGCGGCTGACGTCGGCGGCGGCGGAGGCGATGCAGGAGCGCGGGCGCGGCGGTGTCGTCAACGTCGCCTCGGTCGCGGCGTTTCTGCCGCGCGGGACGTACGGCGCGTCGAAGGCGTGGGTCGTGCAGTTCACCCAGGGCGTGGCGCGCGATCTGGAGGGCAGCGGAGTGCGGTTGATGGCGCTGTGCCCCGGGTTCGTGCGGACGGAGTTCCATGAGCGCGCCGGGATGGGGATGGACAACATCCCGGGCTGGATGTGGCTCGACGCCGACAAGCTCGTGGCGGCGGCGCTTTCGGATCTGGCCCGGGGGAAGTCGGTGTCGATTCCGGATCCGCGGTACAAGGCGCTGATGGGGTTGGTGAAGGTGGCGCCCCGGGGGCTGCTCGGAGGGGTCAGTTCCCGGACGGGGCGGAAGTACGGGCCGCAGTAGCGGTCCGTGACAGGACTCCGTGGGGGGAGTCCGTAGGACAATGGAGCTGTTCAACCGGACCAGGGGGGCCGGGAGGTGGCTCCATGACATTCGTGCAGGTCATCGACTGCAAGACCAGTCGGTTCGACGAGATGAACCGGCTGATGGACACCTGGGTCGAGCAGACCAAGGGGAAGCGGACGGCGACGCACAGTGTGATCGGGAAGGACCGGTCCGACGCGTCGCATGTCATCGAGATCGTGGAATTCCCGTCGTACGAGGAGGCGATGCGGAATTCCACTCTGCCGGAGACCGATCGGATCTTCCGGGAGATGGTCGCCCTGTGCGACGAGATGCCGACGTTCACCGATCTGGACGTGGTGCGCGACGAGCAGTTGTACGCGGCGACCGTGCGGCGGTTCTTCGAGGTGATCGCCACGAAGGGTGAGCTGCCGCCGCTGAACGCCGTGATGGCGGAGCACTATCACGAGCACAATCCCGCGGATGAGCAGGACGTCCTCGGGATGGACCACGTCCGGCGCGAGTTGGACGAGTGGCGGGCGGCCTTCGACTTCGAGTTCAGCATCGAGGATCTCATCGCGCAGGGCGACCGGGTGTGCGCGCGGTGGTTCTGGAAGGGCACCCACAAGGGCGACTTCCTGGGGATCCCGGCCACCGGGAAGCAGGTCTCCATGACGGGGACGACCATCTTCCGGTGCGGCGGGGACGGAAAGCTCGCCGAGGGCTGGTGGGAGTACGACCGGATGGGGCTGATGACGCAGCTGGGCGCGTTCGAGGAGTTGGAACGGTAGGCGGCACGGCAACGCGCGGGGCCCGGCGCCCCCTCACCGAGGGGACGCCGGGCCCTTGTTGCCGGGTGGCGGCCGGCGTCAGTGCGCGTGGCCGTGACCGTGGCCCGCGGCGGCGGCCTCCGGCTCCTCTTCCTTCTTCTCGACGACCAGGGTCTCGGTCGTCAGCAGCAGGGAGGCGATGGAGGCGGCGTTCTCCAGGGCGGAGCGGGTGACCTTGACCGGGTCGATGACGCCGGCCTTGATCAGGTCGCCGTACTCGCCGGTGGCGGCGTTGAAGCCCTGGCCCTTCTCGAGCTCGGCGACCTTGGAGGTGATGACGTAGCCCTCCAGGCCGGCGTTCTCGGCGATCCAGCGCAGCGGCTCGACGGCGGCCTTGCGGACGACGGCGACACCGGTGGCCTCGTCGCCCTCCTTGCCGAGGTTGTCCTCCAGCACCTTCACGGCGTGGACGAGCGCGGAGCCACCACCGGAGACGATGCCCTCCTCGACCGCGGCGCGGGTCGCGGAGATGGCGTCCTCCAGACGGTGCTTCTTCTCCTTCAGCTCCACCTCGGTGGCGGCGCCGACCTTGATCACGCACACGCCGCCGGCCAGCTTGGCGAGGCGCTCCTGGAGCTTCTCGCGGTCCCAGTCGGAGTCCGTGGCCTCGATCTCGGCCTTGATCTGGGCGATGCGGCCCTCGACGTCCGCCTTGTTGCCGGCACCGTCGACGATCGTGGTGTCGTCCTTGGTGACGGTGACGCGGCGGGCGGTGCCGAGAACGTCGACGCCGACCTGGTCGAGCTTGAGGCCGACCTCCTCGGAGATGACCGTGGCGCCGGTGAGGACCGCCATGTCCTGCAGCATCGCCTTGCGGCGGTCGCCGAAGCCGGGGGCCTTGACGGCGGTGGCGTTGAAGGTGCCGCGGATCTTGTTGACGACGAGGGTGGACAGGGCCTCGCCCTCCACGTCCTCGGCGATGATCAGCAGCGGCTTGGAGGAGTTGGTCTGGATGATCTTCTCCAGCAGCGGCAGGAGGTCCGCGATCGCGGAGATCTTGCCCTGGTGGATGAGGATGTACGGCTCGTCGAGGACGGCCTCCATCCGCTCCTGGTCCGTCACGAAGTACGGCGACAGGTAGCCCTTGTCGAAGGCCATGCCCTCGGTGAAGTCCAGCTCCAGACCGAAGGTGTTGGACTCCTCGACGGTGATGACACCGTCCTTGCCGACCTTGTCCATCGCCTCGGCGATCAGCTCGCCGACCTGCTGGTCCTGGGCGGACAGCGCGGCGACGGCGGCGATGTCGGACTTCTCGTCGATCGGCCGGGCGGAGCCCAGCAGGTCCTCGGAGACGGCGGCGACGGCGGCGTCGATGCCCTTCTTCAGGGCGGCCGGGGAGGCACCGGCGGCGACGTTCTTCAGGCCCTCGCGGACCAGCGCCTGGGCCAGCACGGTGGCGGTGGTCGTACCGTCACCAGCGATGTCGTTGGTCTTGGTCGCCACCTCCTTCACCAGCTGGGCGCCGAGGTTCTCGTACGGGTCCTCGACCTCGACCTCACGGGCGATGGTGACACCGTCGTTGGTGATGGTGGGGGCGCCGAACTTCTTGTCGATGACGACGTTGCGGCCCTTGGGGCCGATCGTCACCTTGACCGTGTCGGCGAGCTTGTTGACGCCGCGCTCGAGGGCGCGACGGGCGTCCTCGTCGAACTTCAGGATCTTCGCCATGACAGCGTGAGCCCTCTCGGAAATCTTGGATGAAATGACGCTGCGCCCCGGGCGCCCGGCTTCTCAGTGGTCGCGGGGGCCAGGGGCGCAGCTCAAAAACTTGAGGTGGTCTTACTTCTCGATGATCGCGAGCACGTCGCGAGCCGAGAGGACGAGGTACTCCTCGCCGTTGTACTTCACCTCGGTGCCGCCGTACTTGCTGTACAGCACGATGTCGCCGGTCTTGACGTCGAGCGGAAGGCGCTCGCCGTTCTCGAAGCGGCCCGGGCCCACGGCCAGGACGACGCCCTCCTGGGGCTTCTCCTTGGCGGTGTCCGGAATGACCAGGCCAGAGGCCGTGGTCTGCTCGGCGTCCAGCGGCTGGACCACGATGCGGTCCTCGAGCGGCTTGATGGCAACCTTGGAGCTGGCGGTCGTCACGATCCGACCTCCCCCTTCGGAGATCTCACGGGGTTAACTGTCTGAGGTGGCGACCAGGTCGATCCGTCGTCGCGGGTGCCGGACCTGCCCGTCGCTTTGTTGGCACTCTCCTGTGTCGAGTGCCAGAGCCGAGACTATGACCGGGGTTAGCACTCGGTCAAGCGGAGTGCCAATTGCCTGCGGCGCGGCGCGGGTGAATTTTGTGGCCGACGGTTGTTCGGTGCCCTGCGTCGGTGTGCCCCCGACCTGGGGGCTGCCGCCCCCAGACCCCCGCTTCGGCCTGAACGGCCTCGTCCTCAAACTCCCCCAGAGGGGGCACCCCCAACGGGCTGGGTGGGCAGCTACAGGTAGTCCTCCAGCCGTCCCACCGTCAGGCCCTCCTGCTGGATCAGGCGCAGCAGGTGCGTCGTGCGGGACCGCAGGGTCGGGGTGGGGGTTTCCGTTGCGGGGACGGAGATGATGTCGCCGGGGTGGAGGCGGGGGGCTCCGGCGGTGTACGCGAGGGTGTCGGCGTTCATGGTGGCGCGCCAGAGGACCACGGCGGCGATGCCGCAGTCGGCGGCGGCGCGCAGGGTGGTCGTGTCGTACGTGCCGTAGGGCGGCCGGAAGAGGCGGGGGCGGATCCCGAAGCGGGACCGGAGTTTGTTCTGCTGGCCGCAGATCTCGGCGCGTTGACCGGCGTACGGCAGTCCGCGCAGGGCGGCGTGGTCGAGGGTGTGGTTCTGGACGCTCGCGCCGACCGAGCGCAGGCGGGCGAAGTGGCCGTAGCCCGGTCCGACGACGCTGTCCGTGAGGAACATGCTGACCGGCAGGCGCAGTTCGCGGACCATGTCGACGAACCGCGGGTCCTTCTCGGCGCCGTCGTCGTAGGTCAGGAAGACGACCTTGTCGCGGGTCCGGACGCGGTCGACGACGGGTGGGAGGCCGCCCGGGCGCCGGGAGGGGAGAGACAGGGACGGTTGCGGGGCCGGGGGCAGGGGGGTGGTCAGGCCCCAGCGGACGTGGGGTGGGGTTTCCGAGGGGGAACCGGGGGCTCCCGCCCGGTCCGACGGCCCCTTGGCGGAGCGCTCGACGGGGGTGACGGTCAGGGCACAGCCGGTCAGCAGGATCAGCAGCAGTGCGGGGCCGGCCAGCCGTCTGCGCCCAGGGCCCGTCCGGCGGATCATGCCGCAGACGCGGGGTCCGGCACGCCCTCCCCCACCGGCGCTGTCGTCGGTCGCCGACTCCCCGGCCGCCGGACAGGCCCTGGTCACAGGTAGTCCTCCAGCCGGGCCACCGCATACCCCTGGGCCGTGACCTTGTCGAGGAACCGGCGGATCATGTCGGGCATCGTGCCCTCCCAGTCGTCCCGGCCGCGGAAGTGGCTGAGGACGATGTCGCCGGGGTGCAGGTCCTGGTCCCATTCGCGGTAGTCCCAGTGGTCGACGAACACCTCCTCGTTCCAGAGGGGGGCGTACTTGATGCCGCAGGCCTTGGCGGCGTACAAGGTGTCCCTGTTGTAGTTGCCGAAGGGCGGGCGGAAGAGGAGCGGGCGGGTGCCGTAGTGCTTCTCGATGACGTCCTGCATGCCGCAGATCTCGCGCTTCTGGTCGTCGTAGGAGAGGCCGGGCAGGTACGGGTGGTTCAGGGTGTGGTTGTTCAGGGCCACACCGGTGTCCTGCATCCGCTTGAAGTAGGCGTAGTCCTCGTTGATCAGGTAGTCGCTGAGGAAGGCCGTGTACGGGACATCGAGGTCGTTCATCATCCGCAGGAACGCCGGGTCCTTCTCCGCACCGTCGTCGATGGTGAGGAAGACGATCTTGTGCTGGGTGGGGATGGTGGTGAAGACCGGCGGGAGGTCGTCCTCGAGGTGGCCGTCGACCTCGAAGCCCTCGCGCGTCGTGATCCTCGGCTTCTTCGCGGGGGGCAGCGGCGGCTTGAGGGGGATCTCCTTCAGACCCCAGCGCTTCGCGGCGGCGGCGCGGGCGGCGTGCTCGGCGCGGAGTTTGGCGGCGTAGCCGTCCAGAGCGCGGGCCGGGGGCGCCTTGAGCGGCGGTGGCTGGCCGGGAGCGGGCGGTACCTCCGAGCCGCCCTGCACGCAGCCGGAGGCGATGGCGGCGAGGGCCAGTGCGGCGACCGAGGCCCTGGCCCCTGGACGCCCACGCGACCGGTTTTTGTCATTTTGTAGTACTACTCGCATGCTTGCGGATCCTCGCAGGACCGGCTCGCGAACCCCGGCCGACACCGCCGCCGGAGGCGCACCATCCACCGACTGGCCGACAATGGCCCGGTGAACGACCTCCTCGCTCCCTTGCTCACTCCCGAAGGCCGGGCCCTCCTCGACGAGGTGCGCGGCACGGACCCCGCCCAGGAACTCGCCGTCGCGACCCGGCTGCGTCGCGAGCACCCGGCCGAGCTGGTGTCGGCAGCCCTCGGCCAGGCGCTGCTGCGGCAGCGGGCGGTGGCGAAGTTCGGGGCCGGGGACGCGGAGCGGATGTTCTTCACACCCGACGGGGTGGAGCAGTCGACGCGGGCGAGCGTGGCGGCGTACCGCGCGCGGAGGTTCCAGGAGCTGGGCGTGACCTCCGTGGCCGACCTGTGCTGCGGGATCGGCGGCGACGCGGTCGCGCTCGCCCGGGCCGGGATCCGGGTCCTCGCCGTGGACCGGGATCCGCTGACGGCGGCGGTGGCGCGGGCGAACGCCGAGGCGCTGGGGCTCGACGGGCTGATCGAGGTGCGCGAGGCGGATGTCACGGAGGTGGACGTGTCGGCGTACGACGCGGTCTTCGTGGACCCGGCTCGGCGGGGTGGACAATCAGGAGGGGCCGCGCGAAGCGTGTCGATGAGGGGTGGTGGCCGGGCGACGGGCGGGCGGATCTTCGATCCGGAGGCGTACTCGCCGCCGCTGTCGTGGGCCGTGCAGGCGGCCGCCCGGGCCCCGCACGCCGCGCTGAAGGTCGCGCCGGGCATTCCGCACGAGGCCGTGCCCGACACGGCCGAGGCCGAGTGGATCTCGGACGGCGGGGACGTGAAGGAGGCGGTGCTGTGGTTCGGCACCGAGCCCGGCCTGGTGCGGGCCACCCTGCTGCCGGGGCCGCGCACACTGCGCTCCCGCGGGCTGCCGAATCCCCCCGTGCGTCCGGTCGGGCGCTTTCTCCACGAGCCCGACGGCGCCGTCATCCGCGCCCATCTGGTCGCCGAGGTGGCCGACGAGCTGGGCGGCGGGCTGGTCGACGAGACCATCGCGTACGTCACGGCCGACGAGGCACGTACCACGCCGTACGCCTCCGCCTACGAGATCACCGACCAATTCCCTTTCAACATCAAGAAGTTGAAGGCGCTGCTGCGGGAGCGGGAGGTCGGGATCCTCACCGTCAAGAAGCGGGGCTCAGCCGTCGCGCCGGAAGAACTGCGCAAGAAGGTCAAGCCCCACGGCCCCAACGCGGCCACCGTCTTCCTGACCCGGGTCGCGGGTCATCCGGCGATGCTGGTGGGCCACCCGTTGGGTGAGTGAGCCCCACCCGCTCCTACCGCAACGACTCCCACAGCTCCCCCGCCTCCGGCTCCTGAGCCACCACCCGGTTGCGGTCCGCGGCCGGGACGACCGGCATGGTCACCGTCTCGACCCCGTCGGCGGACAGGCCCTGCAGGCTCTGGCCGAGGCTCACCAGTTCGCCGAGGGAGTCGAGGCCGGTGTCGGTGGTGAGGCTGCCGGTGACGGCGTCCGCGACCTCGTAGAGCCGGGTCGGGTCGGAGAGCAGGCTCGTCGATGCGATCTGCTCCAGCAGCGCCTTCACGAGCTGCTGCTGGAGGCCGATGCGGCCCAGGTCGCTGCCGTCGCCGATGCCGTGCCGGGTGCGGGCCAGGCCGAGGGCCTGTTCGCCGTCCAGGTGGTGGGTGCCGGCCGGCAGGGTCAGATGGCTGTCCTCGTCGTCGATGTCCTGGTCCGTGGTGACGGTGACCCCGCCGAGCGCGTCCACCAGCTTCGCGAAGCCGGAGAAGTCGATCTCGATGTAGTGGTCCATGCGGACGTTCGTCATGGACTCGACGGTCTTCACCGCACACACCGGACCGCCCACCGAGTACGCGCTGTTGAACATCGCGTTGTACGCCTCGGCCGTCTCTCCGCCGGACGCCAGCGGACAGGACGGCCGGGTGACCAGGGTGTCGCGCGGAATGCTGACCACCGTGGCATCGGTGCGTCCGGCGTCCAGGTGCACGACCATCGCCGTGTCGGACCGGGCGCCGCCGGAGCTGTCGCCGCCGCCGAGCGCCTGGTTCTCGGCGCCGCTGCGCGAGTCGGAGCCCAGCACGAGGATGTTGAGGGCCTCGCCGGGCGGCATCGAGGCGGACGGGGACACGGAGGGCGTCGGCTTCGGCGGACGGTCGTCGCCGAGCGTGCTGTTGATGTCGACGCTCTCGATGTTGCCGTTCAGGTGCCAGTAGACCCAGCCCCCCGCGGCGGCGCCCAGCAGCAGAACGCCCGCCAGTGCGAAGCCGGCGGCCTTCCACCCAGCCGACCGCCGGCCCGCTCGTCTGCCGTCGTCCCCGTTCTCGTCAAGTCCCGTCACAGGGAGGAACGTAAGTCCGAATTATTGCGAGCAGGGACGCCAGACCGTGTTTTCTTCCGAAAATCTCATATTCCGCTGCGGGTTCTCAGCCCAGGGTCACCACGGGCACCGTATTGCTCCCGTTCCACGTCCCGTTGAACCCGAACGTCACCGACCCTCCGTCCGGCACCGCCCCGTTGTAGGAGGCGTTGGAACAGCTGACCGCGGCGCCCGACTGTGTGCAGGTCGCGTTCCAGGCCTGGGTGATGTGCTGGCCCGCCCCGTACGTCCAGTTCACCTTCCAGGACGACAGCGACGCGCCCGAGCAGGCGATCCTGACCTGCCCGGTGAAGCCGGTGCTCCACTGACCGGCGATGCCGTACGTCGCCGTGCACCCGCCGGTGGGCGTGCCGCTCCCGCCCAGGGACTCGGCGATCGCGTGGTACGCCGGTTTCGGCGCGAAGTTCTCGTCGTACGGGGTCGCCGCCCCGTAGCCCTCGAAGACGTCCGGGATCCAGGAGTCGGAGTCGGTGAAGCCCCAGACGGTGACGCCGGTGCAGCGGGACACCGCCAGGCACGCGTTCATGACCGCCCGGTAGTCGGCGGCCTGCTGGGCCGGCTTCGCTTCCGTGGCCGGCAGCTGCATCCGGATGTCCGACTCGGTGATGGCGACGTCGACCCCGAGGTCGGCGAAGCGCTGGATGTTCTGCTGCATCGTCGAGGGCACCTGGCCCAGGATCAGGTGAGCCTGCAGGCCCACCCCGTCGATCGGGACGCCGCGCTCCTTCAGCGACTTGACCAGGTCGTACAGGGCGGTGCTCTTCGCGTTCACGCCCTCGACGTTGTAGTCGTTGATGTACAGCTCGGCGGCCGGGTCGGCGGCCTTCGCCCAGGTCAGGGCCTGGGCGATGTAGTCCTGGCCGAGGTTGTCGTACCAGAGGGTCCGCCGGTAGGTGCCGTCCTCGTTGAAGGGCTCGTTGACCACGTCCCAGGCGGCGAGCCGGCCCCGGTAGCGGGTGACCTCGGTGGTGATGTGGTCCTGGAGGATGCCGCTGAGCTGCGCCGGCGTCCAGGAGCCGTTCGTCAGCCAGCGGGGTTCTGGCTGTGCCAGACGAGGGTGTGGCCGCGCACCTGCTGGTCGTGCGCCTCGGCGAAGTCCACGATCCGGTCGGCCTCGGCCCAGTTGTAGGTGCCGCGGCTCGGCTCGACCGACTCCCACTTCATGGCGTTGCCGGGCGTGAGCGAGTTGAACTCGCGGTCCGCGATGTCGCCGTAGGTGCCGGTGAGCTTGGAGCCGGTGACCGCGGTGCCGATGATCTTGCCCTGGGCGTCGGCGAGGTCGCGCAGCGGGGCGTCGGCGGCGTGCGCCGAGGGGCGGCGGCAGTCAAGGCGCCGAGTGCGGCGAGGCCGGTGAGCAGCGACGCCAGGGACCGGCCTGATCTCAGAGATCTCATGTGCGGGTGCCTCCGAAAGTTTCGGCGGTGCATCCGATTGGCTTCGGAGGAGTGTTGAGGCAGTCGCCCATGCGTCAATACGTCAGCTTCCGGCCACTGGCGCCCGTCCCGTCACGAGGCCGGCGGCGCCGTACTGCTGCGCACCACCAGGCTGGTCGCCAGCTCCACCCGGGTGGCGGCCTGAGCCCCCTCCCCGCGCCCCAGCTCCAGCACCAGCCGGGCCGCCGCCTCGGCCATCTCCGTCAGCGGCTGCCGTACGGTCGTCAGCGGCGGCCCCACCCAGCGCGCCACCGGCAGATCGTCGAACCCGACCACGCTCAGGTCCTCCGGCACACGCAGCCCCAGCTCGCGCGCCGCCTCGTACAGCCCGAGCGCCTGGAGGTCGTTCCCGGCGAAGACCGCGGTCGGCCGGTCCGGGCGGCGCAGCAGCTCCAGACCCAGTCGGTAGCCGGACTCGTGGTGGAAGTCGCCGGCCGCGACGAGCGAGTGGTCCACCGGCAGCCCCGCCGTCTCCAGCGCCGCCCGGTAACCGTCCACCCGGGCCCGGCTGCACAGCATCCGCGACGGCCCGCTGATCGCCCCGATCCTGCGGTGCCCCAGCTCGACCAGATGGCGGGTGGCGGCCAGTCCGCCCTGCCAGTTGGTGGCGCCGATCGACGGCACGTCGGCGCCCGGATCGCCCGCCGGGTCCATCACCACGAACGGGATGGACCTGCTGGTCAGCAGTGCACGCTGGGACTCGTCGAGCTCGGAGAGCACGAGGATCACGCCGTGCGGACGGCGGGCGGCGACCTGGTCGGCCCAGGTCCGCCCCGGGGTGAGCCGGCCCGCGCTCTCGGAGAGCACGACGCTCAGCCCCGCGCTGCTGGCCACGTTCTCCACGCCCCGGATGACCTCCAGCGCCCAGGCGCTCTCCAGCTCGTGGAAGACCAGGTCGATCAGGGGCGAGCGGGACGACTCGGCCCGGCGCCGCCGGTAGCCGTGGGTGCGCAGCAGTTCCTCGACGCGGTTGCGGGTGCCCGGGGCCACGTCGGCCCGGCCGTTGAGGACCTTCGAAACAGTCGGAGCGGAGACGCCGGCCTCGCGGGCGATCTCGGCGAGCGTCGCGGTCTGTGCGGACCGTCCTGTCGTCTGGGTTTCTGCACGTTCCGGGGGAGTCATGGCGGCGATCGTATCTCTGCGCGACCTCTTGACGGGCCCCCTCCGCCGCTTTAAATTCCCGGAACATTCGAGAAGATTCACGAAACATTCGAGAGGTGCGTGCTGTCATGGGGTCCACCACGTCGTCCAACGGCGGGCGAACGTTCAGCAGGCGCTGGGTGCTCGGCACCGGTGCCACCACCCTGCTCACCACCGGGCTCACCGCCTGCGGCTCCGGCGGTGACTCCGGCAGCGGCGGCGGCACCCTCACCGCCCTCGTGTACGGCGACGACGCCGTGAAGGTGCAGGAGAAGGCCGTCGCCCGCTTCAACGGCTCGGCCGCCGCGAAGTCGGCCAAGGGCACGGTCAAGCTGCAGAAGATCCCCGGCACCGAGTACCCGGCCAAGCTGCGCACGGCGATGGGCTCGCCCAACGCCCCCGACGTCCTGTTCAACTGGGGAGGCGGCTCGATCAAGGCGTACCAGGAGGCCGATCAGCTCGTCGACCTGACCGACACCATCAAGAACGACCCGGTCCTCAAGGACGGCTTCCTGCCCTCGGTGCTGGCGGCCGGCGGCCTGGACGGGCGCAACTACGGCATACCGATGCGCGGTATGCAGCCGGTGATCCTCTTCTACAACAAAGCCGTGTTCACCGAGCACAAGCTGCAACCGCCCACCACCTGGGACCAGTTGCTCGACAACAACGCCAAGCTCAAGAAGGCCGGCATCACCCCCTTCGCGCTCGGCGGCTCCGACATCTGGCCCGAGCTGATGTGGCTGGAGTACCTGGTCGACCGCATCGGCGGCTCCGAGGTCTTCGAGCGGATCAAGAACGGCGACGCGTCGGGCTGGGGCGACCCGGCCGTCCTCAAGGCCGCCGAGACCGTACGGGACCTCATCGACGACGGCGCCTTCGGCGAGGGCTTCAGCTCCGTGTCCTACGTCAACGGCGGCGCGCCCGCGGTCTTCGCGAAGGGCAAGGCCGCGATGCATCTGATGGGCTCCTGGGAGTACTCCACGCAGCTCGGCAAGTTCCCCGACTTCGCGAAGAACGACCTGGGCTGGGCGGCCTTCCCGACGGTCGAGGGCGGCTCCGGCGATGTGCGCAACGTGGTCGGCAACCCCACCAACTACTGGTCCGTCAACGCCCGCACCCGCAACAAGGACGCCGCGATCGCCTTCCTCAAGGACTGCGCGTCCGAGGCGTACGCCAAGGACCTGGTCGCCAACGGAGACATCCCGACGACGTCCAACGCGGCCGCGCTGCTGGACGCCGCGCCGAACCCGGAGTTCGCCAGGTTCCAGTACGAGATGGTCGAGCAGGCCCCCGCCTTCACGCTGAGCTGGGACCAGGCGGTCGACCCGAGCGTCCAGACGCCGATGCTGACGGAGATCAACAAGCTGTTCGTGGGCAAGTCGACGCCGAGCCGGTTCGTCTCGGCGCTCAAGGAGCTGCGGTGAGCGCGAGCAGCCGGGCGATGAGCATGCGCACCCGGGCCGGCCGGCCGCACGCCGGCTGGGCCCTGCCCGGGGTGCTGTTCTTCGCGTTCTTCGCGGTGGCGCCGATGGCCCTGGCGTTCTACCTCTCCTTCACCGAGTGGAACGGCCTCGGCGATCCGAGGCCGGTCGGGCTGGCCAACTGGCAGAAGCTGCTGGACGACCCCCGGCTGACCCAGTCCCTGTGGCTGACGGTCCTGCTGACGGTCGTCAGCTGGGCCTTCCAGACCGTCGTGGCCCTGCTGCTCGGCGTGTGGGCGGCGGGCCGGCAACGAGGCCGCGCCGTCCTCTCCGCGATCTTCTTCGTGCCGTTCCTGCTGTCCTCGACGGCGATCGCCCTGCTCTTCTTCGCCCTGCTCGACCCGAACTTCGGCATCGTCCGGCAGGACACCCTCGGCTCCTCCAGCGGCGCCTTCCTCGCGATCGTCTTCGTCGGCGGCTGGCAGTTCATCCCGTTCCACACGCTGATCTACCAGGGCGGCGCCCGTCAGATCCCGGACATCCTCTACCAGGCGGCGGCGATCGACGGAGCGGGCCGCTACCGCCAGTTCTTCTCCATCACCCTGCCCCAGCTGCGCAACACCATGGCCACGTCCGGCGTCCTGATGGTGGTCGGCTCCCTCACGTACTTCGAGACGGTGCTGATCCTCACCCAGGGCGGCCCCGGCACGGACACCGCGATCCTGCCGTACCTGATGTACGAGGCGGGCTTCAAGAGCTACGACTTCGGCTACGCGAGCGCCATCGCCTCCTTCCTGGTCGCGACCGCGACCGGGCTGTCCCTGCTCCTGGTACGGCTGACCGGCTTCGGCGCCATGCGCAGCACCCGGGAAGGGATGTGACGGAATGTCGTACGACACGCTGCCCCGCCCGGTGAAGACCACCGGCCCCGGCACACCACCGCCGCCGGCCCGGCACCGCCCCCGGCACTGGACCCGGCGCGCCAACCCCCTGGCGGGTCTGGGCTCCCTGATCTGGCTCGCGGTCGTGATCATCCCGATCTACGCGATGATCTCGGCCTCCCTCACCCGCCAGGACGAGGCCCTGGGCCAGAACGCTCTGCAACCGCCCACGAATCCGACCCTCGAGAACTACAACACCGTCCTGAACAACGGCTTCGGCCACTTCCTGACGAACACGGCGATCGTGGCGGCGGCGGTCGTGGCCATCGTCCTGGTCCTGTGCGTCCCGCTCGCCTACGTCGCCGTACGCACCCGCAACCGCTGGTCGGGAGCCGCCTTCCGGCTCTTCCTGCTCGGGGTGGCGATCCCGGCGCAGGCGGTCGTGGTGCCGCTCTACCTGATGATCGCCAAGCTGAACCTCTACGACAGTCTGCTCGCGGTCATCCTGCCGACGGCGGCCTTCGCGATGCCGGTGGCGGTGCTGATCCTGACCGGCACGCTGCGGGACATCTCCGAGGAGCTGTACGAGGCGATGGCGCTGGACGGTGCCTCACCGCTGCGGATGCTGTTCCAGCTGACCGTCCCGCTGGCCAAGGGCGGCATCGGCACGGTCGTCATCTACTCCGCGCTGCAGGCCTGGAACGGTTTCCTCTTCCCGCTGATCTTCACCCAGTCCGACGGTCCGCGTGTCCTGACCCTCGGACTGTTCAACTACGTCAGCCAGTTCGGCGTGAACGTCCCCGCCCTGCTCGCCTCGGTCGTCCTCTCCGGCATCCCGATCTTCGCCGTCTACCTGGTGGCCCGCCGCGCGCTGGTGGGCGGCCTGATGGGCGTGGGCGGCAAGTGACCAGCGGTAAGTGACCCCCACCCTCCCGACAGGAGTTTCATGAGCACCGCCCCTTGGCGTGACCCCGCCCTGCCCGTCGCCACCCGTGTGGCCGACCTCCTCTCCCGGATGACCCTCGAGGAGAAGACCGCCCAGCTGTACGGCGTGTGGGTGGGGGCCGGCACGGACGGCGCCGGAGTCGCCCCCCACCAGCACGACATGACCGATGCCTTCGATCTCGACGAGCTGATCCGGCACGGCCTGGGCCAGCTCACCCGCCCCTTCGGCACGGCCCCCGTCGATCCGGCGGCCGGTGCCCGCTCCCTGGCGCAGGCCCAGCGCCGGATCGTCGAGGCCGGCCGCTTCGGCATCCCGGCGATCGCCCACGAGGAATGCCTGGCGGGCTTCACGGCCTGGCAGGCGACGGCGTACCCGGTCCCGCTCGCCTGGGGCGCGACCTTCGACCCGGCGCTGGTCGAGGAGATGGCCCGGCGGATCGGCGCCGACCTGCGCTCGGTCGGCGTCCACCAGGGCCTCGCCCCGGTCCTGGACGTCGTACGGGACCTGCGCTGGGGCCGGGTCGAGGAGACGATCGGCGAGGACCCGTACCTGGTCGGCACGATCGGCGCCGCCTATGTGCGGGGCCTGGAGTCGGCCGGGATCGTCGCCACGCTCAAGCACTTCGCCGGTTACGCGTCCTCGGCCGGCGCCCGCAACCTGGCCCCGGTGCGGGCGGGCGTGCGGGAGTTCACGGACGTCACCCTGGCCCCGTTCGAGCTGGCGCTGCGCGAGGGCGGCGCACGCTCGGTGATGGCGGCGTACAACGAGACGGACGGCGTACCGGCGTCGGCCGATCCCTGGCTGCTGACCGAACTCCTCCGGGAGGAATGGCAGTTCACCGGAACCGTCGTCTCGGACTACTTCGGCGTCGGATTCCTTGAGACCCTGCACCGCGTGGCGGGCACCCCGGCCGAGGCAGCGCATCGGGCGCTGGCGGCCGGGATCGATGTCGAGCTGCCGACGCTGAAGTGCTTCGGGGAGCCGCTGGTGGCCGCGGTGCAGGCGGGGGCGGTCCCGGAGGAACTCGTGGACCGGGCGGCCCACCGCGTCCTGCTCCAGAAGTGCGAGCTGGGCCTGCTGGACGAGGACTGGCAGCCCGAGCCGCAGGAGTCGATCGACCTGGACGCGGCGGCGAACCGCGCGCTCGCCCGGCGTCTGGCTCAGGAGTCGGTGGTCCTGCTGGACAACCCGGACGGCGTGCTGCCGTTGGCGCCGGACACCCGTGTCGCCGTGGTGGGCCCCAGGGCCGCGGACGCCCTGGCGATGCTCGGCTGCTACTCCTTCCCCTCCCACGTCCTGCCCTCCCACCCCGAGGTCCCGACAGGCATCGAGATCCCGACCCTTCTCGAATCGCTGCGCACCGAACTCCCCGACGCGAAGGTGACGTTCGCGGAGGGCTGCGGGGTCGCCGACCCCGACACCTCCGGCTTCGAGGAGGCGGTGGCACGGGCGGCGGAGGCGGATGTGTGCGTGGCGGTCCTGGGCGACCGGGCGGGCCTGTTCGGCCGTGGCACCTCCGGCGAGGGCTGCGACGCCGCCGATCTCGGTCTGCCCGGTGTCCAGGGCGATCTGCTGGACGCGCTGGTGGCGACCGGCGTCCCGGTGGTGCTGGTCCTGCTCACCGGCCGGCCGTACGCCCTGGGCCGCTGGCACGGCCGGCTGGCCGCGTCCGTCCAGGCGTTCTTCCCGGGCGAGGAGGGCGGCCCGGCGGTGGCGGGGGTCCTGTCGGGCCGCGTCAACCCGTCCGGCCGGCTCCCGGTGAGCGTCCCGGACCTGCCCGGCGGGCAGCCGTGGACGTACCTCCAGCCGCCGCTGGGCCTGGCGGGCGAGGTCAGCAACCTGGACCCGACCCCGCTGTACGCCTTCGGACACGGCCGCTCGTACACGACGTTCGCCTGGGAGCCCGTCGAGGGCACGCATCCCGCCATCGGCACGGACGGCTCGTACGACGTCTCGGTCGTCGTCCGCAACACCGGCGACCGCGCGGGAGCGGAGGTGGTCCAGCTCTACCTGCACGACCCGGTGGCCTCCGTGACCCGCCCGGACGTCCGTCTGATCGGCTACCGCCGGGTGGAGCTGGAGCCGGGGGACGCGGCTCGCGTGACCTTCCGCTTCCACGCGGATCTCTCGGCCTTCACCGACCGGTCCGGCCGAAGGGTGGTCGAACCGGGCGCCCTGGAACTGCGGTTGGCGGCATCCAGCGCGGACGTACGGCACACGGCACAGCTGACTCTCACGGGACCGGTGCGGGTGCTGGGCCCGGATCGCCGACTGCGCTGCGAGACGGAGGTGTCCGGCGTGGGGTGACCTCCCGCACGCCGGTCAGTCCGCCCGCACCGACTCGAACCGCCACCGATGCACCGCCCGAGTGACCAACTCCCCGTCCGGCTCCGGCAGTTCGGGGAGGACGGCATCGTAGGGCGCGTCCCACCAGGTGATGACGAGGACGCGGTCCTGCGGGGCGCGGAAGATCTCGCGGCGCAGCGGCTGCCCGGGGAGCTGCTGCGCGGCGGCCCAGGCCAGCAGGTCCGCCCCGCGCCCGGGAACCGCCCGCGCCTCCCACATCAACGCCACCGTCACGAGTACAGGTTCTCCTTGCTGACCTCGTGCACGTGATCGTGCCCGGGCACATGCGGGTCCGTCACCGGCAGCGACGAGTCCGCCGACAGGTCCCAGCTCGACGCCGGCCGATTGCGTGCCACCATCTCCGCGCCCAGCGCCGCGACCATCGCGCCGTTGTCCGTGCACAGCTTCGGCCGGGGCACCCGCAGCCGGATCCCGGCCGCCTCGCACCGCTCCTGGGCCAGCGCCCGCAGCCGGGAGTTGGCGGCCACACCGCCGCCGATCATCAGGTGGTCGACGCCCTCGTCCTTGCAGGCCCGTACGGCCTTGCGGGTCAGCACGTCCACGACCGCCTCCTGGAAGGACGCCGCCACGTCCCGCACCGGCACCTCCTCCCCCGCCGCCCGTCTGGCCTCGATCCAGCGGGCCACGGCCGTCTTCAGTCCGGAGAAGGAGAAGTCGTACACCGGATCGCGTGGGCCGGTCAGACCGCGCGGGAACGCGATGGCGTCCGGGTCGCCCTCCTTCGCGTACCGGTCGATGACCGGGCCGCCCGGGAAGCCGAGGTTCAGCACCCGGGCGATCTTGTCGAAGGCCTCGCCGGCCGCGTCGTCGATGGTCGCGCCCATCGGACGGACGTCGGAGGTGATGTCGGAGGAGAGAAGCAGCGACGAATGCCCGCCGGACACCAGCAGCGCCATCGTCGGCTCCGGCAGCGCCCCGTGCTCCAGCTGGTCGACGCAGATGTGGGAGGCGAGGTGGTTGACGCCGTACAGCGGCTTGCCCAGCGCGTAGGCGTACGCCTTCGCCGCCGAGACCCCGACGAGCAGCGCGCCCGCGAGCCCCGGACCTGCGGTCACCGCAATGCCGTCGAGGTCCTTCGCGCTGACCCCTGCCTCCTTCAGCGCCCGGTCGATGGTCGGCACCATCGCCTCCAGGTGCGCGCGGGACGCGACCTCCGGCACGACCCCGCCGAAGCGGGCGTGCTCGTCGACGCTGGAGGCGACGGCATCCGCGAGCAGGGTGGTGCCGCGGACGATGCCGACGCCGGTCTCGTCGCAGGAGGTCTCGATCCCCAGGACCAGGGGTTCGTCAGTCATGGATCTCGGTTCCTTGTTCAGAGGGTGCAGAAGGTGCTGAGGGAGCTGAGGGAGCAGAGGGAGCAGCGGGCGCAGCGGGGCCAGAGGGCACGCCCGCGGCGGAGCCGCTGTCGGGCGCGGTCGCCAGACGCATCACCACGGCGTCCACGTTCCCCGGCTGGTAGTAGCCGCGCCGGAAGCCGATGGGCTCGAAGCCGAAGCGCTCGTACAGCTTCTGGGCGCGGACGTTGTCCACCCGGCACTCGAGCATCACCTCGGCGCACTCGAAGGCGGTCGCGGCCCGCAGCAGCTCGGTCAGCAGCCGCCCGCCGAGTCCGGTGCCCCAGTGGTCACGAGCGACGGCGATCGTCTGGACGTCCCCGATGTCACCGGCGGAGGCGAGGCCCGCGTACCCGACGATCCGGCCGGCCTCGTCCTCCGCCACCACGTACCGCCGGGTCGCCCCGGGGCCGCGCGCATGAGCGAGCTCGGACCAGAACATGCCCCGCGACCAGGCGTCCTCGGGGAACAGGTCCCGCTCCAGCTCCAGCACGGGATCGATGTCCCACCAGCGCATCTCACGCAGCACGGGCGTCACGGGCGTCACGGGCGTCACGGGCGCGGTCACTTCGGGGTGACCACCTTGTAGTTCTTGGGCACCTGGGCGTCGGGCCGGCGCAGATACAGCGGGCGGGGCGCGGGGAGTTCCTCACCCTTGCCGAGCCTCTCGGCGGCCAGCCGGGCGAGGGCGGCCGCGGAGACGTGCTCGGGCTCGTGCACGACCGGGAAGGTGTCCGGGTACAGCAGCGCGCCCGCACCGACCGCGGGCAGCCCCTCGACCTGCGCGGCGATGTCGGCGGGCCGGGCGACGGCCGGGTCCGTGACGCGGGTGCGGGAGTCGGCGTACCGCGCCCAGTAGACCTCCTTGCGCCGGGCGTCGGTCGCCACGACGAAGGGGCCCTCCATGTCGGCGGCGTAGGCGAGGCCGTCCAGCGTGCACACGCCGTGCACGGGCACGCCGAGCGCGAGCCCGAAGGTGTCGGCGGTCATCAGGCCGACGCGCAGCCCGGTGTACGGGCCCGGGCCGACCCCCACGACGATCCGCGTGACGGCGTCCAGCGTGAGCCCCGCCTCGCCGAGCACACGGTGGACGGCCGGCAACAGCAGCTCACCGTGCCGGCGGGCGTCCACCTGGCTCGACGAGGCGATGACGTCCGTACCGTCGTGCAGCGCGACGGTGACGGCGGGCGTTGCGGTATCAAGAGCGAGCAAGAGCACGCAAACAGCCTACGGCTCCTCGGGGCACCCCGGCCCACGTCTCCGCTACTGCTAGCGTCACCACAGATTCACCACAGACGTGGACAAAACGACCCGGAGGTGGACGTCCGTGTCCAGCACCAGCGCCGGACTCGTCACCGGTCTCACGGCGGCGGCCCTCGTGACGGTCGGGTATCTCGGCTATCAGGCGTCGGCGAACATCCCGGCGGAGCTGAGCGCGGCGGGCGACAGATCGGCGGCTGCGTCGAAGGCCCCCCGGGACAGGAACAACCCCACCGCCCTGCCCGGCAACTCCGGCACCGGCGAACGGGTCGTGTACTCCCTGGACGACGACCGGGTGTGGCTGGTCGGCCCGGACAACAGGGTCGTGCGCACCTTCCGGGTCACCCCGAGCACCGTCGACCCCGCGCCGGACACCTACTACGTCACGTCCCGCTCGGGCGCGGTCACCGGATCCGACGGCATCCCCGTCGAGCACGTCGTCCGCTTCACCAGCGTGGACCACGTGCCCATCGGTTTCAGCGCGGCGAAGAACGGCCTGACCCCACCGCCCGACCCGAAGGCGCGGACCGGCGGCATCCGCCAGTCCCGCGCGGACGGCAACGAAATGTGGAAGTTCGCGACGATCGGCCAGAAGGTCGTCGTCATCCGATAGAGCTACGCCGCCTCACGGTGACCCTCGGAAGCCTGGCGTACGTGCGGTACCTGCGGCGCCCTCGGCTCGGGGTCGCGCGGCGGCGTCGAGATCGCGTGCGCGGCGGCACAGGACGCCAGCAGGTCGCGCATCGACACCCCGGCCACCACGCGCGGCACCGTCTCGTCTCGTTCCGTAGCCGACATGGACGCCTCCTGAGGCCCGGGGGCGGACGTAGTTAGGTAGACCTAACTACGGACTGGATACCATGTGACCACGCCGGAGCGGCCGGACGCAACATCTTGCCGACGCATTGTCGGAACGTTCATGAAGTTCCCAGACCACCCGGCCTCTCAGGCCGAGAGCACACTCAGGTCCACCGCGGCCCAGCGCTCCCCGATCCCGGTGAGCGTCACGTGCCGCACCTCGTCCGTCGTGTCCCCGACGGCCCGGTGGATCACGACGTGCAGCCGGTCGTCGGTCAGTTCCTCGACCTTGCCCTCGCCCCACTCCACGATGATCACCGACTCGGGCAACGAGACATCGAGGTCGAGATCCTCCATCTCGTCCAGACCGCCGCCCAGCCGGTAGGCGTCGACGTGGACCAGCGGAGGCCCGTCCCCCAGGGAGGGGTGCACCCGGGCGATCACGAACGTCGGCGAGGTGACCGCGCCGCGCACCCCGAGGCCCTCGCCGAGTCCGCGGGTCAGCGTCGTCTTGCCCGCGCCGAGCTCACCGCTGAGCAGTACCAGGTCGCCGGCGCGCAGCAGCTTGGCCAGGCGGCGGCCGAGCTCGCGCATCTGCTCGGGCGAGTGGACGATCAGCTCGGTCTCAGCCGGGTTGTGCGGTGGTGCTTCCATAGCCACCCACGGTAGCCCCTGCGGGAACGGCACCCGCGCGGGTGAGCAGGTCGGCGAGCCGGTCGGTGACCACTTCCGGGTGCTCCAGCATCACCAGGTGCCCGGCGTCCGGCACGAGCACCAGCTCGGCCTCCGGCAGCAGATCGGCTATGGCCTCGCTGTGCTCGCTCGGCGTGACGAGGTCCTTGACCCCGGCCAGGACGAGCACCGGCAGGTCCTGGAAGAGGGCGAGCGCCTCCGTCTTGTCGTGGTCGGTGAACGCCGGGTAGAACTCGGCGACCACGTCGATCGGCGTGCCCTCGATCATCCGCTCCGCGAACCGGGCGACCGCCGGGTCGACGTCCCGGGAGGCGAAGGAGTAGCGCTTGATGATCCCGGCGAACAGATCGGCGGTGGCCCGCCGCCCCTTCTCCACCAGCTCGGCCTGCTGCCCGAGCGCCCTCAGCACGCCGGGGAGCACCCGCCGCACCGCGTTGACGCCCGCGACGGGCAGCCCGAAGTTGACCTCGCCGAGCCGCCCCGACGACGTACCCACGAGCGCCACGGCGACGACCCGCTCGCGGATCAGCTCCGGATACCGGTCGGCCAGGGACATCACCGTCATCCCGCCCATGGAGTGCCCGACCAGCACGATCGGCCCCTCGGGCACGGCCGCGTCGAGGACGGCCTTCAGGTCGCTGCCGAGCTGGTCGATGGTGACCGGCGCGCCGTCCTGCACCTGCGCGACCCCCCGACCCGACCGGCCGTGGCTGCGCTGGTCCCAGTGGACGGTCCGGACGACACCGCGGAGCGCGGCCCGCTGGAAGTGCCAGGAGTCCTGGCTGAGGCAGTAGCCGTGGCTGAAGACGACGGTGACGGGCGCGGGCGCCTTGCGGCCGAAGAGCCGGCGGCGGCGCGGCGCCACTCCCGCCTCGGTCTCGACCTCGTCGACCTCGTAGTACAGCTCGGTGCCGTCCTCGGCGTAGGCGCGGCCGGGTGTGCCGCGCAGTGCGCCGTACGGCCCCGCCGAGTCGAGGGCGAGCCGCGCCTTCTTCCGTATGCCGCGGCCGACGGTCATCCGTTCTATCGCGACGCCGGCCGCCGCGCCCGCGGCGATGACTCCTATGGCGGCGCCCGCGATGCCGGTGACCTTGCGCCAGTTGTCGGCCGCCCCCGTTGCGGAGGCGACGGCCGCCGCGGCGGCGCTCGCTACGCCCTCCGCACTGCTCTCGCTCACGTACCGCTCCTCTTCGCCGGGCTGGTGGGTCGGGTGGTTCCGGTGTCTGTCACACACGATGCCGATGTACTGCTGCGGGACCTCTGGGCGGGTTACCCGTCCTGCTCCCCGTTCACATAGACGCGGGGAACACGTGTTCCGATGCGCGTGACGATTTCGTACGCGATGGTCCCCGCGGCCTGCGCCCAGTCCTCGGCGGTGGGCTCCCGGCGGTCGCCGGGCCCGAACAGTACGGCTTCCGCCCCCGGCCCGGGCACGTCGCCCCCCAGGTCGACGACGAACTGGTCCATCGCGATCCGCCCCGCGACGGTCCGCCACTTGCCGCCGATCAGCACCGGCCCGGTCCCCGAGGCGTGCCGCGGGATGCCGTCCGCGTAGCCGAGCGGGACGAGGCCGAGGGTGGTCTCGCCGGGGGTGGTGTACCGATGCCCGTAGCTGACCCCGTGTCCCCCGGGCACCTGCTTGACCAGCGCCAGCGAGGCCGACAGCGTCATCACGGGGCGCAGCCCGAAGTCGGCCGGGGTGCCGATCTCGGGGCTGGGCGAGATGCCGTACAACGCGATCCCGGTCCGTACGAGGTCGAAGTGGGCCTCGGGAAGCGTGAGCGTGGCCGGCGAGTTCGCGATGTGCCGTACCTCGGGCCGCAGGCCCGCCCCCTCGGCGTACGCCACCATCTCCCGGAACCGCCCGAGCTGGAGGGCGATGGACGGATGCCCGGGCTCGTCGGCGCAGGCGAAGTGCGACCACAGCCCGGTGACCCGAAGGATCCCCTCGGCCTCCGCCCTGACCGCCTGCCCGACGAGCTCGGCCCAGTCCTCGCCCGGCTGACAGCCGCCCCGCCCGAGCCCGGTGTCGGCCTTGAGCTGCACCCGCGCCGGCCGGCCGGCCCCGCGCGCCGCCTCGGTGACCTCCCGCAGGGCCCACATCCCGCTGACGGAGACGTCGAGACCGGCCTCGATCGCCTCCCGCCAGGGCCCGCCGGGCGTCCACAGCCAGCACATGATCCTGACGTCCGCCGGCAGCCCGTCCGCCGCGCGCAGCGCCAGCGCCTCCTCGGGCGTGGCCGTACCCAGCCAGGTCGCCCCCGCGTCCACCGCCGCGCGGGCGCACTGCAGCGCCCCGTGGCCATACGCCTCGGACTTCACCACGGCCATCAGAGCCGCACCGGGCGCCTGCGCACGCAGGGCACGCACATTGGCCCGAAGGGCCCCCAGATCAATCTCGGCCCGGGCACGCAACGGGGCGCTGGGCAGGTGTGCAGTCGTACTCATCGCGCTTAGTGTCTCAGAGCGATCGGACGTCCCTTCGACACTCAGCCGCGAGCAGCCACACCGCACGCAGCCGCACCGCACGTAGCTGCGGGCAGCCGCGGGCAGCCGCACCGCACGCAGCTGCGGGCAGTCGTGCCGCTGGGGCGGCACGGGTGGGCGCAGCGGCACCCCGCAGCGCCGGGTTATGCACCCCACCCGCCGCCCACTGCCCCGACGGTCACCCACCCGTCGCCGGGTGACGCACCCCACCCACCGCCGGCCCCCCCGGCACCCACTCACCCACACACATCCCGCCAAGCCCCCCCAATCGCCCCCGCCACATCATGCGCCCCCACCGGCGCCCCATCCGCCGCATACCGCCCGGCCAGCCCATGCAGATACGCCGCCACACTCCCCGCATCCACCGCAGAAAGCCCCGCCGCCAGCAACGACCCGGCAAGCCCGGACAGCACATCCCCGCTCCCCGCCGTGGCGAGCCACGGCGTCCCCGTCGGATTCACCCGTACGGGCCCACCCCCCGCCCCGGCAACCAACGTCGTCGACCCCTTCAACAGCACGGTCGCCCCGTACCGCCCCGCCAACTCCCGCACCGCCGCAAGCCGAGCCCCCTCGACCTCCTCCCGCGCAACCCCCAGCAACGCCGCCGCCTCCCCGGCATGCGGAGTCATCAACGTGGGCGCGCCACGCCCCCGTACCGCCCCGGCGTCGGCCAGCCGCAGCCCGTCCGCATCCACCAGCACCGGCACGTCGGCCGCCAGTACCTCGGCCACCGTCCCCGCGTCGTCCCCGGCCCCCGGCCCGACGACCCACGCCTGCACCCGCCCCGCCCGCCGAGGCCCCTGATCGGACACGAGCGTCTCCGGGAACCGCGCGATCACCGCATCCCCGGCCGGCCCCACATACCGCACGGCCCCCGCCCCACCCCGCAGGGCCCCGGCGACGGCGAGCACCGCGGCGCCCGGATACCGCGCCGATCCGGCGGCGATCCCGACAACGCCCCGCCGGTACTTGTCGCTCTCCGACACCGGCATCGGCAGCAGCGCCGCCACATCCGCGTGCTGCAACGCCTCCAACTCGGCCTCGGCAGGCAGCTCCAGCCCGATGTCGACGAGCCGCACCGACCCGGCGTACTCCCGCGCCGGATCCACCAGCAGCCCCGGCTTGTGCGTCCCGAACGTCACCGTGAGATCGGCCCGTACGGCCGCCCCCCGCACCTCCCCGGTGTCGACATCGACGCCACTCGGCAGATCCACCGCGACCACGGCAGCCCGCCCCCGCGCCGCCGCCTCCGCCAGCGGCACCGCCTCCGCGCGCAGCCCGCCCTTGCCCCCGATCCCGACGATCCCGTCCACGACGAGATCGGCCCGCCCGATCAACTCCTCGGCGCCACCGGCCCCCGCGACGACACCCCCCGCCCGCCGCAACGCCCCGAGCCCACCCGCATGGGCACGCTCGGGCGACAGCAACACCGCTGTCACCCCCGCACCGCGCCGGGCCAGCCGCGCCCCGGCGTACAGCGCGTCACCCCCGTTGTCCCCACTGCCGACCAGCAGCACGACCCGGCTGCCGTACACCCGCCCCAGCAGGTCCGCGCAGGCCGCGGCGAGCCCGGCGGCCGCCCGCTGCATCAACGCCCCCTCCGGAAGCCGCGCCATCAAGTCCCGTTCAGCCGCCCTGACCGTCTCCACGCTGTACGCAGTCCGCATACGCCCGAGTCTCCCCCACATCACCAACCTCGTCGCACCCATTGACGCTTGGCCACCGCGTTGCCAAACTCACCGGCCCCCACAGGATGAATCGATTCAGTCGAACGATTCGACGAGAGGACCCAACCCCCATGGGACGCAGAGCCGCACTTCTCGCCGCCACCGGCGCGGTCGCCCTCCTCACCACCGCAGGCACGCTCACCGCCCCCGCCCAGGCCACCGCCGCTCCCGCCCGGGCGGCCGCCGCCTGCGGTGAGGGCTCGTATCAGGCGGAGGCCGTGCAGAGCGGCAGCACCTGGACCGCCCGCCGCGGCGGCAGCGTCGTCCACACGGGCACCGACATGCGGGCAGCGGTCCAGGCGGCCGTCAACAGCCTCACTGCGGGCCGTACTGCCAAGGAACGCGTGGTCGTACGCGACTCGGGTTCGATGTCCGCCGGATCCCGCATCTCCCTCCCCAGCTACACCGTCCTCGACGTCTGCGGCACGATCAACGTCACCGGCACGGGCTCCGGCGACCAGGCGCCGGTCTACTCCCGCGGCACCCGTGACGTGGAGGTCCAGCACCTGAACGTCACCGGCAGCCCGCTCTACGGCGTCTTCCTGCGCAACGTCCAGAACGTGATCCTCGGTCAGATCGACATGCGTCTCTCGGCCGGCCTCGGCATCCGCATCGACAACCGCGGCGACACCACCCAATGGACACGCAACGTCCGCATAGACAACGTCTACGTCTCCGGCGCGAGCAGCCACGCGGTCGAGACGTACGGCGTGGACGGCATCACCATCGGCACGGTCACCGCCCGGAACGTCGGTGAGTCGGGGCTGCTGCTGAACCAGACCATCAACGCGACGGTCACGAAGGTCGACGCGGACGGCGCAGGCACCGGCACGGGCTACGCCGCGTTCCGCATGGCCAACCGCAACGGCCGGGTGGGCAGCGGCTATCCCACCAACATCCGCGTGGGCGAGGTGATCGCCCGCGGTGGCGGCCGCGGCGTCTTCTGCGTCTCCGAGAGCGGCGGAGCGGTCATCGACCGGGTGAACATCTCCAACACCGGCAACAACTCGATCCTGATCGAGAACTGCTACAACGTGAACATCGCCGCCCAGAGCGGCAGCGTCACCGGCGGCGGCGAGATCCGCCTGGCGGCCCGCTCGGAGTTCCCGAACAACTCCGACATCACCATCCAGAACCTGACGGTGACCAACTCCGCGATCCGCGAAAGCCCCTGCGGCACGAACACCACGTTCCGCAACAACACGCTGGTGAACAGCACCCAGTCGATCTGCTGACGCGGGGTTCGGCCTCGGCGGTCCGTCTCACCCCTCGGCGATGACAACGGCCGAGGCCACTCCGGCGTCATGACTGAGCGACAGGTGCCACGACCGCACACCCAACTCCGCCGCCCGAGCCGCCACGGTGCCGGTCACCTTCAGCCGAGGCTGCCCACTGTCCTCGACGTACACCTCGGCGTCCGTCCAGTGCAGCCCGGGCGGCGCTCCCAAGGCCTTGGCGAGGGCCTCCTTCGCGGCAAACCGCACGGCGAGCGAGGCAACGCCCCTTCGCTCCCCGCTGGGCAGCAGCAACTCGCTCTGCACAAACAGCCGGTCGACCAGCCCAGGCGTCCGCTCCAGCGACGCCGCGAACCGATCGATCTCGGCCACGTCGATACCGACCCCGATGATGCTCACCTGGGCACTCTACGATCCGCCGGGCGCCCCCAGGCTCGGCTCACCGGTGATCAGATTCAGGCCCGTTCCGGACTGGTCCCCGGAACCTCCGGGTCCTCGGCGAAAAGGTCTTCGGTCGTCGTGGCGGTCAGGGACCGGTCGAACCAGAGAGTGAGGGTGTCAAGGTCCGAGCACGAGGTGATGCGCTCCCGCGCCTCCTCGGAGACGAAGATGCCGTGCTTCTCCAGCACACGCAGGATCAGCGAGGCACGGTCTTCGGCCTTGCCTTCCGTCTTGCCTCCGTCTTGCCTTCCAGGTAGGCCGTCTCACGAACCGTCCCCCGACCGGGGAAGTAACTGACGAACGACATGTCTCTCCTCCATTTCTCTCCGGCTGGGGTGTTCCCCAGGTTGATTTCCAGGAACTCGAAGAAGTACCCAGCGGTCTCAGGGTCCGTCTCGTGGAGTGCCTGAAGGGCGCGGCCGATCGCCTCCAGTATGGCGTCGCACTCGGGGCTGCGGGCGTGCGCCAAGGCGGAGAGCACGGCCAGTGCCGGGTTCTTCGCCGCGGTCCTGGCGTCAATGATCACCGGCAGGTTGTTCGGCCCGGCGACCAGCGGACACGTCCGTTGAGCCGTCCAGCCACGCGTGCCGCAGTCGAAGGGGCCGGCCGCCCACTTGGCCGTGGCCCTGTCCTGACAGACCACGACAAGCAGTACAGGCAGGCGGTACTTCGCCTGAGAAGAGGACCGTATACACCCGCAGCCCCACCGACCAAGGCCCCGCCTACTGCCCCGATCAATCCCAGCACAGCACCACTGTCCGCCATGACCACGGCCATGCCCGGGCGTGAGTACATCCACACCTGGGCGCCCCGCCCGGCGCTGGAAGCGGCCTTGTACTGGGGTGTTCCATACTGGTGAGCTTGCCTATTCAGCTGTTGCGTGGTGGAGTCCAGCCAGCTGGTGACCGTGTGTGGTCGCGGGGGGCGTATCGGCTCCAGGTACCTCCGGCCTCGGTACGGAGCCGGGTGGTGGTCTTGTCGTGGTAGCCAAGGGCGTCCGCGACGACGGGGGCGGGCATCTCCAGGAGTTGCTGTCGGATGGCGGGGTTGCCGTCGGGGCCGCCCGCTTCTTTGTCAGTGTCGTGCTTCCACGGCCCGAGTAAAGGGCGCTCCGCGTCGCCTTCGGCGATGGCCCTGCGGGCCACCCTTGACTCGGTCCGTTCCAGCACGGGTGAGAAGCGAGCGAGCGGCCCGGACGGTCACGTCACCAGCCGACGGCTGAGCAACACGCCTTACGCGGCGGCAGCCAGCTCGCACCACACGTACTTGCCCCGGTTACCGTCCCTGGCCAGCAACTGCCACCCCCACACATCGGCGCAGGCCCGCACGAGCGCCAGCCCACGCCCCTCCTCCGACTCGGCGAGCTGCCCGAGCAGCCGTGGCGGTTCGGGCGGTTCGGGGTCGGCGCCCCACGCCCCGATGCGCAACACGCCGGCCGACCAGCGCACCCGCAGCGCCGCTGGCCCTTTGGTATGCCGTACGGCGTTGGAGACCAGCTCGGTCGCCAGCAGTTCGGCGACGTCGACGAGCCGGATCAGGCCGTGCATCGTGAGGATCAGCCGGAGGGTACGGCGACTGATGGTGACCGCTCGAAGGTCGTTCGGGATGCAGAGGGAGTATTCCCAGGACTCGTTTTCGGGCATGCGGCAACCTCCGGTGGATGGTGAGGGGTTGATGCGATGCCCGGCGGTGTCATTGCCTCAGCCGTCATGGCAGGACGGCGCGGTGCGCTTCCGGGGTCCCGGCGTTCCGCAGCGTGCGCGTCGCATCACAGACGGCAGATCTAAATCTAGAGATGCAGCAAGCCGATCACGTAATCTGGCCCCGAACGAGTCGCGCCCACAGGCGCGTTCGGCCTAGGAGCAGTCGAGAGCTTTGAGGCGCGAACCGACGGCACGTCAGCTTCGTCTGGCGACTGAATTGCGCAGACTCCGCGAGGCAGCTGATCTCAACGCCCGCCAGGCGGCGGCGCTGCTCGGAGTGAGCCCCGCCCAAATCACGCACATCGAGTCCGGGCTCGCGGGCGTGAGTGAGCAGCGACTTCGCCGCCTCGCGTCCCACTACGCCTGCACGGACGACGAGTTCATCGATGCCCTGGTCGCGATGGCCACCGACCGGACACGCGGTTGGTGGGAGGAGTACCGAGGCCTGCTGCCCACGTCGTTCCTGGACCTGTCGGAACTGGACCACCACGCCTCGTTCCGCCGCGAGGTAGCCATCCTGTTCGTACCGGGCTTGCTTCAGACCGAGCAATACGCCCGCTCCGTCTTCTCTTCCCGGGTGCCAGAACTCACGCCTGATGAGCTTGAGTTGCGGGTCCGCCACCGTATGGCACGTCAGGAGATCAGCATCCCGTACGAAGTGGTGATCCACGAGGCGGCACTGCGCATCAGGGTCAGCGACCGCGCCGCCTCACGGACTCAACTCGCCCGCCTCGTCGAGCTTTCCGAAGCGAACCACATCACCCTCCGCGTCATCCCTTTCGACCTGGACGGCTTCTCCAGGGCTTCGAACACCATGACCTACGTGGGCGGCCCCCTGCCCAAGTTGGACACGGTGGTGCGGGACGCGCCCTATGGCTCGATCTTCATCGACTCCGAAGCTCAGCTCAACGCCTATCGAACGCGGTTCCGTAAAGTGGAGGCTGTAGCACTCGCCCCCGAGCGGTCGCGCGACTTCATTCACAAGCTGGCGAAAGAGCTGTGAGGCACCCCATGACCACCCTCGACAACTGGCGGAAGTCCTCTTACTCCGGAGAAGGCGACGGCAACGACTGCGTGGAGATCGCAAACTCCCCCACCCACGTTGCCGTCCGCGACTCCAAGGCCCCGGCCAGGGCCACCCTCACCTTCCCGACCGGAGCCTTCACCCCCTTCACAGAAGCCTTGAAGAGCGGGCCCTACTCCACCGTCACCGACTTCGCCAGATTCCGAGGCTGATCCACCTCGTTCCCCCGCGCAGTAGCCAACTCGCATGCGAACACCTGCAACGGCACCGTAGCCACCAGCGGCTGAAGCAACGTCGGCGTCACCGGAATCCGTACGAGATGGTCGGCGTACGGCACCACCGCCTCGTCCCCCTCCTCCGCGATCACGATCGTCCGCGCACCCCTCGCCCGGATCTCCTGGATGTTGGACACGATCTTGTCGTGGAGCACGGACCGACCCCGCGGCGACGGCACGACCACCACCACCGGCAGGTCCTCCTCGATCAACGCGATCGGACCGTGCTTCAGCTCACCCGCCGCAAACCCCTCGGCGTGCATGTAGGCGAGTTCCTTCAGCTTCAGCGCGCCCTCAAGGGCGACCGGATAACCGACATGCCGGCCCAGGAAGAGCACCGTGTTCTTCGAGGCGAGCGAGCGCGCCAGCTCCCGTACCGGCTCCATGGTCTGAAGGACCTGCCGGACCTCGCCGGAGATCCTCGACAACTCCCGGATGACGTCCCGGATCTCGTCCGCCCACTTGGTGCCCTGCACCTGCGCCAGATACAGCGCCACCAGGTAACACGCCACGAGCTGCGTCAGAAACGCCTTGGTCGAGGCGACCGCCACCTCGGGACCGGCATGCGTGTACAGCACCGCATCCGACTCACGCGGAATCGTCGAACCGTTCGTGTTGCAGATCGCCAGCACCTTCGAGCCCTGCTCGCGCGCGTGCCGTACGGCCATCAGCGTGTCCATGGTCTCGCCGGACTGGGAGATGGCGATGACCAGGGTCTGCTGATCGAGGATGGGATCCCGGTAGCGGAACTCGCTCGCCAGCTCCACCTCGCACGGGATGCGGGTCCAGTGCTCGATGGCGTACTTCGCGATCAACCCGGCGTGGAAGGCCGTACCGCACGCCACGATGACGACCTTGTCGACCTCCCGCAGCACCCCCGGAGGGATCCGTACCTCGTCCAGCGTCAGTGAGCCGGCCGCGTCGATGCGCCCCAGCAACGTATCGGCGACCGCCTTGGGCTGCTCGGCGATCTCCTTGAGCATGAAGTAGTCATAGCCCCCCTTTTCCGCGGCCGACGCGTCCCAGTCGATGTGGTACGACCGGACGTCCGCCGGACGGCCGTCGAAGCCGGTCACCGTCACCCCGTTCCGGCGCAGCTCCACCACCTGGTCCTGACCCAGCTCGATCGCCGACCGCGTGTGGGCGATGAACGCGGCGACGTCCGAGGCGAGAAAGGCCTCGCCCTCTCCAACACCCACCACCAGCGGCGAGTTCCGCCGCGCCCCCACCACCACATCCGGCTCGTCGGCATGCACCGCGACCAGCGTGAACGCCCCTTCCAGCCGTCGGCACACCAGCCGCATCGCCTCCGCGAGATCCGCGCACGACGAGAACTCCTCGGCCAGCAGATGCGCGACGACCTCGGTGTCGGTCTCGGACGTCAGCGAGTGCCCGCGCTCCTCCAGCTCCGCGCGCAGACGGGCGAAGTTCTCGATGATCCCGTTGTGCACGACGGCGACCCGCCCGGCGTTGTCGAGATGCGGATGCGCATTCGCGTCCGTCGGCCCGCCGTGCGTGGCCCACCGCGTGTGCCCGATCGCCGTCGTGCCCGTCGGCAGCGGCCGGTCCGCCAGTTCCTTCTCCAGGTTGACCAGCTTCCCGGCCTTCTTCGCCGCCGCCAGTCCGCCGTCCGCGAGCACGGCGACGCCCGCCGAGTCGTATCCCCGGTACTCCAGCCGCTTCAGCCCGGCCGTCACGACCTCGAGCGCCGACTGCGCTCCCACGTATCCCACGATTCCGCACATGACCGGCAGCCTACGATCGTTTTCAGCGCAGAACTGGTCGCAGCGTGCCCGAATTCGGAAATTCCCACGCCGGTACGAACACCGCAACGGGACCGGCCCGCCGAGCGGCACCGGGAGCGGCGTGACGGATCCCACCTCACCGTCCGTTCGTCCTCCCGTAACAATGGACTGTGATCTCTCCGGTCTCCTCGATGCCCCGGAGCGCCCACCGGCCCAGGCCGGAGGCGACTCCCTACGTCGACCTCACCCGCTCGGAGTGGAGCGCGCTGCGGGACAAGACGCCGCTGCCGCTCACCGCGGAGGAGGTCGAGAAGCTGCGCGGTCTCGGCGATGTCATCGACCTCGACGAGGTGCGGGACATCTACCTCCCGCTGTCGCGGCTCCTCAACCTCTACATCGGCGCCACGGACGGCCTCAGAGGCGCGCTCAACATCTTCCTCGGCGAACAGGGCTCGCAGTCGGGCACCCCCTTCGTCATAGGCGTCGCCGGCTCGGTGGCCGTGGGCAAGTCCACCGTCGCCCGCCTCCTGCAGGCCCTGCTCTCCCGCTGGCCCGAGCACCCGCGCGTGGAGCTGGTGACGACGGACGGCTTCCTGCTGCCCACCAAGGAGCTCCAGGCCCGCGGCCTGATGTCGCGAAAAGGTTTCCCCGAGTCGTACGACCGCCGCGCCCTGACCCGCTTCGTCGCCGACATCAAGGCCGGCAAGGACGAGGTGACGGCCCCCGTCTACTCGCACCTCATCTACGACATCGTCCCCGGCGAACGCCTCGTGGTCCGCCGCCCGGACATCCTGATCGTCGAGGGCCTGAACGTCCTCCAGCCCGCCCTCCCCGGCAAGGACGGCCGCACCCGGGTCGGCCTCGCCGACTACTTCGACTTCAGCGTGTACGTCGACGCCCGCACCGAGGACATCGAGAGCTGGTACCTCAACCGGTTCAGGAAACTGCGCGCAACCGCCTTCCAGAACCCGTCCTCGTACTTCCGCAAGTACACCCAGGTCTCCGAGGAGGAGGCGCTCGACTACGCCCGCACCACCTGGCGCACGATCAACCGCCCCAACCTCGTCGAGAACGTCGCTCCCACCCGCGGCCGCGCCACCCTCATCATCCGCAAGGGCCCGGACCACAAGGTGCAACGCCTGAGCCTGCGCAAGCTCTGACCGTTACGCTGCCGCCATGCTGCATCTGCGCCTGATCACGCCGCCCGAGAAGACCGGGGACGTGATCCGCCTGATCGAGAAGACGGTCGGCACCACGCACCTGGTCGTGATGCCGGGCGCCGCCCGCAATCCCTCGGGGGACGTCGTCATGTGCGACGTGGCGCGTGAGGCGGGCGACGAGCTGCTCACCGGACTGCAGCGGATGGGCCTCGACGACACCGGCTCCATCGCCGTCGAGAACATCGATCTCTCCCTGTCCAAGCGGGCCGAGAAGGCCGAGGAGGAGGCTCCGGGCGAGCCCGCGGACGCCGTGCTGTGGGAGCACCTGACGGAGGCGACGCACGAGGAGTCGACCCTCTCCATCACCTACCTCGCCTTCATCACGCTGGCCACGATGATCGCGGCCTGCGGTGTCGTCCTCGACAACGCGATCCTGATCGTGGGCGCAATGGCGGTCGGCCCGGAGTTCGGCCCGCTGGCGGGCATCTCCACCGCGATGGTGCAGCGCAGGCCGCACCTGGCCCTGCGCTCACTGATCGCGCTGCTCGTGGGCTTCGCGGTGGCGATGGCCGTGACGGTGGGCTTCAGCCTCTTCATGGACGCCGTCGGGCTGTTCAGCAGGGACCAGCTGAAGGCTGACCGGCCGCAGACCGGCTTCGTCTACGCCCCCGACTGGTTCTCCTTCGTGGTGGCGGTCCTCGCCGGCGCCGCCGGCACCCTCTCCCTGACCTCCGCGAAGTCCGGCGCCATGGTCGGCGTCGCCATCTCCGTGACGACCGTCCCGGCCGCCGCCAACGCAGCCGTGGCCCTGAGCTACGGCGACACGGGCCAGACCTGGGGCTCCACGGAACAGCTCCTGCTCAACCTGCTGGGCATCATCCTCGCCGGCACCCTGACCCTGCTGACCCAGAAGTGGCTCTGGTCCCCCCAACGCGGGAAGAGCAACGCCCCGTAAGGGGCGCGGGGCTCTGCCGGCATGCGGCTCCGCCGCGCGGGCGCGACAAGCCACAACGAACCCGCAGCCCGCCCAGCACAGAACCCCCGCCCAGAACCCGGCACCGGGAACTACCCCAGCGCCGACTTCACCGCATCAGCCAACCGCCCCGCCACAGACCGAGCCTGATCAATATCCGCCGCCTCGACCATCACCCGTACCAGCGGCTCCGTCCCCGAGGGCCGCAACAGCACCCGCCCGGTGGACCCCAGCTCCCGCTCCGCCTCGGCAACCGCCGCCGCAAGATCCGCGGACGTCTTCACCCGCGCCTTGTCCACATCCGGCACATTGATCAGCACCTGCGGCAGCCGCTCCATCACGCCCGCCAGCTCGCGCAGCGTACGACCCGTCTCGGCGACCCGTGCGGCCAGCATCAGCCCGGTCAGCGTGCCGTCACCCGTCGTCGCGTGATCCAGGATGATCACGTGTCCGGACTGCTCACCACCGAGCGCGAAGCCGTGCTCCTTCATCTCTTCCAGCACATACCGGTCACCGACCGCGGTCTGCACCAGCGCGATACCCTCACGCTCCATGGCCAGCTTGAAGCCGAGGTTGGACATCACGGTCGCCACCACGGTCTCGGCCCGCAGAGCGGAACGTTCCCGCATCGCCAGCGCGAGCACGGCCAGGATCTGGTCGCCGTCGACTTCCTCACCGGTGTGGTCCACGGCGAGGCACCGGTCCGCGTCACCGTCGTGCGCGATACCGAGATCGGCCCCGTGCTCGACGACCGCGGCCTTGAGCTGCCCCAGGTGCGTCGACCCGCACCCGTCGTTGATGTTGAGCCCGTCCGGCTCGGCCCCGATCGTGACGACCTCGGCACCGGCCCGCGCGAACGCCTCCGGCGAGACCCCCGAGGCCGCGCCGTGCGCTTCGTCCAGGACGATCTTCAGCCCGTCCAGCCGGTTCGGCAGTACGTCGAGCAGGTGGCCGACGTACTGGCCGAAGCCCTCCTCGTAGGACCGGACCCGCCCGACACCGGCCCCGGTGGGCCGCTCCCAGGGCTCACCGTGCCGGTGCGCCTCGTACACGGCCTCGATCTTGTCCTCGAGCTCGTCGGCGAGCTTGTGTCCGCCGCGGGCGAAGAACTTGATGCCGTTGTCCGGCATGGCGTTGTGGCTGGCGGAGAGCATGACACCCAGGTCGGCCCGCAGCGCACCCGTCAGATACGCCACGGCCGGCGTCGGCAGCACGCCGACGCGCAGCACGTCCACGCCGGCGCTGGCGAGGCCCGCGACCACGGCGGCCTCCAGGAACTCCCCGGACGCGCGCGGGTCACGCCCGACCACCGCCGTGGGCCGGTGGCCTGCGAAGGTGCCCGCCTCGGCCAGTACGTGGGCCGCCGCGACCGACAGACCGAGCGCCATCTCGGCCGTCAGATCCGCGTTGGCGACACCGCGCACGCCGTCCGTGCCGAAGAGTCGTCCCACTTGTCCTCCTGAGGAAGCGTCAGTTCCGGTCGCCCGTGCGGGTGCGGCCCGCGCACATGGCTCCCGTGTCCCAGGCATTCGATGCCTGGCCATCCGATCACACCAGCCTTTGAGCGTCTTGTGCCGTTATACGCCTGTGGGCTGTGATAAACGAACGCCCCGGCGGCACAGTGGCGTGCCGCCGGGGCGTTCGGAGTACGTACGGGGTACGTACCAGCAGGCAGCGAAGCTTAGCGCTTGCTGTACTGCGGAGCCTTGCGGGCCTTCTTCAGACCGGCCTTCTTGCGCTCGACCGCACGGTCGTCGCGGCGGAGGAAGCCGGCCTTCTTGAGCGGGCCGCGGTTGTTGTCGACGTCGGCCTCGTTCAGCGCACGGGCGACACCGAGACGGAGCGCACCGGCCTGACCGGAGACACCGCCACCGGCGATCCGGGCGATGATGTCGTAGCGGCCCTCGAGCTCGAGCACCTTGAAGGGCTCGTTGACTTCCTGCTGGTGCACCTTGTTCGGGAAGTAGTCCTCGAGGGTGCGACCGTTGATCTTCCACTTGCCGGAGCCCGGAACGATCCGGACGCGGGCAATGGCGTTCTTGCGACGGCCCAGGCCGGCGGCCGGCTGGGGCTCGCCGAAGCGGGAGGCCATGGACTCCGAGGTGTACTCGCCCTCGACGGGGACCTCGGACTCGGTGGTGTAGCTGTCGATGTCAAGCTCTTCGAGCGGCTGCTCGGCAGTGGTCTCGGCCACGATTCTCCTCAGATTCTCTTCGGTCTTAGGGGGTGGCCGGACTTACTGCGCGACCTGGGTGATCTCGAACGGAACCGGCTGCTGAGCAGCGTGGGGGTGGTTCTCGCCGCGGTAGACCTTCAGCTTCGAGAGCATCTGACGGCCCAGGGTGTTCTTCGGGAGCATGCCCTTGACGGCCTTCTCGATGGCCTTCTCGGGGTTCTTCTCGAGCAGCTCGTCGTAACGGACGGAGCGCAGACCACCCGGGTAGCCGGAGTGGCGGTACGCCATCTTCTGGGTCCGCTTGTTGCCGGAGAGGTGCACCTTGTCGGCGTTGACGATGATGACGAAGTCACCGGTGTCGACGTGGGGCGCGTAGATCGGCTTGTGCTTGCCCCGCAGAAGGGTGGCGGCAGTGGTGGCGAGACGGCCCAGGACGACGTCCTGAGCGTCAATGACGTGCCACTGGCGCGTCACATCGCCGGGCTTGGGGCTGTACGTACGCACGGTTCGTAGCCTTCGCTTCGAGTGAATGGTCCTAAACAAGGTCACCGAAACGATCACGACAGCCTGGACCGCACGGCGGCGACGCAAACCGCGTACGTGGGGTCGCTGGTCATCGGCCCGGTGGACCGGTGTAAGGGCCCGTCCCGTGAGAATGAGCAAGCCAATACACAACGAACATGCAGGATACCTGCGGCGCGCCCACCCGGTCAAAACGGGTCGACACCGCCCGGCAACCTGTTCGCCCCCCAGCTTAGGACCTCGCGCCCGCACCCAGGACCGCGATCGCCGCGACACAGAACGTGACCGCCCGCCTCAGGCGCCTGCGCAACCCGGGCGACCAGCAGCGGGACACCAACGGGACGCAGTAGCCGTACGGCGAGCAGGCCGCCGGGACCCCGGAGAGCAGCACCCCCACCCCGACGTCGACGAGCACCGCACGCACCAGCCACGAAGCCCTTCGTACCAACCACCCGGAGATGCCGCATTTGCCCGTCCTCATGGAGCGAACGCTAGGGGCTTCAGGGCCGGTTGAGACGGACCAGCACACCCCTCGGCCCGTCTAAGATGCGCCCCATGAGCTTTGGGCAGGGGGGACCCCAGTCCCAGTGGGATCCCTGGAAACCGCATTCGCAGCAGCCCTGGAACGACGCCGGTGGCCAGAGCCCGGACTGGGCTGCCCTCGCCGAGGCGTCCGAGGCGCGCAACAAGCGCCGCAGACTGCTGCTCATCGGCGGCGGAGCAGTCGCCACCGTGGCGATAGGTGCTGCCGTCGCCGTGGCCGTCGTCTCGGCGAACGGCGACAGCCAGGCCTCGAACCGGCCGAGCTCCCAGCTGCCGGCCACCGTCGACCTCCCGAGCAAGTCCGCCACGGCCCCGTCGTTCGCGCCGACCAGCGCCCCGCCGCCGCTGGACCCGAAGGACTTCGTCTCCAGCAAGAACAAGGACAAGGCCCCGCTCAGCGCGGACCGGCTCTTCCCGGGCACCCAGCTGACCATGGGCGAGACCGTGTACAAGAAGGGCCCGACGGCCGACACGAAGAGCTGCGCCAACGCGGCCAGCGGGACACTGCCGAAGGTCCTCGACGCGAACGACTGCACCCGTCTGCTCCGTGTCACCTACACCAAGGGCAGTGTCGCGGTGACGGTGGGCGTGGCCGTCTTCGACACTGAGGCCCGGGCGGCCAAGGCCAAAGCCGAGGCCGACAGCAAGAGCAGGGTCAAGTCCCTGTCCGGCGGCGGGATCAAGGACTTCTGCAACGCCGCGGTCTGCCGCACGACGACCAACTTCTACGGCCGCTACGCCTACTTCACGATCGCCGGCTACACCAACGGCAACGATGTGACGCCGAAGAACACGGAAGTCTTCTCCTCCGGCGACGACCTGGCCGAGTTCACCTTCCGCCAGATCCGCCGCCGCGGCGAGGCCCAGGCGTCGGCGGCGGCCAACGAGTGACCCGTCCCACCAGCCCGCGCGCCCACTCCGGTAGGTGACGCGATGCGGATGCGCGGGCGCCTCGGGCTGATCGGCGCCGGGGCCGGCGCGGCGCTGCTCGCGCCGCTCGGGATACGGGCGGCCTGGCCGGACCGGGAAACGGGCGCCGACGAGAGCAGGTCGGTACCCACCGACCTGCGGAAACGGGACCCGCACGCCACCCCTGCCGCGCGCCGGGTGTACGCCCTGCTGGTGACCCTGGAGAACGACGCGCGCCGGGGTCGGCCGAGCCGCACGGTGATCGGCCAGCACGTGGAGCTGCACAACGAGCGGTACAACCCGGCGTACGGCGACTACCGGGGCACCAAGCAGCCGGGCTACTACTACCGCAAGGCCCGGGACATCACCGGCCGGCTGCCGGGCTTCGTCGAGCTGGACCTCGGCCCGGGCTACGGCCAAGCCGGTTGGGCGGTGGGCCGGACCCGCTCCTACTCCGGCGCATGGCCGGGCTGCCGCCGGTACTGGGGGTACGTGGACGACGCCGTCGACCTGGCGGTCGGCGTGTGGGCGGGCCTGCCCCGGCCGGCCGACGGCTCCTACCGCCCCTCGGGCACGCACACGGACTGCGCCTCCGGCGGCGAAGTGTCCCTGCCGCACAACGGCGGCGGTCCGTCGGGTCTGGTCGGCTTCTCCTTTCACCAGCCGTACCCGGGCAGCCCGGTCAAGGGCTTCGAACAGACCAAGCACCGCAACTCCCCCGGCGCACGGGACCCCGACTGGTTCACCCGGGTCGTCACCCCGGGCACCACCGAGCACGGGGCGCTGCTCCACGACCTCGGCTTCCTCGCCGACCACCTGGGCTACCTCGCCGACCGCGGGGTGCCGGTGCTGCTGCGGCCGTACCACGAGATGAACACGGCGCCGGGCCGGGGCTTCTGGTGGGCCGGCCAGGACCCGGCCGCGTTCCGGAGGCTGTGGCGTCTGACGTACGACTACCTCGTGGGCCGCCGCGGACTGCACAACCTGATCTTCGTGTGGGCGCCGAACTCCTGGGACGGCCGCTACGGCAAGGAGCCCCGGCCCTACTACCCCGGCGGCCGCTACGTCGACGTCGTGGGCGTCGACGACTACAGCGACACCCCCGCCCGGCCGTTCCGCGGCGAGGGCTGGACCGAGGTCTGGTACCGGGGCCTGGAGCCGTACGGCAGACCCCGTGCCGTCACCGAGTCCTTCCACGTCCCGCTCAACGCGGCCCAGCCGAGCACCCTGGCCAGGACCCCGTGGGTGCTGTGGACGGTGTGGGGCCAGGCCCTGACGTACGACAACGTCTCCGAGCCGCGGGGCAAGAACACCGGCGCCGATGTGAAGCGCACGTACGGCTCGAGCCGGGTGATCAAGGGCGGGTCGGCACAGACCGGCGGATTCGACGTCAGATCACCACGTCAGACCTAACTTGGTTAACTTTTGAACACATCTCCCTCACAAGTGTTCACACGTCCGTCTGCATATGCCAGGATCGTGCACCTGTTTGGCACGTAGTTCTGGGCGCCCGGGGGGGCATCTGAGCGGCGCGTGCCGTACGCCAAGGGTGGCGTCGGGGGGCAGAAACCCGGAGCAAGTCTGTCGCGGTGCGCTGCGCCGTGCCATGACCGAGATCTGTTGCCTCAACGCACTATCGATCTCACAGGAGTTCCGTAGTCGTCATGGCATCGACACTGGTCGACGGGGGTATGCCGCATTCGCGGCACAACGCGAAGCTGGCGAAACGCACCGCCGCGTGGAAGCCGGGCATCCTGCCGTTTTTCATTCCGCTGGTGGTCCTGCTCTTCTTCAGCCTCTGGTCGTACACACCCACGGACTCACCGCTGGCCTGGCTGATCACCATCGCCTGGGCCCTGCCCGTCCCGGGTGTACTCGTGTCGATCCAGGGCTTCGTACTGATCCGCCGCCGGGCCCGCAAGGCCCATCTGATGACCCCGCCCGCGCCGGTGGAACAGGACTTCCTGATCACGCTCGTGCCCACCATCGGCCGCCACGACACCTACCCGGCCCTGGAGCGGTCCGTCCTCTCCTACGTGGAGCACCTCCCCGAGTGGTTCCCGTACATGCGCGTGGACGTCCTCACCGAGGAGGGCTGCGAGGCCGCCGACCGGATCGACGCACTTGCGGCGAGCCACCCGCTGATCCGCGTGGTCACCGTCCCGAAGGCCTACGAGACCAAGAACGGCACCCGCTTCAAGGCCCGCGCCAACAACTACGCCCACGAGCTGCGCATCGCGGAGGGCGAGGCCCTGGAGAACGTCTGGGTACTGCACATGGACGACGACACCGGCGTCGGCCCCGACACCGCCGCGTCTCTCGCCCAGTTCATCAACCGCCAGCGCCGTGCGACCCCCGACGAGGTCAAGCACATGGCGCAGGGCATCCTGACGTACCCGCGGGAGAACGCGGTCAACATGTTCACGTGGTTCGCCGACGCCATTCGCCCGGCGGACGACATCGCGCGGTTCCGCGCCTTCACGGGACTCGGCACGCCGGCCGCCGGTGTGCACGGCGAACTCCTCGTCATCCGTGCGTCCATCGAGGCCGAGATCGGCTGGGACTTCGGCCCCAAGGAGATCGTCGAGGACGCCCGGCTGGCCCTGACCTTCTGCCGCCTCTACCCGGGCCGCAGCGACTGGTTCAACGGTCGGTGCTACGGCGCCTCGCCGGCCAACATGAAGGACTTCGTCAAGCAGCGTGAACGCTGGGCATGGGGCCTGGTCGCCCTCTGCTTCAACCGCAAGGTGCCCTTCCGCTACCGCTGGTTCATGACCATGTGTGTCACCAGCTGGATCCTCGGCCCGCTGCAGCACATCGGAGCCGTGCTGCTCATGGCCTGGATCATCAACGACATGAACACCTCGCCGGTGACCCAGTCGGTCGTGGTGCTGTGGTCGATCAGCTTCGCGTATGTGATCTGGGCGTACTGGGAAGGACTGCGGCTCAACGCGATCGCCTCGGTGAACGGCAGGCGCAAGTGGTGGGAGCCCATCGCGGTCCTCCTCCTGCTGCCCCTGTTCTCCCTCCTCGAAGGGCTCGGCGGCTTCAAGGGCCTGATGAAGTTCATCCGCCGCGAGGAGAACAAGTTCGTCGTCATCGCCAAGCCCGCCTGACCCGGAAGAGACCGACACCTCATGAAGCGCGCCCGCTTGCCCATGCTTGCCGTGCTGCCCATAACCGTCATCGCCTCGGTGATCGCGGTCCCCTTCGTCCTCGGTGACCACCCCCTGCGATGGGAGGCCGGCTCCCTGGTTCCGCATCTCGTGATCAACGGCGACGAGAGCACCTCGTCCGACCAGGCTCCGGGCGTGGGCGACGGCACCGGCGGCTCCACGTCCCCGACCGTGGAGCTGGCCAAGGTGGACAAAGAGTGGAAAGAGGGCATGCCGCAGTGGGGTGTCCAGATCTACTGGGAGGACAACGCCGACTCCGCGGAGTACGTCGAGAAGCAGGCCCGGCTCCAGGCCAACTACCTAGTGGGCCTGCACGCCAACTCGGTGAGCATCAGCTTCCCGTTCATCACCGGCGGCCGCGACTCCACGGAGATCGGTGCGAGCGACAAGACCCCCTCGCCGCAGCGGATGGCTGACGTCCTGGGGATCTTCCATGAGGCCGGACTGCGTACCACGGTACGGCCCCTGCTGGACGAGGCGTCCCTCGACGTGGACAACGGCGACTGGCGCGGCAACATCCAGCCGACCGACCGTGATGCCTGGTTCACCTCGTACGAGGAATTCCTGACGCCCTATCTGGAGGCGGCGGACAGCGAGCAGGCGACGACCTTCGTCATCGGCACAGAGCTGAACTCCATGGAAGGTGACCCCCGCTGGGACGCCCTCGTGGACAATGCCGAGAAGCTGTTCATCGGCGAGGTCGCGTACGACGCGAACTGGGACAACTACGTCCGGGGCCCGATCACCATGCCCGTCAACCACCTCGGCGTCGACGCCTACTTCCCCGTCAAGGTCGAGGACGACGCGTCGGTGGACACGCTCGTCGACGGCTGGAACGACTGGCTGGACAAGAAGGCCACCGGCCCCCTGCCGAAGATCACCATCGCCGAGGCCGGCATCGGAGCCATGAACGGCGCGTACCGGGCTCCCGGCGACTTCTACACCAAGCGTGCCGTCAACCCCGAGGTGCAGGCGAACTGGTACACGGCCGTCTGCCAGGTCGTCCAGGAACGGCAGATGAGCGGCGTCTACTGGTGGTCGATCTACTTCGACGACAACCCGAACGACAAGCCCGACGACAAGAAGCAGTCCCGACTGGACTTCGCCGGACGCCCCCTCACCGAGAAGGCCATCAAGTCCTGCTTCACCTCTGACTACGCAGGCCCTGGCACCGACACCGCTAGCTGACCGAGCGAGGCAATCATGCAAGAAGCCATCATTTTGGTGGGCGGCAAGGGAACTCGCCTGCGCCCCCTGACGAACCACACCCCGAAGCCGCTGCTCAACGTGGCGGGCTCCTCCTTCATCCGGCACCAGATAGCCAAGCTGATGGATGCAGGCGTCGAGCACGTGGTGTTCGCCACCTCGTATCTCGCCAGCCTCTTCGAGGAGGAGTTCAAGGACTTCTCCCAGGACCTGGAGATCTCCTACGCCGTCGAGGAGGTTCCGCTCGGCACCGGCGGAGCGATCCGCAACGCCGCGCGTCTGCTGCGCAGTCCGGCGGATGCGCCGGTCCTCATCCTCAACGGCGACATCCTGTCCGGCCTCGACCTGCGGGACGTCCTGCAGCGGCACGAGGCACGGGAAGCCGACGTGACACTGCACCTCACGCGCGTCTCCGACCCCCGCGCCTTCGGCCTGGTGCCGACGGACGAGTCCGGGCGCGTGCTCTCCTTCCTGGAGAAGCCCAAGACCGCCGAGGAATGCGTCACCGACCAGATCAACGCCGGTTGCTACGTGTTCCGCCGCTCCGTGCTCGACTCCATCCCGGCCGACCGCGAGGTCTCCGTCGAGCAGGAGACCTTCCCACAGCTCGTCGCCCAGGGCAGCCGCGTGTTCGGCCACACCACGGACGACTACTGGCGTGACCTCGGCACCCCGCTGGCCTTCGTCCACGGGTCCGCCGACCTGGTCACCGGCACGGTCCTCTCTCCCCTGGTGGAGCGACCGGCCGACATCATGGTCGACCCCACAGCCACCATCGACCCGACCGCCCGCATCACGGGCGGCTCGACGATCGGTCCGCACGCCGTCATCGGCCCGCACGTGGTCGTCGACCGCTCCATCATCGGCGGGGGTGTCACGGTCGCCGAGGGCGCGCAGATCCACGACTCCGTGGTGGATCACGACTCCTCCATCGGCAGCGCCTCCCTCCTGCGTGAGGCGGTCGTGGGATGCCATGCGCACGTCGGCGCGGACAACGAGCTGCCCGCCCAGCTGCGCCTGTCGTGCGGCATCCGCATCCCCGCCCAAGGTGTACGCGTCAGCGGTACGGCTGCCGCCTGCGCGACGGTCCACTGAAGCCGCTGCCTGCCCCACGGCCTGACCTGACAGTCAGTTACTGGAGAAACATGTCCCGCCATCGCACATCGGCCGAGAAGACGGAGCGTCTTCGCAAGTACCGGCCGGACATTCAGGGCCTGCGTGCCGTAGCCATCATGATGGTGGTCAGCATGCACGTCGGCGTGCTCGACATCCACGGTGGCGTGGACGTGAGCTTCGTGCTGAGCGGCTTCCTCATCGGCAGCCAGCTCCTCGCCGAGATCGACAAGACGGGCAAGGTGTCGCTGACCAAGTTCTGGGCGCGCCGCTTCAGACGACTCGCCCCGGCCATGGGCGTCACCATCATCGCCACGGCGATCCTGTCGTGGGTGTTTGCCAGCCCACTCAGGTTCCGCGAGTACATGACGGACGGCCTGAGCGCGGCGCTCAGCGTCATGAACTGGCGCCTCGTCGAAACCGGTACCGACTACTTCGCCAACGACGGCAGCCAGTCCCCGTACCAGCACTTCTGGTCGCTGGGCATCGAGGAGCAGTTCTACGTCGTCGCCCCGATCGCCCTGGTCGTCGTCGTCGGCATCAGCCGCGCCATCTTCCGCAACCGCGTTCTGCTGGCGCTGTTCCTCATGGCCGTGGTGGGCGGATCGTTCTATCTGGGCTACACGACAACCAGCTCCAACCAGCCCCTCGCCTACTTCAGCACCCACACCCGCATCTGGGAAATCGCGTTCGGCGTCCTTCTCGCCCTCAGCGCTCCGCTCCTCTCCCGCATGAACACCGGGCTGGCGGCCGTCGTCTCCTGGCTGGGGCTCGCAGTCACGCTCGGTACGGCGCTCCTCATCACGGAGGAGACCCCGCTGCCGGGGTACGCGGTGGCCGGCCCCGTGCTCGGCGCATCCATGATCATCGCCGGCGGTTGCGCCAACCCCCGCCTCGGCGCGGAACGGTTCCTCGACAACCCCGTCTTCAACTCCGTCGGAAACGTCAGCTACGGCTGGTACCTCTGGCACTGGCCGATACTCATCCTGTGGCCCAGCATCATCGAGCGGGAGTTCACCTACTCCGACCGTCTGCGGGTGGCGGTGGTCTCCCTGCTGCTGGCGTACCTCATGCACTACACCGTAGAGCGCCGGTTCAGGAACAACGCCCAGCTGGTGGCGCGCCCGTGGAAGGGCATATTCGTCGGCGGCACGGCCACGGCGGGAACGGCCGGAGCCATGGCCTTCGCCATGGTCGTTCCGCTGAACATCTCGACCCCGACGACCGTCGCGAGCGCCGGCGCCGGGTACAGCGGCGCGGACTCGGTGAAGAGCGCCGTCACTCGGACACAGCTCTCCGCGGTTACCCAGGGCGCCCTGGCGACGTCCCCGGAGGACCACACCCACTACGGGTGTATCGACAACACCGAAGTCGACGAGTTCGTCATGCGGAAGAACTGCGTCATCGGCGACCCGGCGGGCAAGAAGTCGATCGTCGTCATCGGGGACTCGCACGCCTGGCAGTGGGGTGACGCCTTCCACGAGCTCGGCAAGAAGCTCGACGCCAAGGTGGTGACCATGGCGAAGGGCGGCTGCTCCCCCGAGGTCTATGCCATCAAAAACCCCGAGCTGAACCGGCTGTACACCGAGTGCGACAGCTGGCGGAAGACGGCGTTCAAGGAGATCGAGGACCTCAGCCCCGACGTCATCGTCGTCACCAACCGCACGCGTCGTGAGGCGACCGAGGCCGGCGCCGAGGAGGCCTTCAAGGTTTTCGAGGACACCGGCGCCAAGCTCGTCTACATCACGGACACCCCGCAACCCGGCGCCAACGTGCCCGACTGCCTCGCCACCCACACCGATGACATCTCGGCCTGCAATCCCACCAAGGACAAGGCCATCGAGTATCCCGAGTACCGGGCCATGGAGCAGAAGGTGGCCGAACGCCACGGCGCCGAGATCATCGAGACGCTGCCCGCGTTCTGCGCGGACAACGTGTGCCCGACGGTGATCGCCGACCAGGTCGTCTACTTCGACTCCAGCCACATCACGGCGGGCTACGCGAAGTCCCTGGTCCCCTTCCTCCAGCCGACGCTGAAGAAGGTCCTGGCCGGCTGATCCGGTCGACCTCGGTTCACCCTGGAGGGGGCTCCGCGGCAACAGTCGCTGAGCCCCCTCACTCCACTTCGCCCCGCTTCCGCCGCGCCTGCCGCTGCCGCTCCGCCAGCTGGTCGTCCGCCGGATAGCCGACCTCCTCCAGGGTCAGCCCGTGCGGCCGGACGACATGCACGGCGCTGTCGCGGACCCGCGCGTCGAGGACCTTCCGCGGCCACTCCACACCACGGTGCCCGTCGCCCACGAACAGCAACGCACCGACCATGGAACGTACTTGGTTGTGACAGAAGGCGTCGGCGCGGACCTCGATCTCGACGATGCCGTCCGCGTGCCGACGCACCCCGAAGTCGAGGATCTCGCGGATCGTCGTCGCCCCCTCGCGCTTCTTCGCGTACGCCGCGAAGTCGTGCTCCCCGACCAGGGTCTTGGCGGCCGCCTGCATCGCGTCGACGTCCAACGCCCAGTCGTGCCAGAGCACATGGCCCCGCAGCAACGGGTCCACGCCGCCGGGATTGTCGGTGACGCGGTAGACGTAGCGCCGCCAGATCGCCGCGAAACGAGCGTTGAAGCCACTGGGCGCCTCCCTGAGGGCCCACACCCGCACGTCCCTGGGCAGCCGCCCGGCGAGCCGCTTGAGCAGCTTCTCGTGATGCTCGCGCCAGACAGCCTCCGGCAGATCCACGTGCGCCACCTGCCCGCGCGCATGCACCCCGGCGTCGGTCCGTCCGGCGACGGTCAGCTCGTACGTGTCCCGCGACCGCGTGACGGTACGCAGCGCGTCCTCGACCTCCCCCTGCACGGTCCGCCGCCCGCCGGCCTGCTTGGCCCAGCCGGAGAAGTCGGTGCCGTCATAGGACAGATCGAGCCGTAGGCGTACGAACCCGGGCTGTACTTCGTCACTCACTCCTTGATCCTCTCAGGTACGCGAAAACGGGCCCGCCCCGTCAAGGGCGGACCCGCTCAGCGAGAGCTCAGCCTCAGGCGTCCTTGGACTCCTCGGCCGGAGCCTCGGCGACATCCTTGGTGACGTCGACCTTGGTCTCCTCGGCCTTGGCCTCCTCGGCCTCCTTGACCGCACGCTTGGTGGCGGCCTCGGCCTCACCCGTGGCCTCCTGCGCGACCGTCAGCGCCTCGACCAGCTCGATGACAGCCATGGGCGCGTTGTCGCCACGACGGTTACCGATCTTGGTGATACGGGTGTAGCCACCCGGACGGTTCTCGTAGCGCGGGCCGATCTCGGTGAAGAGCGTGTGGACGACGCTCTTGTCCGTGATCACCTGGAGCACCTGACGGCGGTTGTGAAGGTCACCCTTCTTCGCCTTGGTGATCAGACGCTCGGCGTACGGCCGCAGCCGACGAGCCTTCGCCTCGGTGGTGGTGATACGACCGTGCTCGAACAGCGACTTCGCGAGGTTCGCAAGAAGCAGCTTCTCGTGCGCGGCACTGCCGCCCATACGGGCACCCTTGGTGGGCTTCGGCATGGTGTTTCTCCTAGGTGTCTGCCCCGGCCGTGTCAGGTACCGGGGTCAGTATCCGAGCGGGCGGGTTTGCCCGTCGGAGACCCCGCGCCCCATAGGGGCGCGGGGAACTGCGCGACCAGCCACAACGGTCCCGCAGCCAAGAACCGGCAGTCGGTCCCGAGCTCTTAGTACTGCTCGGTCTCGACGAAGCCCGCGTCCGCGTCGTCGTCGGCGCCAAAGGCGTCCGCGGCGGCGGTCGGGTCGAATCCGGGCGGGCTGTCCTTCAGGGCCAGGCCCATACCGGCCAGCTTCGCCTTGACCTCGTCGATCGACTTCGCACCGAAGTTGCGGATGTCGAGCAGGTCGGCCTCGGAGCGGGCGACCAGCTCACCCACGGAGTGGATGCCCTCACGCTTGAGGCAGTTGTAGGACCGAACGGTGAGCTCCAGCTCCTCGATCGGCAGCGCCAGATCGGCGGCGAGCGCGGCGTCCGTCGGGGACGGACCCATGTCGATGCCCTCGGCGTCGATGTTGAGCTCACGGGCGAGCCCGAACAGCTCGACCAGCGTCTTACCGGCGGAGGCCATCGCGTCACGCGGACGCATCGCCTGCTTGGTCTCGACGTCGACGATCAGCTTGTCGAAGTCGGTGCGCTGCTCGACACGCGTGGCCTCGACCTTGTACGTGACCTTCAGAACCGGCGAGTAGATGGAGTCGACCGGGATACGGCCGATCTCCTGGCCCACCTGCTTGTTCTGCACGGCGGAGACGTAACCACGGCCACGCTCGACCGTGAGCTCCATCTCCAGCTTGCCCTTGCCGTTGAGCGTGGCCAGGACGAGGTCGGGGTTGTGCACCTCGACACCGGCCGGGGGCGCGATGTCGGCGGCGGTGACCAGACCCGGGCCCTGCTTGCGCAGGTACATCACGACCGGCTCGTCGTGCTCCGAAGAGACGACCAGCTGCTTGATGTTGAGGATCAGGTCGGTGACGTCCTCCTTGACGCCCGGCACGGTGGTGAACTCGTGCAGGACACCGTCGATGCGGATGGACGTGACCGCCGCACCGGGGATCGAGGACAGGAGGGTACGACGCAGGGAGTTGCCGAGGGTGTAGCCGAAGCCCGGCTCCAGCGGCTCGATCACGAACCGGGAGCGGAACTCGTCGACGACCTCTTCGGTCAACGAGGGACGCTGAGCGATCAGCATGTGTGGATCAGATCCTTCTTTCGTGGACGCCCGCTATTTGACGCCCGACGGAAACCGCACCCATGAGAGGCGCGGGTATTACAAGGGTACGGGCGATACGACCCGACAGAGCCGTACCGCCCGAATCCCCAGCCTGCTCGAAGCAGCCGACGTGCGTCAGACGCGACGACGCTTCGGCGGACGGCAGCCGTTGTGCGGGGTCGGGGTGACGTCCTGGATGGAGCCGACCTCGAGACCGGTCGCCTGGAGCGAACGGATCGCGGTCTCACGACCCGAACCCGGGCCCTTCACGAACACGTCGACCTTGCGCATGCCGTGCTCCTGGGCGCGGCGGGCAGCCGACTCGGCGGCCATCTGCGCGGCGAACGGCGTGGACTTCCGGGAGCCCTTGAAGCCGACGTGGCCGGCGGAGGCCCAGGAGATCACGTTGCCGGACGGGTCCGTGATGGAGACGATCGTGTTGTTGAACGTGCTCTTGATGTGCGCGTGGCCGTGAGCGACGTTCTTCTTTTCCTTGCGGCGCACCTTCTTGGCAGCGCCCTGACGTCCCTTGGGGGGCATCTCTTAACTCCTACGGGAGGTGGTCGGTCCTACAGCGAAGACCGTGGACTTGAGGTCCGCTGCGGACTACTTCTTGCCCGGCTTCTTCTTGCCGGCGATGGCGCGACGCGGGCCCTTGCGGGTGCGGGCGTTGGTGCTGGTGCGCTGACCGCGGACGGGCAGACCGCGGCGGTGCCGCAGACCCTGGTAGCAGCCGATCTCGACCTTGCGGCGGATGTCGGCCTGGATCTCGCGACGGAGGTCACCCTCGGTCTTGATGTTGTTGTCGACGTACTCGCGGATCGCGACGAGCTGCTCCTCGGAGAGGTCGCGGACGCGGGTGTTCGGGTCGACGCCGGTGGCGGCCAGCGTCTGCTGCGAAAGGGTCCGGCCGATGCCGAACACGTAGGTGAGGGCGACCTCCACGCGCTTTTCGCGCGGGATGTCAACACCGGAAACGCGTGCCATTCAATGGCTCCAGTTGATCTTCGGAGGTCTTCCGCAGAACCGACTCCCAGCCGCCGTACGAGGTACGAACTGGGTCCCCGGCCTCCGAACCGGGGGTGTCGAGCCGTAGGGCTCGGGCCCTGCGTATGAACATATTCAGCTCGCGTCGCGCGAATCTCTGCGCATGCAGAGGGAAATGGCCTGCGATCAGCCCTGGCGCTGCTTGTGGCGCGGGTTCTCGCAGATCACCATGACCCGACCGTGACGGCGGATCACCCTGCACTTGTCGCAGATCTTCTTGACGCTCGGCTTGACCTTCATGGGATGTGAGGTTCTCCGGGTCAGTTGCCGGCGGCCCCGCGGGAAACGCGGGACGTGGGCAAGATCTACTTGTACCGGTAGACGATCCGGCCACGCGTCAGGTCGTACGGAGACAGCTCCACCACGACCCGGTCGTCAGGGAGGATGCGGATGTAGTGCATACGCATCTTGCCGCTGATGTGTGCCAGGACCTGGTGGCCGTTCTGGAGCTCGACCTTGAACATGGCGTTCGGCAGAGACTCGACGACAGTGCCCTCGATCTCGATGGCACCTTGCTTCTTGGCCACGCTTCGCCCTTCGGAATCGACTACCTTGATCGACCCCTGCACTTTCCCTTGCGGGGCGCATGCAGGCATGCGGGTGCACAAGAGCCGACGAGTCAGTCTACGTCAGCGCAACCGGAAAGACGAATCGGGGAAGTCTGCCCCAGCAGGCAGATCATTAAGCACCCCAAAGGGGCGCGGGGCTCTGTCGGCATGCGGCTCTTCCCCCACTCTCGGCTTCGCTCGAGCGGGGGGACCCCCACCGTGGGCGCGACCAGCCCCCACGAGCCCGCAGCCGCCAGTCGGCAGGACCGCCCTCCCTGGAAGGCGCTCAGGCCAGCGGATCCGGCGCAGCCACAACCCCGTACTCCGCCAGCTTCGCCTTACCCCCGTCGGGAGACGTGAGCACCAGCGGCCCCTGCTCGGTCAGCGCGACCGAGTGCTCCCAGTGGGACGACCACGTACCGTCGGTCGTGATCACCGTCCAGTCGTCCGAGAGGACCTCCGTCTTCGGGGTGCCCAGCGAGACCATCGGCTCGATCGCGAGGCAGAAGCCCGGCACCAGCTTCGGGCCCTTGCCCCGGCGCCGCTCGACGTAGTTCAGCAGGTGCGGGTCCATGTGCATCTCGGAGCCGATGCCGTGACCGCCGTAGTCCTCGATGATCCCGTAGCGGCCCCCGCCGGGCTTCGGCTGGCGGCGGATGTACGTCTCGATGGCCCGCGAGATGTCGACGAGCCGGTTCCCCAGCTTCATCGCGGCGATGCCGGCCCACATGGACTCCTCGGTCACCCGCGACAGCTCGATGAGTTCCGGAGCGTGACCGGATCCGACGAAGGCGGTGTAGGCGGCGTCCCCGTGCCAGCCGTCGATGATGGCGCCGGCGTCGATGCTGATGATGTCCCCGTCCTTGAGGACGACGTCCTCGGCGGGGATCCCGTGGACCACGACCTCGTTCACGGAGGTGCAGATCGTCGCCGGGAACCCGCCGTACCCCAGGAAGTTCGACTTGGCCCCGTGCTCCGCGAGCACCTTCCGCGCCACCTCGTCCAGATCCTTGGTGCTGGCGCCCGGCACGGCGGCCTCCCGCGTGGCCGCGTGAATGGCGGCAACGACCAACCCCGCCTCACGCATCTTGGCGATCTGCTCGGGGCTCTTGATCTGCACCATGGGGGCGGGGGCCTTTCTCAGACGGGAAAAGAGTACGGACGCCTTCAACGATACGGGGGACTGCCGTGGCTGCGGGCACACAGCAGCCGCGGCCCCCTTTCCAGGGAACCGCGGCCGTAGCTGCGTAACGACTACTTCGCGTCGCGCTTGAGCGCCGCCAGCGCGCGACTCGTGATCTCTTCCACCGGGCCCATGGCCTCGATGGTCACGACCAGACCCTGCGCCTTGTAGTAGTCGATGATCGGCTCGGTCTGCGTGTGGTAGACCTCCAGCCGGGTGCGCACGGTCTCCTCGGAGTCGTCGTCCCGCTGGTACAGCTCGCCGCCGCAGACGTCACACACGCCCTCCTTCTTCGGCGGGCTGTACGTCACGTGGAACACGTGTGCGGAGTCCTTGCGGCAGATCCGCCGCCCGGCGATCCGCTTGACGACCTCGTCCTCGGGAGCCTCGAGGTCCAGCACGGCGTCCAGCTCGATGCCCTCGGTCTGCAGCAGCTCGTCCAGCGCCTCGGCCTGCGAGACGTTGCGCGGGAAACCGTCCAGCAGGAAGCCGTTCTCGGCGTCCGGCTGCTCCATGCGGTCCTTCGCCATGGCAATGGTGACCTCGTCCGGCACCAGGTTGCCGGCGTCCATGTAGGACTTCGCCAGTTTGCCGAGCTCCGTCTGCCGGCTGATGTTGGCGCGGAACAGGTCACCCGTGGAGATGTGCGGGATCGACAGCTTCTCGGCAAGGCGGGTGGCTTGCGTACCCTTGCCCGCGCCCGGCGGCCCGACGAGGACGATTCGCATCAGCGGAGGAACCCTTCGTAATTGCGCTGCTGGAGCTGGCTCTCGATCTGCTTCACGGTCTCGAGACCGACACCCACGATGATCAGGATGCTGGTCCCGCCGAACGGGAAGTTCTGGTTTGCCCCAAATCCAGCCAACGCCATTGTCGGCACGAGAGCGATCAGACCCAAGTACAGCGAGCCCGGCCACGTGATCCGGTTGAGCACATAGGAAAGGTACTCAGCGGTCGGTCGGCCAGCCCGGATGCCCGGGATGAAGCCACCATACTTCTTCATGTTGTCCGCGACTTCCTCGGGGTTGAACGTGATGGCCACGTAGAAGAAGGCGAAGAAAACAATGAGCAAGAAGTACAGAGCAATGTAAATCGGGTCGTCGCCCTGGACGAGATGGGCCTCGATCCAGGTCTTCCAGCTCGAATTGCCACTCGAGAACTGCGCGATCAGTGCCGGGATGTAGAGCAGCGACGAGGCAAAGATCACAGGGATGATGCCCGCCTGGTTGACCTTCAGCGGAATGTACGTCGACGTGCCGCCGTAGGACCGGCGGCCGATCATGCGCTTCGCGTACTGGACCGGAATACGGCGCTGGGCCTGCTCGACGAAGACCACCAGGCCGATCATGAACAGGCCGACGAGGATGACCACACCGAACTCGATCCAGCCGTCCGCCAGGGAGCCCTGCTCCTTGATGGCCCACAGGGCGGCCGGGAAGGTCGCGGCGATCGAGATGAACATCAGGATCGACATGCCGTTGCCGATGCCGCGGTCGGTGATCAGCTCACCGAGCCACATGACGACGGCGGTACCGGCGGTCATCACGATGACCATGGTGACGGTGATGAAGATCGACTGGTCCGGGACGATCTCGCTCGCCACCGGGCAGCCGCTGAAGAGGGCGCCGCTGCGGGCGGTGGCCACCAGGCCGGTGCCCTGCAGGATGGCCAGCGCCACGGTCAGGTAACGGGTGTACTGCGTGATCTTCGCCGTACCGGCCTGACCCTCCTTCTTGAGGGCCTCGAGGCGAGGGATCACCACTGTCAGCAGCTGCAGGATGATGCTCGCGGTGATGTACGGCATGATGCCGAGCGCGAAGATCGTGATCTGCAGCAGCGCGCCGCCGCTGAACATGTTGACCAGACCGAACAGACCCTGGTTGCCCTTGGCCACGTCGATACAGGTCTGGACGTTCTGGTAGTCGACACCCGGGATCGGGATGTGCGTACCGATCCGGTACACCACGATGATGCCGAACGTGAAGAGCAGCTTCTTGCGCAGGTCGGGCGTCTTGAACGCCCGGGCGAACGCGGTGAGCACGGTGCCTCCTGCGACCCCCGCGCAACTGCGTCAAGGGTGATGGTCGTGAGATTCCGATAAGACAACGACTTACGTAACGGTCAACTGCCGCTCAGAGTGCCTCAGGTGCGGCACGCTGTGAAAGTTGGCAGTGCAGGCCACCTTACCCGCGGGACTGCCACCCTTGGAACGACCGACCGGGGATACCCCATTTGTGGGGTATCCCCGGTCGGGATCGCTCAAGTCATCGAGACGCCTGCTGGATTCAGACGAGCTCGGTGACGGTGCCGCCGGCGGCGGTGATCTTCTCCTTGGCGGAGCCGGAGACGGCGTCGACCGTCACCTGCAGCGCCACGGAGATCTCGCCCTGGCCGAGGACCTTGACGAGGCTGTTCTTGCGAACGGCACCCTTGGCCACGAGGCCCTCGACGGTGACCTCGCCACCCTCGGGGTACAGCGCGGCCAGCTTGTCGAGGTTCACGACCTGGTACTCGGTCTTGAACGGGTTCTTGAAGCCCTTCAGCTTCGGGAGGCGCATGTGCAGGGGCATCTGGCCACCCTCGAAGCGCTCCGGAACCTGGTAGCGGGCCTTGGTGCCCTTGGTACCACGACCGGCCGTCTTACCCTTCGACGCCTCACCACGACCGACACGGGTCTTGGCGGTCTTGGCGCCCGGGGCGGGACGGAGGTTGTGGATCTTCAGCGGGTTCTGCTCCGCCATGATCAGTCGACCTCCTCGACCGTCACGAGGTGGCGGACGGTGTGCACCATGCCGCGGAACTCGGGGCGGTCCTCCTTGACGACCACGGTGTTGATCCCCTTGAGACCAAGCGACCGCAGGGTGTCACGGTGGTTCTGCTTGCTGCCGATGTAGGACTTGACCTGCGTGATCTTGAGCTGCGCCATGATTACGCACCCGCCCCGGCACGCGCACGCAGCAGGGCCGCGGGGGCGACGTCCTCGAGCGGCAGACCACGGCGGGCCGCGATCTCCTCGGGACGCTGCAGGCCCTTCAGGGCCTCCACGGTCGCGTGCACGATGTTGATCGCGTTGTCGGAGCCGAGCGACTTCGACAGCACGTCGTGGATACCGGCGCACTCGAGCACGGCACGCACCGGACCACCGGCGATAACACCGGTACCGGGCGACGCGGGCTTGAGCAGCACGACGCCGGCAGCCTTCTCACCCTGGATGGGGTGCGGGATGGTGCCCTGGATCCGGGGGACCTTGAAGAAGTGCTTCTTGGCCTCCTCAACGCCCTTGGCGATGGCGGCCGGCACCTCCTTGGCCTTGCCGTATCCGACACCCACGGTGCCGTCACCGTCGCCCACCACGACCAGCGCGGTGAAGCTGAAGCGACGACCACCCTTCACAACCTTGGCGACGCGGTTGATCGCGACAACGCGCTCAACGTACGCGGTCTTCTCGGCGGCAGCTGCGCCGCCGTCACGGCCCTTCCGGTCCCGCCGCTCGCCGCCACCGGCACCGCCACCGCGGCGCTGGGGTCCAGCCATTGGAATTACCTCTCTCTGTTTCCGCTAGCTACGGAACCGGCTCAGAACTTCAGGCCGGCTTCGCGGGCGGCGTCCGCCAGAGCGGCGATGCGCCCGGCGTACTGGTTGCCACCACGGTCGAACACGACAGCCTCGACGCCGGCGGCCTTGGCACGCTCGGCGACCAGGGCGCCGACCTGCTTGGCCTGCGCGGACTTGTCACCCTCGGCACCGCGGATCGAGGTGTCCAGGGTGGACGCCGACGCCAGGGTGTGACCCTGGATGTCGTCGATCACCTGGGCCACGATGTGGCGGTTCGAGCGGGTCACCACGAGACGGGGACGCTCCGCCGTACCGTTGATCCGCTTGCGGATCCGGATGTGACGGCGCTTGATCGCGGCGCGCTTGTAGGCGTCGCCCTTAAGGATCTTCTGTCCGTATGCCATGGCTTACTTACCCGCCTTTCCGACCTTGCGGCGGATGACTTCGCCCTCGTACTTGACGCCCTTGGCCTTGTACGGGTCGGGCTTGCGCAGCTTGCGGATGTTGGCCGCAACCTCGCCGACCTTCTGCTTGTCGATGCCCTCGACCGAGAAACGGGTCGGGTTCTCCACCTTGAAGGTGATGCCCTCCGGGGCCTCGACCACGATCGGGTGGCTGTAGCCGAGCGCGAACTCCAGGTTCGAGCCCTTGGCGGTCACTCGGTAACCGACGCCACTGATCTCGAGCTTCTTCACGTAACCCTGGGTCACGCCGGTGATCATGTTCGCCACCAGCGTGCGGGACAGGCCGTGCAGGGCCTTGTTCTGACGCTCGTCGTTGGGGCGGGTGACGTTCAGAACGCCGTCCTCACCCTTGACGATCTCGATCGGCGCGGCGACGGTGTGGGTCAGCTCGCCCTTGGGGCCCTTGACCGAGACCGTGCGGCCGTCGATGGTGACGTCCACGCCGGCGGGAACCGCGATGGGGAGCTTGCCGATGCGCGACATAGCTGTTTCCTCCGTTCCCTTCCGTTACCAGACGTAGGCGAGAACTTCTCCGCCTACGCCCTTCTTGCCGGCCTGCTTGTCGGTGAGGAGCCCGTGGGACGTGGAGATGATCGCCACGCCGAGGCCGCCGAGCACCTTCGGCAGGTTGGTGGACTTCGCGTACACCCGGAGACCGGGCTTGGAGATCCGCTTGATGCCCGCGATGGAGCGCTCACGGTTCGGGCCGAACTTCAGCTCGAGGACGAGGTTCTTGCCGACCTCGGCGTCCTCGACGCGCCAGCCCGTGATGAAGCCCTCCTGCTGGAGGATCTCCGCGATGTGCGACTTGATCTTCGAGTGCGGCATCGCCACGGTGTCGTGGTACGCCGAGTTCGCGTTCCGCAGACGCGTAAGCATGTCTGCGATCGGATCAGTCATGGTCATGAATTGGCCTTCGGCCTCTCTCGCCGGGGTTTCCTGGTGCGCCATCCCTCTCCCCGATCCGAGACGGGACGGGTGCGGCGCGGTGGACCTACGGCGTAGTAAGTCGTATGGGCGTCAGGCGCCCAACCCTCCAAGCCTAAGCCATGGAGAGGTGGGCACCTGACACTGCCCTTTACTTACCGAGAGCTTCCGGAATCCCTTATGTGGGGGATTACCAGGAGCTCTTGGTCACGCCCGGCAGCTCGCCACGGTGAGCCATCACACGAAGGCACACGCGGCAGAGGCCGAACTTGCGGTACACGGAGTGCGGACGGCCGCAGCGCTGGCAGCGCGTGTAGCCACGCACACCGAACTTGGGCTTGCGAGCAGCCTTGGCAATCAGAGCCTTCTTCGCCATCTCGCTCACGCCTCCTTGAACGGGAAGCCGAGGTGACGGAGAAGAGCACGGCCCTCTTCGTCGTTGGTCGCCGTGGTGACCACGGTGATGTCCATACCCCGGGTACGGTCGATCTTGTCCTGGTCGATCTCGTGGAACATGACCTGCTCCGTGAGACCGAAGGTGTAGTTGCCACGGCCGTCGAACTGCTTGGGGGACAGACCACGGAAGTCGCGGATGCGCGGCAGCGCGAGCGACAGGGTGCGGTCCAGGAACTCCCACATGCGGTCGCCACGGAGCGTGACGTGGGCACCGATCGGCTGACCCTCACGCAGCTTGAACTGCGCGATGGACTTGCGGGCCTTGGTGACGGCCGGCTTCTGACCGGTGATCGTGGTGAGGTCGCGGATGGCGCCCTCGATCAGCTTGGAGTCGCGGGCGGCGTCGCCCACACCCATGTTGACCACGATCTTGACGAGGCCGGGAACCTGCATGACGTTCTCGTAGGAGAACTGCTCACGCAGCTTGCCCGCGATCTCCTCGCGGTACTTCGTCTTCAGACGCGGAGTGGTGGTGGTAGCCATCAGATGTCCTCACCCGTCCGCTTGGCAACGCGGATCTTGTTGCCCTCTTCGTCGAAGCGGTAACCGACGCGGGTCACGACCTTCTTGCCGTCCTTCTCAACGACCAGCTGGACGTTGGAGACGTGGATCGGCGCCTCGGTCGTGACGATGCCACCGGCCTGCGAACCGCGAGCCGTGGGGCCGGCCTTGGTGTGCTTCTTGACCCGGTTGACACCCTCGACCAGGACGCGCTCGTCGCGCGGGTAAGCGGCAATGACCTTGCCCTGCTTGCCCTTGTCCTTGCCGGTGATGACCTGGACCAGGTCGCCCTTCTTGATCTTCATGCTTACAGCACCTCCGGCGCGAGCGAGATGATCTTCATGAACTTCTTCTCGCGCAGCTCACGGCCGACCGGGCCGAAGATACGGGTGCCGCGAGGGTCGCCGTCGCCCTTCAGAATGACGGCGGCGTTCTCGTCGAAGCGGATGTACGAGCCGTCCTGGCGGCGACGCTCCTTGACGGTGCGAACGATGACCGCCTTGACGACGTCACCCTTCTTCACGTTGCCACCGGGGATCGCGTCCTTGACGGTGGCGACGATGACGTCACCGATGCCCGCGTAGCGGCGACCGGAGCCACCGAGCACACGGATGCAAAGGATCTCCTTCGCACCAGTGTTGTCGGCGACACGCAGTCGCGACTCCTGCTGGATCACGTCTATCTCCTGATCGTCTGCCGGTTCCCCAACAGGGCTGATTGCTCAGCCCTGTTGGAGCCTGGCGGAACTGACCTGCGGGGTTTGCCCCGCAGGAATACCTTGCTTAAGGAACTCCCTTACGGGAATTACTTGGCCTTCTCGAGGATCTCGACGACGCGCCAGCGCTTCGTCGCGGACAGCGGCCGGGTCTCCATGAGGAGGACGCGGTCGCCGACACCCGCGGCGTTCTGCTCGTCGTGCGCCTTGAGCTTGTTGGTACGGCGGATGACCTTGCCGTACAGCGCGTGCTTGACACGGTCCTCGACGGCGACGACGACGGTCTTGTCCATCTTGTCGCTGACGACCAGACCCTCACGGGTCTTGCGGAAACCGCGCGCGGTCTTCTCTTCAGTCACGTTGCTCTCGCTCATCAGGCGCTCTCCACCGTTTCGATGCCCAGCTCGCGCTCACGCATCAGGGTGTAGATCCGGGCGATGTCCTTACGGACCGCCTTCAGACGGCCGTGGTTCTCGAGCTGACCGGTCGCCGCCTGGAAGCGGAGGTTGAACAGCTCTTCCTTGGCCTCGCGAAGCTTCGCCAGAAGCTCCTCGTTGCCCAGCTCGCGCAGCTCGGACGCCTTGGTACCGGCCGACATCACGCTTCACCTGCCTCGCGCTTGACGATCCGGCACTTCATCGGCAGCTTGTGGGCCGCACGGGTCAGCGCCTCACGGGCGATCTTCTCGTTGGGGTACGACAGCTCGAACATCACGCGTCCGGGCTTGACGTTGGCCACCCACCACTCCGGAGAACCCTTACCGGAACCCATGCGGGTCTCGGCCGGCTTCTTGGTGAGCGGGCGGTCCGGGTAGATGTTGATCCAGACCTTGCCGCCACGCTTGATGTGACGGGTCATGGCGATACGAGCCGCCTCGATCTGGCGGTTCGTCACGTACGCCGGGGTCAGCGCCTGGATGCCGTACTCGCCGAACGCAACCTGCGTTCCACCCTTGGACATACCACTGCGCTTCGGGTGGTGCTGCTTGCGGTGCTTGACCCTACGGGGGATCAGCATGTCGGTCAGGCCTCCGTTCCGGTGCTCTCAGCCGGAGCGGCAGGGGCCTCGGCCTTGGGGGCCTCGGCGCCGGCAGCCTGCTGCGGCTTACGACCGCGCCGCTCGCCACCGCGGCCACCACGGGCCGGGCGGTCGGCGCCACCGCGGGCCGGGCGGTTACCCGCACGGGCGGCAGCGTTCTCGGCGCGGACCTCGGCGATGTTCTTGACGTCGCCCTTGTAGATCCAGACCTTCACACCGATGCGGCCGAAGGTCGTCTTGGCCTCGAAGAAGCCGTAGTCCACGTTCGCGCGGAGCGTGTGCAGGGGCACACGGCCCTCGCGGTAGAACTCCGAGCGGGACATCTCGGCGCCGCCGAGGCGGCCACCGCACTGGATCTTGATGCCCTTGGCGCCCGCCTTCATCGCCGACTGCATGCTCTTGCGCATGGCACGGCGGAAGGAGACGCGGGAGGACAGCTGCTCGGCGACGGCCTGGGCCACCAGCTGAGCGTCCGTCTCCGGGTTCTTGACCTCGAGGATGTTCAGCTGGACCTGCTTGCCGGTCAGCTTCTCCAGGTCACCGCGGATGCGGTCGGCCTCGGCGCCGCGGCGGCCGATGACGATGCCCGGACGCGCGGTGTGGATGTCCACGCGGACACGGTCACGGGTGCGCTCGATCTCCACCTTCGAGATACCGGCGCGCTCCATGCCGGACGTCATCATCCGACGGATGGCGACGTCTTCCTTGACGTAGTCCTTGTACAGCTTGTCGGCGTACCAACGCGACTTGAAGTCGGTCGTGACACCGAGCCGGAACCCGTGCGGGTTTACCTTCTGGCCCATTACCGGGTTCCTTCCTTGCTGCTGACGACCACGGTGATGTGGCTGGTCCGCTTGCGGATCCGGTAGGCACGGCCCTGGGCGCGCGGACGGAACCGCTTCAGGGTCGGGCCCTCGTCGACGTACGCCTCGGAGATGAAGAGGCTGTCGGCGTCGGTGTGGTCGTAGTTGTGCGCGGCGTTGGCGATGGCGCTGTCGAGCACCTTGCCGACCGGCACGGAGGCGGCCTGCGGAGCGAATCGCAGGACCGCCTGGGCCTCCGTGGCGTCCATGCCACGGATGAGGTCCACCACGCGGCGGGCCTTCATGGGCGTGACGCGGATGTACCGCGCCTGGGCCCTGGCTTCCATGGTTGTCCCTTCAGTTACTTACGTGTCTGAATGCGATCCGCGTCAGCGGCGCTTCGACTTGCGGTCGTCCTTGACGTGACCCCGGAAGGTGCGCGTCGGCGAGAACTCGCCGAGCTTGTGGCCGACCATCGACTCGGTGACGAACACCGGGATGTGGGTCTTGCCGTTGTGCACCGCGAGCGTGTGGCCGAGCATGTCCGGCACGATCATGGAGCGGCGGGACCAGGTCTTGATGACGTTCTTGGTACCGGCTTCGTTCTGAGCGTCCACCTTCTTCATCAGGTGGTCGTCGACGAAGGGTCCCTTCTTCAAACTACGAGGCATCTCAACCCGTCCTTAGCGCTTCTTGTTCGTCTTGCGGCGGCGGACGATGTACTTGTTGCTCGCCTTCTTGGGAGAACGAGTACGGCCTTCCTTCTTGCCCCACGGCGAGACCGGGTGGCGGCCACCGGAGGTACGGCCCTCACCACCACCGTGCGGGTGGTCGACCGGGTTCATGACCACACCACGCACGGTCGGGCGAACGCCCAGCCAGCGCTTGCGGCCCGCCTTGCCCCAGTTGATGTTCGACTGCTCGGCGTTGCCGACCTCGCCGACGGTGGCGCGGCAGCGCACGTCGACCAGGCGGATCTCTCCGGACGGCATGCGCAGGTGGGCCATGGAGCCCTCCTTCGCGAGCAGCTGCACGGAGGCACCGGCGGAGCGGGCGAACTTGGCACCGCCACCGGGACGGAGCTCGATCGCGTGGATCGTGGTACCGACCGGGATGTTGCGGAGGGCCAGGTTGTTGCCCGGCTTGATGTCGGCCCCGGGACCGTTCTCCACACGGTCGCCCTGCTGCAGGTTGCGCGGGGCGAGGATGTAGCGCTTCTCGCCGTCGGCGTAGTGCAGCAGCGCGATGCGCGCGGTGCGGTTGGGGTCGTACTCGATGTGCGCGACCTTCGCCGGCACGCCGTCCTTGTCGTGACGACGGAAGTCGATCACGCGGTAGGCGCGCTTGTGGCCACCGCCCTGGTGGCGGACGGTCACACGACCGGAATTGTTACGGCCGCCCTTGCTGTGCAGGGGACGGACCAGCGACTTCTCCGGCGTGGACCGCGTGACCTCGACGAAGTCGGCGACGCTGGAACCACGACGGCCCGGCGTAGTCGGCTTGTACTTGCGGATTCCCATTTCTCAGTCCTCGTCCGATATCGGACGATCCGGACCGCCCTTAGGCGGTCGGACCGCCGAAGATGTCGATACGGTCGCCCTCGGCAAGGGTCACGATCGCGCGCTTGGTGCCGGCACGCTGACCGAAGCCGGTCTTGGTGCGCTTGCGCTTGCCCTGGCGGTTGATCGTGTTGACCCCGGTGACCTTGACCGAGAAGACCGCCTGGACGGCCTGCTTGATCTGGGTCTTGTTGGCGCTCGGGGCGACGATGAACGTGTACTTGCCCTCGTCGAGGAGCGCGTAGCTCTTCTCGGAGACGACCGGCTTGAGCAGCACGTCACGGGGGTCCGTGAAGGACTTGCTCACCGGGGTCTCGACGGTGTTCTTGCCCTCGGCGGCGTGGCGACGCGCCTTGGCGACGCGCGCGGCCTTGGCGGCCTTGGCCGCCTTGGAGGCAATGCTCGGGTGACGCGTAGCCATCAGGCTTCGCTCCCTTCGGTGTCAGCGGCCTTGGGGCCAGACACGAAGGACTCGAACGCGGCCTGGGTGAAGACCACGTCGTCCGAGACGAGAACGTCGTACGTGTTCAGCTGGCCCGGCTCCAGGATGTGGACCTGGGGCAGGTTGCGGGCGGACAGCCACGCGGCCTCGTCGGCGCGGTCGACGACCAGGAGCAGGTTCTTGCGCTCCGAGATCTTGCCGAACAGCGTCTTGGCGGACTTCGTCGACGGCGTCTCGCCCTCGACGACGCCGGAGACGACGTGGATGCGGTTGTGGCGGGCCCGGTCGGTGAGGGCGTGGCGCAGGGCCGCGGCCTTCATCTTCTTCGGGGTCCGCTGCGAGTAGTCACGCGGCTGCGGGCCGTGGACGACGCCACCGCCGGCGAACTGCGGAGCGCGGGTCGAGCCCTGACGGGCGCGGCCGGTGCCCTTCTGGCGGTACGGCTTCCTGCCACCACCGCGGACTTCGCCACGGGTCTTGGTCTTGTGCGTGCCCTGACGGGCGGCAGCCAGCTGCGCGACGACGACCTGGTGGATCAGCGGGATGCTGACCTTCTCAACGCCGAAGATCTCCGCGGGGAGCTCGACGGAACCGGCCTTGTCGCCCGCCGGCGAAAGGATGTCAACAGTGCTCATCGGTTACCTCAGGCCCCCTTGGCCGCGGTGCGGACCAGGACGAGGCCGCCGTTCGGACCGGGAACCGCGCCCTTGATGAGCAGCAGACCCTTCTCCGCGTCAACGGCGTGGACGGTCAGGTTCTGGGTGGTGACCCGCTCGTTGCCCATACGACCCGCCATGCGGAGGCCCTTGAACACACGGCCCGGGGTGGCGCAGCCACCGATGGAACCGGGCGAGCGGTGCTTGCGCTGGGTACCGTGCCCGGCGCCGAGGCCACGGAAGTTGTGGCGCTTCATGACACCGGCGAAGCCCTTGCCCTTGCTCTTGCCGGTCACGTCGACCTTGACGCCGGCCTCGAACACCTCGGCGGTGATCTCCTGGCCGAGCGTGTACTCGGAGGCGTCCGCGGTGCGGATCTCGACGAGGTGACGACGAGGGGTGACGTCGGCCTTGGCGAAGTGGCCCTTGAGGGGCTTGTTCACCTTGCGCGGGTCGATCTCGCCGAAGGCGATCTGGACCGACTCGTAGCCGTCGGTGTCGTTCGTACGGACCTGGGTGACGACGTTCGGGCCGGCCTTGACGACGGTGACCGGAACAACACGGTTGTTCTCGTCCCACACCTGCGTCATGCCGAGCTTCTCGCCCAGGATGCCCTTGATCTGCTTAGCCATCTCTCAGATCACCGGCCTCAGAGCTTGATCTCGATGTCGACACCGGCCGGGAGGTCGAGTCGCATCAGAGAGTCAACGGTCTTGGGCGTCGGGTCGAGGATGTCGATCAGGCGCTTGTGCGTGCGCATCTCGAAGTGCTCGCGCGAGTCCTTGTACTTGTGCGGCGACTTGATGACGCAGTACACGTTCTTCTCAGTGGGCAGCGGCACCGGGCCCGCGACCGACGCACCAGTGCGGGTCACCGTCTCGACGATCTTCTTCGCCGAGGAGTCGATGACCTCGTGGTCGTAGGCCTTGAGCCGGATGCGGATCTTCTGTCCCGCCATGGCTACTCAGTAGTCCTGTCTCTCGTAACGCTCTGGAACCCGGCGTTCCCTTGCTTTTCTCCGACCCACGCGGTCGGGCGTGTCGCGCTCCCGCTGACACAGATGTCCCTTGCGGAACATCCCTTGCTGGGAAACGCGGCCCTTGCGAACCGCAAGCCGGGGACGAAAGGCCCACCGGGCGCCTGGCCGGTGCCGCGCCCACGCTTCCCGGAAGATTCCCGTACGTCCGCCCCACACGGGGACGACGAGTACTGTGGGACTCGCTTCCGGTCCTCCCGGCGGGAGGCGCGCAGCATCAACACTCGACCGAGCAACTCGGACAGTCTGCCATATGGGGCGGGGGGCTGGCCAATCGAGCCGGAGAGAATACCCCGGGGGTGACGCAGGTCAAACACCACCCGACTCGGCACCCCTTCGCCGACCGTATCGCCATGGGCATGACTGACAGCTTCTGCATGATCCACGGAGAACGAGGGACTCCTCACACAGGGTCCGCGGGGGGCTGACGAGCGGATGCGCTGGTACGACCGACGTGACGGGCGGCCGTGGCCGGGATGGCTCGTCCGTCTGTGGTGCGGCACGGCGGTGCTGGGTATCGGTGCGAGCCTGTGGGCGTTCTGGCTCACTTACGACGACGCCCGCGACCGGGCCGCGAGTGAGCGGGAGATCGCAGCGGCGTGCGGCGGGCTGGTCTCCGGCGAGGACGTGATGGACCTGCGGGGCGGGATGGTCAGGGCGAAGCCCGACGACCTGCGGCTGGATCCGGAAAGCCGCCTCCCGGGACTCTGCCGCATCTACCGGGTCCCGGAGCCGGGCCATACGGACGAGCTCTTCACACTCCTCGTACGGACGTCCTCCGACGGCCGGCCTCTGCACCACGTGGGCGATGACGTGGCCATGGAGCCGTTCGACTACCGCCTGCACGAGAAGGACGTGACCCGTCGGGCCGACCACCCGGAGGGCCGGCCCCTGGGCGACGGCTCCCTCGGCATCCACGGCGACGGCTTCGTCACGGTCCGGGCCGAGTGCACGAACGGGAGGTCCGATGGCGACATCCCTCAGCTGCTGAGGGTCACGGCACGCGCCCAGTACGACGAGGTGAGCGACGGCGACCGCTCCCGCCTGGCCGCCATCGCGCACCGGGCGACGGCAGGGGCCGCTGCCGAGATCGGCTGCGTGACCCGCCTCCACGACCTTCCGGCGAGCCTCGCTCCCGTGGGCGCGACCCTGCGGGCGGCGGACACGGCGGACGCCTCCTGCGCCTGGTACGGCCGGTACATCGCGCGCACGGGGCAGGGCAGGCTTCCCGACCGCATGCTGGAGGTCCCCACCACGCCCCGCAGCGCGGAGGAACCCTGCCTGCTGGCCATGAGCCCCGACCGGGTCCACACGGTGCGGTGGAGCGGTCCGGAAGATGCACAGAAGTACGGCGACAGCGCGCTGACGCACTCGCCCTGGTGGATACGGGCGGTTTCGTACTTCGGTCCGGACACCGCCTCGGTCGGCTACGACGACATCCTGGACGGCGACCGCTACCTCAAGCCCGGAACCGCGGGGGGGCCACGAGGGCGGCGGGATCCTGTGGGCCTCCTCGACCTGCGAGGGCCAGCCGGCGATGTACACCCTCACCACCAGCTACACGTACGACGGCGTCATCGGCGACCGGATGCAGGAAGTCTTCCGGGCGTACGTCGACGACATCACCGAGCGGCGTGGGTGCACGGACGTGAGGTTCCCTGCCGGCGAGGACTACGACTGGGACTGAGACAAACCGCCCACCAGTGACACCGTCACCGAGCCGATGATCGGCGTCTCGCCGCCGAAGCTCTCCGCCATGCAACCGCAGTACAGCGCACCCGACTTCCAGGCGTCCGTGGCCGCCTTCCGCAGGAAGGTCATGTACGTGTCCCGGTACTTGGCCAGCTCCGGGTGCTGTTCCACCCGCTCGTTCACCATCCGCCGGATCGAGTCGTCCCGCGACTCCGGCCGTACGTCGAACTCCCACCACGACTCCGGCACCTTGATCCGGAAACCGCCCCGCTCGACGGTCAGCGTCTCCATGTAGCGGGCCATGACGCCGGCCTCCCCGTTCGCTCGATCATCTGCGCCGACATCGTCCCATTGCAAGGTCCTAGAGCGACGAGCGGGCGCCGGCCAGTTCCTCCCCGAAGTCGATCTCGGAGTAGCGACGGGCCAGGCCGGCACCGGTGCCGCTGATGGTTGTCGAGCCGCTGGTGACCGGGCCGGTCGTGGCGCCGCGGGCGATCCACACCAGTCCGTCGGAGTTCTCGCCGGGCGTGCCGGCGACGGCTTCGGCGCGGCCGTCCTTGTTCAGGTCGATCAGCTGCGTGGACGCGGCGAACATGTCGCCCTTCTCGGCGGTGCCGGGCACCCCGGCGGTGTCCTGCGAGTAGGACTTGGCGCCGGTCGCGGTCAGACCGGTGGCCGATCCGCGCAGCAGGGTCGCTGTGCCCGCGTAGCCGGCGGAGCCCACGGCCTCCCCGTGGGCTCCGACCAGGACGTCCGCGTACTTGTCGCCGTTGGTGTCGCCGACGCTGAGGGAGAAGCCGAACAGGTCGCCGTCCTCGCCGCCGCCCGGCACTCCGGCGATGCCCTGGTGGAACACGCGGGGCTTCTGGTCGACGGTGATGCCCTGCGCACTGCCGTAGAGGACCTGGATCTCGCCGCCCCGGTGCGCGGGAGTGGCGCCGGACATCAGCGACGCGTCGTAGGGGTTGCCGGTGACCAGGTCTCCGTATCCGTCGCCGTTGACGTCGCCGATCTGCCCGGACAGGCCGTCGGCGAGCGGCAGTTCGGTGTACGAGCCGTTCTCGTTCTCCAGGTGCACGGGACCGCTGACGTCCCCGTTGGTGGGGCCTGGCAGCCAGAACCTCTCCGCCTTGCCGTCCCCGTCGACGTCACCGATGACCACCCCGCGGTTGGTACCGAGGTCGTTCACGAAGGCCCGGCGAGCCGGGGAGCCGGTACGGGTGAAGGGGCCCGTGTACGTGGTGGCGCCGCACTGGCCGGTGACACCGAGGTCGGGGGCTCCGTCGCCGGTGACGTCGCCCGCGGCGATGCCGGCCGCGAAGTTGCAGCCCTCGTCCAGGCCGGTCGGCGTCGGGACCGAGGCGCCGCCCTTCAGGCCGGCGGAGCCGCCCCACACCACGGTGAGCGAGCCGGTTCCCCCCATGGTGCCCGCCGACTCCCCGGGGGTGCCGACGAGCAGGTCGGCGTAGCCGTCACGGTCCAGATCGGCGGAAGTGACGGCCGTCCCGAACCGGTCCCACTCCTCGGGGGAGCCCGGGATGCCGCTCGTCGCCTGGGTGATGACCGTGCGCCGGGAGGCGGTGACACCGCTCGCGGAGCCGTACAGCACGACGACCGCGCCGGCCGCGTCGACCGAGCCGTTGGCGGCACCGGGCGCACCGACGGCCAGATCGTGGTAGCCGTCGCCGTTGAAGTCGTCCTGGACGGTGGCGTTGTTGGCGCCGCGGTAGGGGGTGGCCGCCGCTGCGGGCTGGGCGGGCAGGGCTACGGCGGTGAGTGCCGCGGCGGCGCTCACCGCGACCGCGGTGGCCAGCAGGCGGGAGGTGCGGGTGGGACGGGGCGACATGGTGGCTCCGGTTCGGGCGGGTGACGGGACGGCGCGGAAGGGGAGTCGGGTCACGGGCCGGTCACCACGCCTCCGAGGCGAGCGGCACCGGCCGACCCGAGTCCCGCGCCGCCCGTGCTGACGCTGACGGCGCCCGACGCCGTGACGGACGCTGCCGAGCCACGGAGCGCCCACAGCGAGCCCGCGCCGCCGTTCTCGCCGGGAGCGCCGATCAGCAGGTCCGCGTAGCCGTCCTTGTTGGTGTCGACGATCCGCACAGCCGTGCCGAAGGCGTCGCCCTTTTCCGAACTGCCCGGAACGCCGGGGCTGTTCTGCGTCCAGGTGCGGGCGTGGGCACTGTCGAGGGTGCCGGTGGTGCCCCGTACGACCGTGACGGCGCCGGTGTTGCCGTCCTCGCCCGGGGAGCCGATCACCAGGTCGGCCCGGCCGTCCTTGTCGGTGTCGCCGATCGCGACCGAGGCGCCGAAGCGATCGCTTGCCTCACCGGCGCCGGGGACGCCAGGGGTGTCCTGGCTGATGGTCTGGATGCGGCTCGGGGAGCCGCCGTATGCGGCGTCGTAGTAGACGGTGACCCGGCCGCCGAGCGAGGTTTCCGGGCTCTGGGCGGGGTCCTCGGGGTTGCCCACGACGAGGTCCGGTGAGCCGTTGCCGTCCAGGTTGCCGACGGCGGAGACGGTGCCGGGAGGCAGCACGTACGTCTCGAAGCCCCCGGGAGAGACGAGCCGGGTACCGGGGTCGTCGCCGTGGCCGTCGTAGCCCCACCCTCCGTCCCAGACGCCACGACCGTGGATCATGAGCCGGTCGTCGTCGGTGTTGGGCAGGTCGACCGCGGTCAGGGCGACGATGCCATGGCCCGGGTTGAAGTCGGTACCGATGCCGGAGGTGTTGGACTGCGCCGAAAGGTTGGCAGGCATGAACGTCACCTCACCGTCGTTGGCGCCGATGGCGATCGACAGCTTGCCGTCGTTGACGGGGTTGAGGGAGTTGTAGGTGCCCACCGCCAGCGTTCTGCCGTAGGCGTCGTGGGAGGACGGCCAGGGGTCGGCGACCGTCTTCGCCTTCGTGGGACCGGACGCGGTGCCCCACACGACCGTGACCGACCCGCCGCCCACGTCTCCGGAGACCTCCTCGCCCGGGGCGCCCACGACCAGGTCGCTGTACCCGTCGGCGTTCAGGTCCTGCACGACGACGGCGGCACCGAAGCGGTCACCCGCCTCGGCACCGCCGGGAATGCCAGGGGAGTTCTGCGTCAGGACGGTGCGTCTGGAGGTGTCGATGCCGCGTGCCGCGCCGTACATGATGACCACGGCACCGGCCTTGGCGTGACCGGAGACCTTGGCGTCCGGCGCCGAGACGACGACATCGCGGTAACCGTCCTTGTTGATGTCGCCCGGAGTGCCGACGGCTGCCTGGGCTCCACCCGCGACGAGCGGGGTGAGCCCTGAGGCGAGCATGACAGCAGACGTGAGCAGGGTGCGTGTGCGCACGAGGCTTCCTCCCATGGGCGGTCGACGCAGAGAAGACCACCGAGGAGGGTGAAGCGTTGCACGGGAGACGAAAAGACGTCAGCTTTCCGAGGCGTACGTCACGAAGGCCGACCAGGCCTCCGGCGTGAGCGCGAGAAGAGGGCCGACGGTGTGCTTGGAGTCGCGGACGTGGATGGTGCCGGAGGTGGGGGCGACCTCGACACAGGAGTCGCCTTCGCTGCCGCTGCTGTAGCTGCTCTTGAACCACGCCAGCTCGGAGGTGTCCCCGGCCGAGGCGTTGCGGATCATGTTTCCCCCAGCAGTTGCTCGATGAAGGCCCTCGACTCACGTGGGGTGAGAGCCTGAGCCCGGATGATGCCATACCGCAGTTCAAGGATACGGAGGTGCCTCGGCTCGGAGACCGGCCGGCCGTTGGCCAGTACCGGCGAACGTCCCACAGCCGAGCCGTCGGCGAACTTCAGCACATCAATGCCGCCGTCCACGCCCGCGTGCTCCTCGCGATCCATCGGCATCACCTGCAGCTCGACGTTCCGCAACTCCCCCATCTCCAGCAGATGTTCCAGCTGGCGGCGCAACGCAGCCATTCCGCCGAGCGGACGCCGAAGCGTCCACTCCTCCAGGACGAAGCTGAGTTCGGGCACCGGGTCCCGTTCGAAGACGGCCTTGCGTGCCACGCGCGCTGCGATGAACCGCTCGACCTCGTCCTCCGTGTACGCGGGGCGCCGCATCAGGAGCAGCCCGCGGGCGTACTCCGGCGTCTGCAGCAGCCCGTGGACGTTCAGAGGGTCGTAGAGCTGAAGCTCGACCGCCTTTGCCTCCAGCTGCGCCAGGTCCCGCACCTTCTTCGGATACCGAACCTTCTTCACGTCCTCCTTCATCGCGGCGAGCAACCCATCCGCCCCCAACAGCTCATCCGCCTTGTCCAGATACTCAGGCCGGGGAATCCGCTTCCCGCTCTCGATCTTGTAGACCATGTCCTCGCCGTACCCCACCGCCTTCCCGAACTCGGCGGCCCGCATCCCCACCGCTTCCCGCCGCAGCTTCAACTGCCGCCCGACGGTCGCGACGACCGCGACCCCCCAGTCATCGTCGGGGTCCACCTCCCAACCCGGCTCGTCCGCCTCGGTCTTGAGCCGCCCCGCGTCCGCTTCCACCGTCATGCCGGCGCCCCTCCGTCGTACCGCGTCGTACCGCCACGCCCCTACCCGTACGGGCCGCCCCGACAGCCCGGACACCACCGGACAACCGCCGGACAGTCACCGTACGCAACGGCGCAGTCACTGTTCACGGTAGGCGAAGGTCGGCACGCTGAGTGACGTGAATCAAGAAACCGCCGAGGCCGACGCCCAACTCGACTGCCCCATCCGCAACTTCAGCGTCTCGCTGTCCCCGACCCGCCGCGCGGCCCGCCTGGCGCGCCTGTTGGCCGTCGAGCAACTGCGCTCCTGGGGGCTCCCGTTGGACGCACCGAGCCACATCGTGGCCGAACTGGCGGCGAACGCCGTGACGCACGGGCGTGTACCGGGACGGGACTTCCGGCTCACGCTCTACGTCGTCGGCGACACCCTCCGCATCGAGGTCACCGACACCCGCGGTGACCGTCTGCCCCGACGAGCCACGTCCGACGGCGAGTCCGGCCGCGGCCTCCTCCTCGTCGACACGCTCGCCGACCGCTGGGGAGTGGCCGAGGGCCCGACCCCGCGCAAGACGGTCTGGGCCGAACTACGCTTCACGCACGGAGTACGACCGACTACGCCGCCCGCTGGAAGCCCCGCAGCCGCACGAAGGACGAGTCCAGCCCTCGCTTCAGCATCCGCGCCACCGGCCGCTCCACAAACCGGTGCACCAGCCAGCTCAGCACCAGGAACCCGGCGATCAGCACCGCGACCAGGAGCCGGGGATCCATCGTGTCCCGCAGGCGGTTGATGAGCACCGCACCGGCGACGTAGTGGGTGAGGTAGAGGGGGTACGTCAGGTAGCCCGCCGTCACCAGCCACTTCCACCGGATGCGATCCGTGTAGCCGAGCGCGACGGCCACCATCACCAGCATGAAGACCGTGAAGATGACGACCGCGCCGCGCCAGCTGCTCACCTGCTCGTACGCCACCCGCTCCCCCAGCTCCAGCTGGCCCATGAGCCAGGCCATCGCGAGGATGCCCCACAGCAGGAGGTCCTGGCCGAAGCGGTACATGAGGTAGAGCGCGAGGCCGGCGATGAAGTACCAGGCGGCGCTCGGGTCGGCGACCAGCACCATCAGCGGGAACTTGGAGATCGGCGCGAGCATCGCCGCCGCACCCCAGATGCAGCAGAAGACGACGACCCGGCGGTATGTCAGGCCCATGGCCACGACGACGAGGAACAGCAGGTAGAAGCGGAGCTCCGACCAGAGGGTCCAGTACACCGGGTCGACGTTCGGGACGTCGGAACCCGCCTGCAGCATCGTCAGGTTGAACAGGACCTCCCGCAGCGGCAACCGCTCCATCACCCTCGGCAGCAGCACCAGCACCGCGGTCGTGAAGAAGACGGCGAACCAGTACGCGGGGTAGAGGCGGATCACCCGCGACACGAAGAAGTCCTTCGGCGTACGGCCCCAGCACGACATACAGATCACGAAGCCGCTGATCACGAAGAAGATCTCGACGCCGATCCAGCCGAAGGAGGCGACGCGGAACACCGTCGGCATGATGTCCGACACCGACCGGTCCCAGATGATGTTGCCCGGCTCATTGGCCCGGCGCGTACCGACGAAGTGGTGCAGGACGACCATCAGGGCGGCGGCCAGACGGATGCCGTCGATGACGTACAGCCGCGGGCGCTGCCGGGAGGAGCGGGACGACGTGTCGATGTTCGGCGTACGAAGTGGCTCTGGCGGGCGTTCGGCCACCGCGACCGGCATCGGTATCGACAATCCGCTGCGCACACCCTGCATCAAGAGACCTAGCCATCCTCGGGAGAGACTCGGGGCCCGACGGCCACTGGACCACGGTTCACGCTACGGCCGCGCCTTCCGCCCCACCGGGACAGAAAAGAACAATCCCCCCGCGCCCACCGGGAGTTGCCGGAACTCTCGCCAATCCGCCGCACAAGATTCGATTAGGTTTCACCCACCGCCAGCACAACCCTCCGAATGTTCGAGAGGCCATCCAGCACAACAGCAAAGGGGCCCGTACGACCGAAGTCGTACGGGCCCCTTCAGGCCTTTTCAGGTCAGGCGACCCTCAAGCAAGCGGAACTTACTTGACGATCTTGGTGACCTGGCCGGCGCCCACGGTCCGGCCACCCTCACGGATGGCGAACTTCAGGCCCTCTTCCATGGCGACCGGCTGGATGAGCTCGACCTTCATCTCGGTGTTGTCGCCCGGCATGACCATCTCGGTGCCCTCGGGGAGGTGCACGACACCGGTCACGTCAGTCGTACGGAAGTAGAACTGCGGGCGGTAGTTGTTGAAGAACGGGGTGTGGCGGCCACCCTCGTCCTTCGACAGGATGTAGGCCTGGGCCTCGAACTCGGTGTGCGGGGTGACAGAGCCCGGCTTGATGATGCACTGGCCGCGCTCGACGTCCTCGCGCTTGATGCCGCGGAGCAGCAGACCGACGTTCTCACCGGCCTGGCCCTCGTCGAGCAGCTTGCGGAACATCTCGATGCCGGTGACCGTGGTGGTGGTCTTCTCCGTCTTGATGCCGATGATGTCGACGGTCTCGTTGACCTTGAGGACACCACGCTCGATACGGCCGGTGACGACCGTACCGCGACCGGTGATCGTGAAGACGTCCTCGATCGGCATCAGGAACGGCTTGTCGACCTCGCGCTCCGGCTGCGGGATGGACTCGTCGACGGCGCTCATCAGGCTGAGAACGGAGTCGACCCACTCCTTCTCGCCCTCGAGGGCCTTGAGCGCGGAGACGCGGACGACCGGCAGGTCGTCGCCCGGGAACTCGTACTCGGAGAGGAGCTCACGGACCTCGAGCTCGACGAGCTCCATGATCTCCTCGTCGTCCACCATGTCGGCCTTGTTCAGGGCGACGACGATGTACGGAACGCCGACCTGGCGGGCCAGGAGCACGTGCTCCTTGGTCTGCGGCATCGGGCCGTCGGTGGCGGCGACCACGAGGATGGCGCCGTCCATCTGCGCCGCACCCGTGATCATGTTCTTGATGTAGTCCGCGTGACCCGGGCAGTCGACGTGCGCGTAGTGACGCGCCTCGGTCTGGTACTCGACGTGCGCGATGGAGATGGTGATACCGCGCTGACGCTCTTCCGGCGCCTTGTCGATGTTGTCGAACGGGGTGGCCTCGTTCAGGTCCGGGTACGCGTCGTGCAGCACCTTGGTAATGGCCGCCGTGAGGGTGGTCTTACCGTGGTCGATGTGACCGATGGTGCCGATGTTGACGTGCGGCTTAGTCCGCTCGAACTTCGCCTTCGCCACTGGGGTCCTCCTGTGGAGTGGTTCTGTACGCCTTACTTCATCGGCGCCAGGTGATCTTTGCTGTTAAATCCCGGGCCCCGGGACATTCACCCGAGAATGCGGGGGAATGCCCCGTGAGGCTCCGGAGTCAAGCCTACGGCGTGTGAACGCGGTGCGTTACTCGCCCTTGGCCTTCGCGATGATCTCCTCGGCGACGTTCCGCGGAACCTCGGCGTAGGAGTCGAACTGCATCGAGTAGCTTGCGCGACCCGACGTCTTGCTACGGAGGTCTCCGACGTAGCCGAACATCTCCGACAGGGGCACGAGGCCCTTCACGACGCGGGCACCGGCCCGCTCCTCCATGGCCTGGATCTGGCCACGGCGGGAGTTGATGTCGCCGATGACGTCACCCATGTAGTCCTCGGGCGTGGTGACCTCGACGGCCATCATCGGCTCGAGCAGCACAGGGCTGGCCTTGCGCGCGGCCTCCTTGAAGGCCTGCGAACCGGCGATCTTGAACGCGAGCTCGGAGGAGTCGACCTCGTGGTAGGCACCGTCGAGCAGCGTGACGCGCACACCGGTCATCTCGTAACCGGCGAGGATGCCGAACTGCATGGCCTCCTGCGAACCGGCGTCGACCGAGGGGATGTACTCCTTCGGGACGCGGCCACCGGTCACCTTGTTGACGAACTCGTACGAGGCGTCGCCGCCCTCGATCGGCTCGATCGCGATGATGACGCGAGCGAACTGGCCGGTGCCACCCGTCTGCTTCTTGTGGGTGTACTCGACCTTCTCGACCGACTTGCGGATCGTCTCGCGGTACGCGACCTGCGGCTTGCCGACGTTGGCCTCGACCTTGAACTCACGGCGCATACGGTCGACCAGCACCTCGAGGTGCAGCTCGCCCATGCCTCCGATGATGGTCTGGCCGGTCTCCTCGTCCGAGTGGACCTGGAAGGACGGGTCCTCCTCGGCCAGGCGCTGGATGGCGACACCCAGCTTCTCCTGGTCGCCCTTGGACTTGGGCTCGATGGCGACCTGGATCACCGGCGCCGGGAAGTCCATGGACTCCAGGATCACCGGCTGCTTCTCGTCGCTCAGCGTCTCACCGGTGGTGGTCTGCTTCAGGCCCATGACGGCGACGATGTCGCCGGCGCCCACCGACTCGATCTCCTCACGCTTGTTGGCGTGCATGCGGTAGATCTTGCCGATGCGCTCCTTGCGGCCCTTGACGGAGTTCAGCACGGCGGTGCCGGACTCCAGGCGGCCGGAGTACACGCGGACGAAGGTGAGCTTGCCGAGGTGCGGGTCGCTCATGATCTTGAACGCCAGCGCCGCGAGCGGCTCGTCGTCGGACGGCTTGCGCGTGACGACCGTCTCCGGGTCCTTGACGTCGTGGCCCTCGATGGCCTCGATGTCGACCGGGGACGGCAGGTAGCGCACGACCGCGTCGAGCAGGGGCTGAACGCCCTTGTTCTTGAACGCGGTGCCGCAGAACACCGGGGTGACCGTGGTGCCCTCGCCCTTGCCGGACGCGATGGTGATACGACGGATCGCCGCGTACAGCTGCTCCACGGAGGGCTCCTCGCCCTCCAGGTACAGCTCCATCAGCTCCTCGTCGTTCTCCGCGACGGCCTCGAGCAGCTTGCCGCGCCACTCCTCGGCGGCCTCGGTGTGCGTGGCCGGGATGTCGACGGTGTCGTACATCTCGCCCTTGGTGGCCTCGGCCGACCAGACCAGGGCCTTCATCGTCACGAGGTCGACGACGCCCTTGAAGTCCGCCTCCGCACCGATCGGCAGCTGCATGACCAGCGGCTGCGCACCCAGGCGGTCGGTGATCATGTCGACGCAGCGGTGGAACTCGGCACCGGTGCGGTCGAGCTTGTTGACGAAGCAGATACGCGGAACGCCGTAGCGGTCCGCCTGACGCCACACCGTCTCGGACTGGGGCTCGACACCGGCGACGCCGTCGAACACCGTCACGGCACCGTCGAGCACGCGCAGGGATCGCTCCACCTCGACGGTGAAGTCGACGTGGCCCGGCGTGTCGATGATGTTGATGGTGTGGTCGACGTTCTCCAGCGGCCAGTGGCAGGTGGTGGCAGCGGAGGTGATCGTGATGCCACGCTCCTGCTCCTGCTCCATCCAGTCCATGGTGGCAGCGCCGTCGTGGACCTCACCGATCTTGTAAGACACACCGGTGTAGAACAGGATCCGCTCGGTGGTGGTCGTCTTGCCCGCGTCGATGTGGGCCATGATCCCGATGTTGCGGACCTTGGCCAGGTCAAGTGAAGTGGTAGCCATAAGGCTTCAGTCTTCTCTCGGTCTCGATGTGGGTAGCGACTACCAGCGGTAGTGCGCGAAGGCCTTGTTGGACTCGGCCATCTTGTGCGTGTCCTCGCGCTTCTTCACAGCGGCACCGAGGCCGTTGCTGGCGTCGAGGAGTTCGTTGAGCAGACGCTCGGTCATGGTCTTCTCGCGACGGGCGCGGGAGTAACCGACCAGCCAGCGCAGCGCCAGGGTGTTGGCACGGCCGGGCTTGACCTCGACCGGGACCTGGTAGGTGGCGCCACCGACACGGCGGGACTTGACCTCGAGGGTCGGCTTGATGTTCTCGAGAGCGCGCTTGAGCGTGATGACCGGGTCGTTGCCGGTCTTCTCGCGCAGGCCCTCCATGGCGCCGTAAACGATGCGCTCGGCAGTCGAGCGCTTTCCGTTCAGCAGCACCTTGTTGATCAGGGAGGTCACCAGAGGGGAGCCGTAGACCGGGTCGATGATGACCGGGCGCTTCGGGGCGGGGCCCTTACGAGGCATTCTTACTTCTCCTTCTTGGCGCCGTAGCGGCTGCGGGCCTGCTTGCGGTTCTTGACACCCTGGGTGTCGAGCGAACCGCGGATGATCTTGTAGCGAACACCCGGCAGGTCCTTCACACGGCCACCACGCACGAGCACGATGGAGTGCTCCTGCAGGTTGTGTCCCTCACCCGGAATGTAAGCGGTGACCTCGATCCCGCTGGTCAGACGCACACGCGCGACCTTACGCAGGGCCGAGTTCGGCTTCTTCGGGGTGGTCGTGAACACACGCGTGCAGACACCGCGACGCTGAGGGGAACCCTCGAGTGCGGGCGTCTTGTTCTTCTCGACCTTGTCCTGCCGGCCCTTACGGACCAGCTGCTGGATCGTAGGCACTACTTCTCCGGTTTCTGTGTGCCGATGGGTACAGCTAACCTGGAACGTCGCCGACCCACGCGGTCGGGTGTGTCGAATCCCGCGGCACTCCCGCCGCTAGGCAGAAAGAGGCGCAGATTACGGTGGCCGGTCTCGGCCCCCGGTGCGGTCTGAAGGCACGCACGAGAGCCAGGGCACACCCCAGGCACAAGGTCTGAGCGTACCTACCTCATTCGCTGTGGTCAAAACAAATGGGCGTCACCCACCTCGCCATGCGAGGTATGTCAAGCCCCGGTACCCTCGGTGATCTTCGAATCGACGACTCCCGCATCTCCGGGCACCCTCTCATGATCTTCGGTCGGACGTCGTCCGGCTGTGTCACCACGCGGCGAGCGTCACCGCCAGCACCACGGCCAGGACGAGCGCCCAGCCCGCCGTGGACAGCCAGCCGAACACCAGACCGGTCAGCGCCAGCCAGTCGCCGCCCTCCCCGGTGCGCCGGATCTCGGCCCGTGCCGAGTGCCCCAGAATCACCGCGGGGATACCGGTGAGACCTACGGTCACCAGACACAGGGCCCCGCAGATCGCGGACCCGACCGCCTTCATGTTCGTCCGCGCCGTCGGCACGGGCGCGAACGTCCGGGGCACGGGCGAGCCGGCCGTGAGATGCGGTACGGGCCCCTGCGGCAGGTCGGCGACCAGCAGCGCCAGCTCCCCCACCGTACGGGCCGCATACGCCCGCGCAACCCGCTTCTCGAACTCGGCATGCTCCAGCCGCCCCTCCCCGTAGCCGGCTCTGAGCACATCCACGGCGCGCTCACGGTCGGCGTGCGAGGCGAGCATCGACGGGGTGCTGGGCTGCCCCCAGGGTTGCCATGCGGGGTACGACACCACCAACCACCTCCCGGGACGGCGGGGGTCTCCTCCATGATGCGCCGAAGGGCGGCCTCCCGCGTAACGGGGAGACCGCCCTTCAGTGCGTCAAGCGGACGCTCGCTTACTGGTTGTACGGACCGTAGTCGTAGTCCTCCAGCGGTACGGCCTGGCCGGAGCCGGTGCCGAACGGCGAGTAGTCGATGTCGTCGTAGCCGACGGCCGAGTACATCGCGGCCTTGGCCTCCTCGGTCGGCTCGACCCGGATGTTGCGGTAGCGGGACAGGCCCGTACCGGCCGGGATGAGCTTACCGATGATGACGTTCTCCTTGAGGCCGATCAGGGAGTCGGACTTGGCGTTGATCGCCGCGTCCGTGAGGACCCTGGTCGTCTCCTGGAAGGACGCCGCCGACAGCCACGACTCGGTCGCCAGCGAGGCCTTGGTGATACCCATCAGCTGCGGACGACCGGAGGCCGGGTGACCGCCCTCCTGGACCACACGACGGTTCTCGGTCTCGAACTTCGAGCGCTCGACCAGCTCGCCGGGCAGCAGCTCGGCGTCGCCGGACTCGATGATCGTCACACGGCGCAGCATCTGCCGGATGATGATCTCGATGTGCTTGTCGTGGATCGACACACCCTGCGAGTTGTACACCCGCTGGACCTCGCCGACCAGGTGGACCTGGACGGCACGCTGGCCCAGGATGCGCAGCACGTCGTGCGGGTTGGTGGCACCCACGGTGAGCTTCTGGCCCACCTCGACGTGCTCGCCCTCGCTGACCAGGAGTCGGGCACGCTTCGAGATCGGGTACGCCGTCTCGTCGCTGCCGTCGTCCGGGGTGACGACGATCTTCTTGGTCTTCTCGGTCTCCTCGATCCGCACGCGGCCGGTGGCCTCGGAGATCGGGGCGACACCCTTCGGGGTACGGGCCTCGAAGAGCTCGACGACACGGGGCAGACCCTGGGTGATGTCGTCACCGGCCACACCACCGGTGTGGAAGGTACGCATCGTCAGCTGGGTACCGGGCTCACCGATGGACTGGGCGGCGATGATGCCGACCGCCTCACCGATGTCGACCAGCTTGCCGGTGGCCAGCGAGCGGCCGTAGCACATGGCGCAGGTGCCGACGTGCGACTCGCAGGTCAGGATCGAACGGGTCTTGACCTCGGAGACGCCGTGCCGGATCAGCTCGTCGATGAGCACGTCGCCCAGGTCGGTACCGGCCGGGGCCAGCACCTTGCCGTCCACCACGATGTCCTCGGCGAGGCAGCGCGCGTACACGGACGTCTCGACGTCCTCCGCCTTGATCAGCGAACCGTCGGCACCGCGCTCGGCGATCGACAGACGCAGACCACGGTCGGTGCCGCAGTCCTCCTCGCGGATGATGACGTCCTGCGAGACGTCCACCAGACGACGGGTGAGGTAACCCGAGTCGGCGGTACGCAGGGCGGTGTCCGCCAGACCCTTACGGGCACCGTGCGTGGAGATGAAGTACTCCAGCACGGACAGACCCTCACGGAACGACGCCTTGATCGGACGCGGAATCGTCTCGTTCTTCGCGTTCGACACCAGACCACGCATACCGGCAATCTGACGCATCTGCATCATGTTGCCTCGTGCACCCGAGCTCACCATCATGAAGATCGGGTTGGTCTTCGGGAAGTTCTCGTTCATCGCCTCGGCGACCTCGTTGGTCGCCTTGGTCCAGATCGCGATGAGTTCCTGCGTGCGCTCGTCCTTGGTGATCAGACCGCGCTCGTACTGCTTCTGGACCTTCTCGTCCTGCGCCTCGTAGCCCTTGACGATCTCCTTCTTCGCCTCGGGGACGACGACGTCGGAGATGGCGACGGTGACGCCGGAACGGGTGGCCCAGAAGAAGCCGGCCGCCTTCAGGTTGTCGAGCGTCGCCGCCACGATGACCTTCGGGTAGCGCTCGGCCAGGTCGTTGACGATCTGGGAGAGCTGCTTCTTGCCGACCTCGTAGTCGACGAACGGGTAGTCCTCGGGCAGCAGTTCGTTGAAGAGCGCACGGCCCAGCGTGGTCTTCAGCGTGAAGCTGTCACCCTGCTGCCACTCCGGCTCGCCCTCCTCGCGCACCGGCGGCTCCCAGCCACGCGGCGGGATGGTGCCCACCGGGAAGCGGATGTCGACCGGCGCCTGCAGCGACAGCTCGCCGGCGTCGAACGCCATGATCGCCTCGGCGACCGAGGAGAACGGACGGTCGGCGCCCTTGATGTCGCGGCCCTCGGAGTCCGTGGTGAGGAAGTACAGACCCAGCACCATGTCCTGGGTCGGCATCGTCACCGGACGGCCGTCGGCGGGCTTGAGGATGTTGTTCGAGGACAGCATCAGGATGCGGGCCTCGGCCTGCGCCTCCGCGGACAGCGGCAGGTGCACGGCCATCTGGTCACCGTCGAAGTCCGCGTTGAACGCGGTGCAGACGAGCGGGTGGATCTGGATGGCCTTGCCCTCGACCAGCTGCGGCTCGAAGGCCTGGATGCCGAGGCGGTGCAGCGTGGGCGCACGGTTCAGCAGAACCGGGTGCTCCGCGATGACCTCTTCCAGCACGTCGTACACGACCGTGCGGCCGCGCTCGACCATGCGCTTGGCGCTCTTGATGTTCTGCGCGTGGTTCAGGTCGACCAGGCGCTTCATCACGAACGGCTTGAAGAGCTCCAGCGCCATCGCCTTCGGCAGACCGCACTGGTGCAGCTTCAGCTGCGGACCGACGACGATCACGGAACGCGCGGAGTAGTCCACACGCTTACCGAGCAGGTTCTGACGGAAGCGACCCTGCTTGCCCTTCAGCATGTCGCTGAGGGACTTCAGCGGGCGGTTGCCCGGACCGGTGACCGGACGGCCGCGGCGGCCGTTGTCGAACAGCGCGTCGACGGCCTCCTGGAGCATGCGCTTCTCGTTGTTCACGATGATCTCGGGCGCGCCGAGGTCGAGAAGCCGCTTCAGTCGGTTGTTCCGGTTGATCACACGGCGGTACAGGTCGTTCAGGTCGGAGGTCGCGAAGCGGCCACCGTCCAGCTGCACCATCGGGCGGAGGTCCGGCGGGATGACCGGGACGCAGTCCAGGACCATGCCCTTGGGGCTGTTGGAGGTCTGCAGGAACGCGGACACGACCTTCAGCCGCTTCAGGGCGCGGGTCTTCTTCTGGCCCTTGCCGGTGCGGATGATCTCGCGGAGGCGCTCGGCCTCCTCGTCCAGGTCGAAGGACTCCAGGCGCTTCTGCAGCGCCGCGGCACCCATCGAACCGTCGAAGTACGTGCCGAAGCGGTCACGCAGCTCGCGGTAGAGCAGCTCGTCGCCCTCGAGGTCCTGGACCTTGAGGTTCTTGAACCGGTTCCACACCTCGTCGAGGCGGTCGATCTCGCGCTGCGCACGGTCGCGCAGCTGCTTCATCTCACGCTCGGCACCCTCGCGCACCTTGCGGCGCACATCGGCCTTGGCACCCTCGGCCTCCAGCTCGGCCAGGTCGGCCTCGAGCTTCTTGGCGCGGGTCTCCAGGTCGGCGTCGCGGCGCTGCTCGATCTGCTGGCGCTCGACGGAGACATGGGCCTCCAGCGAGGGCAGGTCGCGGGTGCGGCGCTCCTCGTCGACGTACGTGATCATGTACGCCGCGAAGTAGATGACCTTCTCCAGGTCCTTCGGGGCGAGGTCGAGCAGGTAGCCCAGCCGCGACGGAACGCCCTTGAAGTACCAGATGTGCGTGACGGGGGCGGCCAGCTCGATGTGGCCCATCCGCTCACGGCGCACCTTGGCGCGCGTGACCTCGACGCCACAGCGCTCACAGATGATGCCCTTGAAGCGCACGCGCTTGTACTTGCCGCAGTAGCACTCCCAGTCCCGGGTCGGACCGAAGATCTTCTCGCAGAAGAGTCCGTCCTTTTCGGGCTTGAGGGTGCGGTAGTTGATGGTCTCGGGCTTCTTGACCTCGCCGTGGCTCCACTGACGGATGTCGTCAGCGGTGGCCAGGCCGATCCGGAGCTCGTCGAAGAAGTTGACGTCGAGCACTATGCGTCAATCCCTCTCAGGGTCGTAAGTCATTGGGTCTGATACGGGGGTCCTGGGGCCGGCCGGGGCAATGCGCACCCCGGCCGGACTCCCGTCAGACCTCTTCGACGCTGCTCGGCTCACGCCGGGACAGGTCGATGCCGAGCTCCTCCGCAGCGCGGAAGACGTCCTCGTCGGTGTCTCGCATCTCGATGGACATACCGTCGCTGGACAGCACCTCCACGTTCAGGCAGAGAGACTGCATCTCCTTGATGAGCACCTTGAAGGACTCGGGGATGCCGGGCTCGGGGATGTTCTCGCCCTTGACGATGGCCTCGTAGACCTTCACGCGACCGGTCACGTCGTCGGACTTGATGGTCAGCAGCTCCTGGAGGGCGTAGGCGGCGCCGTACGCCTCGAGTGCCCACACCTCCATCTCGCCGAACCGCTGGCCACCGAACTGGGCCTTACCACCCAGCGGCTGCTGGGTGATCATCGAGTACGGACCGGTCGAACGGGCGTGCAGCTTGTCGTCGACCAGGTGGTGCAGCTTCAGGATGTACATGTAGCCGACCGAGATCGGGTCCGGGAACGGCTCACCGCTACGGCCGTCGAACAGCCGCGCCTTGCCGGACGGGAGCACCATGCGCTCGCCGTCACGGTTCGGGATGGTGTGCTGCAGCAGACCCGCGAGCTCGTCCTCACGCGCACCGTCGAAGACCGGGGTGGCGACGTTGGTGCCGGGCTCGACGCTGTCGGCGCCGATGGCCTGCAGGCGCTGGGCCCACTCGTCGGCGAGGCCGGAGACGTCCCAGCCGCGGCTGGCGAGCCAGCCGAGGTGGATCTCCAGGACCTGTCCCGGGTTCATTCGGGACGGGACACCCAGCGGGTTGAGGATGATGTCGACCGGGGTGCCGTCCTCCAGGAACGGCATGTCCTCGATCGGCAGGATCTTCGAGATGACGCCCTTGTTGCCGTGGCGGCCGGCGAGCTTGTCACCGTCGGTGATCTTGCGCTTCTGCGCGACGTACACGCGCACCAGCTGGTTCACACCGGGGGGAAGCTCGTCGCCCTCCTCGCGGTCGAAGACGCGCACGCCGATGACCTTGCCGGTCTCGCCGTGCGGCACCTTCAGCGAGGTGTCACGGACCTCACGGGCCTTCTCACCGAAGATCGCGCGCAGCAGGCGCTCCTCGGGGGTCAGCTCGGTCTCACCCTTCGGGGTCACCTTGCCGACGAGGATGTCACCGGCGATGACCTCGGCACCGATGCGGATGATGCCGCGCTCGTCGAGGTCGGCGAGGACCTCCTCGGAGACGTTCGGGATGTCCCGGGTGATCTCCTCCGGGCCGAGCTTGGTGTCACGGGCGTCGACCTCGTGCTCCTCGATGTGGATCGAGGAGAGGACGTCGTCCTGCACGAGGCGCTGCGACAGGATGATCGCGTCCTCGTAGTTGTGACCCTCCCACGGCATGAACGCCACGAGCAGGTTCTTGCCGAGGGCCATCTCGCCGTTCTGGGTGGCCGGACCGTCGGCGAGGACCTGGCCCTCGATGACTCGGTCGCCCTCGTTGACGATGACCTTCTGGTTGACCGAGGTGCCCTGGTTGGAGCGGGCGAACTTGGCCAGGCGGTACGTGATGTACGTGCCGTCGTCGTTGGCGGTGGTGATGTAGTCCGCGGAGACCTCCTGGACCACACCCGCCTTCTCGGCCTTGACCACGTCGCCGGCGTCGACCGCGGAGCGGTACTCCATGCCGGTGCCGACGAGCGGGGACTCGGACTTAATCAGCGGCACGGCCTGACGCATCATGTTCGCGCCCATGAGGGCACGGTTGGCGTCGTCGTGCTCGAGGAACGGGATCATGGCGGTCGCGACCGACACCATCTGGCGCGGCGAGACGTCCATGTAGTCCACGTCGTCGGGCGCGACGTAGTCGACCTCGCCGCCACGGCGGCGGACCAGCACGCGGGCCTCGGCGAACCGGAGTTCGTCGGTCAGCGGCGCGTTGGCCTGCGCGATGACGAAGCGGTCCTCCTCGTCGGCGGTCAGGTAGTCCACATCGTCGGTGACCTGGCCGTCGACGACCTTGCGGTACGGGGTCTCGACGAAACCGAACGCGTTGACCCGGCCGTACGAGGCGAGCGAACCGATCAGACCGATGTTCGGGCCTTCAGGGGTCTCGATCGGGCACATGCGTCCGTAGTGGGACGGGTGCACGTCACGGACCTCGAAGCCGGCCCGCTCACGGGACAGACCACCCGGGCCGAGCGCGGACAGACGACGCTTGTGCGTCAGCCCGGACAGCGGGTTGTTCTGGTCCATGAACTGCGACAGCTGGCTGGTGCCGAAGAACTCCTTGATGGAGGCGACGACCGGCCGGATGTTGATCAGGGTCTGCGGCGTGATCGCCTCGACGTCCTGCGTGGTCATGCGCTCCCGCACGACGCGCTCCATACGTGCCAGACCCGTACGGACCTGGTTCTGGATGAGCTCGCCGACGTTGCGCAGACGACGGTTGCCGAAGTGGTCGATGTCGTCGGTCTCGACGACGATCGTCTGACCGCTGTCGCCGACCGTCTCGGTCTCACCGGCGTGCAGCTGCACCAGGTACTTGATCGTCGCGATGATGTCCTCGACGGTCAGGACGCCCGCGTCCAGCGGAGCGTCGGCGCCCAGCTTCTTGTTGACCTTGTAGCGGCCGACCTTGGCGAGGTCGTAGCGCTTGGGGTTGAAGTAGAGGTTCTCGAGCAGCGTCTGCGCGGCCTCACGCGTGGGGGGCTCGCCCGGGCGCAGCTTGCGGTAGATGTCGAGCAGCGCGTCGTCCTGGCCCTGGGTGTGGTCCTTCTCCAGGGTGGCGCGCATGGACTCGTACTCGCCGAACTCCTCGAGGATCTGCTCGGTCGTCCAGCCGAGCGCCTTGAGCAGGACGGTAACGGACTGCTTGCGCTTACGGTCGATGCGCACACCGACCATGTCGCGCTTGTCGATCTCCATCTCCAGCCAGGCACCCCGGGACGGGATGATCTTGGCGGAGAAGATGTCCTTGTCGGACGTCTTGTCGATGCTGGAGTCGAAGTAGACACCGGGCGAACGGACCAGCTGCGACACCACGACACGCTCGGTGCCGTTGATGACGAAGGTGCCCTTGTTCGTCATGAGCGGGAAGTCGCCCATGAAGACCGTCTGGGACTTGATCTCGCCGGTCTCGTTGTTGGTGAACTCGGCGGTGACGAAGAGCGGAGCCGCGTAGGTGAAGTCACGCTCCTTGCACTCGTCGATCGAGTTCTTCGGCGGCTCGAAGCGGTGGTCGCGGAAGGTCAGCGACATCGACCCGCTGAAGTCCTCGATCGGGGAGATCTCCTCGAAGATCTCCTCGAGCCCGGACTTGGTGGGGACGTCCTGACCGGACTCCAGAGCCTCCTCGACCCGACTCTGCCAGGCGATGTTCCCGAGCAGCCAGTCAAAGCTCTCGGTCTGCAGCGCGAGCAGGTTGGGAACCTCGAGAGGCTCCTTGATCTTTGCAAAGGAGATGCGCAGCGGGGCGGTGCTGGCGCCGTTGTTCGTATTCGCGGTCGAGGCAGTGCGCGAGGCGGCCAAGAGGGGGTCCTTCCGAGGGCTCGGACTCACTACGCGCGTACCGGCCCCTCACCGATACACAGAGACAGGTTCCCTTGATTGACCAAATGGCCAGGTCAGGGACGGTCCGGTCGTCGGTGCTCGAGCGAGGGCATGCCCCTGGTGACGGGCAGGGGACAGCTAACAGGCAGCGCAAAGGGTCAGTGTAGCCACTCGGCACACTGATGTCCAGCGCGGGTTTTCGGAACCCTCGTTGCCCTCGTTGTTCTCAACCCCTGCGACAAGGCGACACCCTCAACGCACGTTGATACTGCCCTCTTCGCCGTCGATCCATGCCTCGGATTCGGATCCTTGTGACGACGCGTCCTGAGAATTGCGCGCTGCGTGCAGTTCGTCAAGGCCCCCCTGGCTCAAACCGGGTGCTGCGCTCGTCACGTGCGCGCTCGGAGGCAGGACGAAGATCACCTTACCCCTCCCGTCCGGGCGTGCAAGGTAGCCGCCACCCAAGCCCCCTGAACGCCGAAGAGCGACCACCCGGATGGATGATCGCTCTTCGGTGCGTTCGCGTTACAGCCCTACTGGGCCGCACTCGGCGCGCTGAGAGGTGCGGAGATACTCCGAAAGGTCTTACTTGACCTCGACGGAGGCGCCGGCGCCCTCGAGGGACTCCTTGGCCTTGTCGGCGGCGTCCTTGGCAACCTTCTCCAGGACGGGCTTCGGGGCGCCGTCCACCAGGTCCTTGGCCTCCTTCAGGCCGAGGGAGGTCAGCTCGCGCACGACCTTGATGACCTGGATCTTCTTGTCACCGGCGCCGGTGAGGATGACGTCGAACTCGTCCTTCTCCTCCGGGGCCTCGGCGCCGGCGGCGGCACCGGCACCACCGGCGACGACGACCGGGGCGGCCGCGGCGGCGGTGACGTCGAACTTCTCCTCGAACGCCTTCACGAACTCGGAGAGCTCGATGAGGGTCATCTCCTCGAACTGCGCGAGCAGGTCTTCCTGGCTGAGCTTCGCCATGATGGCGGTCCTTCCACTAATTCGGCAGGTGCCGGATGTACATGTGAGGCGGGCGTACGTCTGGCCCGCGACGGCCTCCGCGTTCAGGCAGCGGTGGCCGGGATGCGAGCCGAGTTACTCGGCACCGCCCTGCTCGTCCTGCTTGGCACGCAGCGCGTCCACGGTGCGGACGAGCTTCGACGGCAGCGCCTGGAAGACGGAGGCAGCCTGGGACTGCTTCGCCTTGAAGGCACCGGCCAGCTTGGAGAGCAGAACCTCGCGAGACTCGAGGTCCGCAAGCTTCTTGATGTCGTCGGCGGACAGCGCCTTGCCTTCAAGGACACCGCCCTTGATGACGAGATTCGGGTTGTCCTTGGCGAAGTCACGAAGACCCTTCGCCGACTCCACCGGGTCGCCGGTGATGAAGGCGACAGCCGTCGGACCAGCGAACTGGTCGTCCAGCGTCGTGATCCCGGCCTCGTTGGCCGCAATCTTGGTCAGCGTGTTCTTCACCACGGCGTACTGGGCGTTCTCACCGAGCGAACGGCGCAGCTGCTTGAGCTGAGCCACGGTGAGACCGCGGTACTCGGTCAGCACGGCGGCGTTGGAGCTGCGGAACTTGTCCGTCAGCTCGGCAACCGCGGCAGCCTTGTCGGGCCTCGCCATAGAGCCTCGGCCTCCTTCCGGGTGATTCGGACCGCGCGGACCCGAAGGAGGACTGGGGAAAACGAAACGCCCCGGCGCAGGCGCACGGGGCGTAGCTCGACCAGACGGATTCCGTACGGACGGAACCGGTCCGGGAGCACTTCCACTGTCACCTACGCGGGTCGTCCGCAGTTCAGCGGATCCTTCGGCCACCGCGCCCTCGTACGAGCACGCGGCAACGACCAGCGGTCTTTGGCTTCTGCAGAAGAGTACGGGACCGGATCGCTGTCAAGCAAATCCGGTCGTACGACGGTGCTCGGCTCCGGGCTGGTCAGCTCTCCCCGAGTTCCTTCATCATCTCGGCGAGGTCGAGCGTCTCCTTGGCAGGCGGGGCTTGGACGGTCACCGGCTCGTTGTAGTCGAGGAACGTCACCGTCATGTCGAGCCTGCCCTTGTCGGCGTCGCCCTGCATACGGAACTGCTTGGTGTGGTCGTCGCCGTCGACCCACATGTCCATGGTCAGCTCGTCGACGCCCATGTCCTCGTACTGCTCGAGGCTCTTCTCGCGCAGCTCGCGGGTCTTCTTGTCCTCGTCCTTGAGGCTGTCCCGCATCTCGTCGAGGGTGATCGTGCCCTTGTAGTGGGTGGTCTCCACGCCGTCGACCGTCTCGGTGCCGACCTCCTCGACGTCGTCGGAGCCGGTGAGGAAGGCGGACTCGGCAGCCGGGTTCCTGTCGGCCTGGTCGAGGCCGCTCGCCCCGGAGCCGAGGCTGTGCCCGCCACCCAGCTCGGAGGCGTCGATCTTCATCCAGCTCTTGCCGTCCATCTCCTCGGCCATCGACTCGCCGCCGAGGTACAGCGCCTTGCCCACCAGGCGCATCTCCACCGGGCCGGTCATCTCCGGGTCGTCGGGCATGGTGATCTTCATGCTCATGGCCTGCGGCTTCATGCTCATCGCCGCCTCGGCCTCGACCCGGCCGTCGCCGGGGACCTCGCCCTTCATCCGGTAGCGGAGGGAGGTGATGTCCTCCGTCTTCTCCGCCGCCTTGGCGACAGCCGCGGCGGGCGTCATGGCCGGCGCCTGCTCGGTACCGCAGCCGACCGCACCGCCGAGGACCAGTGCCGCGAGCCCGGCTCCCGCCACCCCGCCCCGCGTACGTACAGAAAGACCCATCGATTCCCCCCAAGGAACACATGACCGATTCAAAGCAACAGGGCTGGAGCCTATCCCAGGGGCCCCGGAGGGTTCCCCGAATTCCCTGGGCCACAGAAGGGCTCACCCGGGCTTCAGCAGGTCCTTGACGTCCTGGGTGTCGGCGGCCGGGGGTTCCTCGGCGGTGGCCTCGGCGCCGTAGTCGCTGTAGTAGGCGGTCTGGGTGAGCTCGCCGCTCGTCGTGCGGCCCTTCTCGACCTTCTTGACCAGCAGGTCCCGGTCGTTGACCCATATGTCGACGGTCTGCGTGGTGACACCGGCGTCGCCGACGTCGACCGTGCCGGAGTAGTGCGTGGTGCGCTCGCCACGTATCCGTTCCTCGCCGACCCTGCGCACGTCGTCCGATTCCAGCAGCAGCCGTACCGATTCGTCGGGGGTGCTCTGCCGCAGCTGCTTCTCGAGGTACGCGCCGGAGCTGCCGGCCAGCTGCTCCAGGCCGTCGTACGCGTACTTCAGCCAGTGCCTGCCGCCCGCCTGCGCGGCGAACTCGTCGCCCATGCGGGCGTAGTAGGCGTCGGGCAGATAGCGGGCCTCCATCGACGTGCTGCCGAGGCGGCGCATCGTGTCGGCCATCGTGCCGCCGGTGTAGGTGATCGTCAGGGTGCCGGTGATGGCGTCGCCCCAGCCGAGGACGCCGTCGGCGGTCATGGACATCATCGTGCCCATGGTCGTGGTGGACTCGACGCGGGCGGAGCCGGCCCGGTCGGTGGACCGCTCGGCGGAGCGCAGCTCGGCCGTCGGGCGGGCCTGGGCGGCGCCGGTTGCGCTGTCGCGGGCCGGGCTGTCGTCCGGGGCGGGGCGGCCGGAGGGGTCCGTGGAGATGCAGGCAGCCAAGCCGGTCAGCGCGGTCGCCGCTGCGATCGCGAGGGCCACGCGGCGCACGCCGGTGCGCAGGCTGGTGCTCGTCATTCGTCCCCCCTGTGCGAGATGCGAGTCCCGTGCAAGAACGCTAACCCAGGGCACTGACAGTCGTACCCGGCAGCGGAAAGGGAACGGGCCCCGCACCTCGGAAGGTGCGGGGCCCGTGACCGGTTGGGGTGAGCCTGAGGGCTCAGACCGCAGCCGGGTCCTCCTCGACGAGGAGGTTGCGGGTGCGGTTCGGGTCGACCGGGATGCCGGGGCCCATCGTGGTGGTGATGGCGGCCTTCTTGATGTAGCGACCCTTGGCGGCGGACGGCTTCAGACGGAGGATCTCCTCCAGCGCGGCGCCGTAGTTCTCCACCAGCTTGGTGTCGTCGAAGGACGCCTTGCCGATGATGAAGTGCAGGTTCGAGTGCTTGTCGACGCGGAACTCGATCTTGCCGCCCTTGATCTCGGTGACGGCCTTGGCCACGTCGGGGGTGACGGTGCCGGTCTTCGGGTTCGGCATCAGACCACGCGGGCCGAGGACGCGGCCGAGGCGGCCGACCTTGCCCATGAGGTCCGGGGTGGCGACGACGGCGTCGAAGTCCAGACGGCCCTTCGACACCTCGTCGATCAGCTCGTCGGCGCCGACGATGTCGGCGCCCGCGGCACGCGCGGCCTCGGCACGGTCACCGGTCGCGAAGACCAGGACCCGGGCGGTCTTACCGGTGCCGTGCGGAAGGTTCACGGTGCCACGGACCATCTGGTCGGCCTTGCGCGGGTCGACACCCAGACGGAAGGCGACCTCGACGGTGCCGTCGAACTTGGTCGTGGAGGTCTCCTTGGCGAGACGGACGGCCTCGAGCGGGGCGTACAGCTTTTCCCGGTCGACCTTGGCGTCCGCAGCGCGGAGAGACTTGCTGCGCTTGCTCACTACTGCTCCTGGGGATTCTTAGGAGTCGTGGTCCGGGCCGAGCAGGCCCTGCCACTTCTGCTTCGGGGAGGTTGGGGCTCAGCCCTCGACCGTGACGCCCATGGAACGGGCGGTGCCGGCGATGATCTTCTCGGCGGCGTCCAGGTCGTTGGCGTTGAGGTCGGGCATCTTGGTGGTGGCGATCTCGCGGACCTGGTCGCGGGTGATCTTCGCGACCTTGGTCTTGTGCGGCTCGCCGGAGCCCTTCTCCACGCCCGCGGCCTTGAGGATCATCTTGGCGGCCGGCGGGGTCTTGGTCACGAAGGTGAAGGAACGGTCCTCGTAGACCGTGATCTCCACCGGGATGACCCAGCCACGCTGCGACTCGGTCGCGGCGTTGTAGGCCTTGCAGAACTCCATGATGTTGACGCCGTGCTGACCCAGCGCGGGGCCGACCGGCGGAGCCGGGTTGGCCGCACCGGCCTGGATCTGGAGCTTGATGAGCCCCGTGACCTTCTTCTTCTTGGGAGGCATGCTCTCTCCGGGTCCTTAGTGAGAGTTTTTCAGCCGTCCGGTCCGGATCATCCGGATGGAGGCATACCGCACAACGATAACGGGTCGGTGTGCAGGTTCTGAAATCGATCAGGTCATACGGGGTTCGGCGGCCCTCGCGCGACGCAGTTTGACCGTCCAGGCGACGGCGCCGGACAGCGAGGTCAACGCCAGGAGGCCGGTGAAGCCGGCCTGGTAGCGAGTCCCGCGGACACTCACCTGGTGCGCGAGCGCGACACGCTGCGGATCGTCGGCACGGTGGACGATGTCCACGCGCTCGCCGTCGAGCCGGCGCTTGGCACTCGTGCCGACCGGCAGCGAGGCCGGCCGGCAGTTGCCCAGCGTCTCTGATTGGCTTAGCGATCCCATGGGTTGCACAGGATCAGAGCGCGGAAAACCGCTCCATGCCGCCAATCGCCTTCGTGCCCTGGTACCGATGGGCAAAGCCGTCGGCCCGCGTGACACGTCCCTCCGGACGCTGGCCTGCACGAGCCCGAACCGGTGCGGTCGGCACAGAGGTCAGTTCTTCTGGATCTGGTCGAAGGAGAGCTCGACCGGGGTCTCCCGGCCGAAGATCTCCACCAGGCCCTTGACCTTCTTGGAGTCGGCGTTGATCTCGTTGATCGTGGCCTGGAGCGTGGCGAACGGGCCGTCGGTGACGGTGACCGAGTCGCCAACCTCGAAGTCCAGCACCTGGACCTCGACCTTGCGCTGCGGCGCCGGCTTGCCCTCGGCCTCGGCGGCCTCGCGGGCGGCCTTCTCCTCCGCCTCCGGGGCGAGCATCTTGACGATCTCGTCCAGGGTCAGCGGGTACGGGTCGTAGGCGTTGCCGACGAAGCCGGTGACGCCCGGCGTGTTGCGGACGACGCCCCAGGACTCGTTCGTCAGGTCCATGCGCACCAGGACGTACCCGGGGAGCTTGTTCTGGCGGATGGTCTTGCGGTCGCCGTTCTTGATCTGGACGACCTCTTCCTGCGGCACCTCGGCCTGGAAGATGTAGTCCTCGACGTTCAGCGAGACGGCGCGCTGCTCCAGGTTGGTCTTCACGCGGTTCTCGTAGCCGGCGTAGGTGTGGATGACGTACCACTCACCGGGCAGGGTGCGCAGTTCCTCGCGGAGCTTCTCCACGGGGTCGAGCTCGGACTCGGGCTCCCCCTCGCCCTCCTCGGAGGGCTCCTCCTCGACGTGCACGGCGGCTTCCTCCGCGGGCTCGTCCGCGGCGGCCTCGGCAGCCTCAGCCTCATCCAGGTCCTCGTCCGCACCCTCGACGATGTCGAGCTCGTCTTCCACGGACTCGACCGGCTCGATGGCGTCGTTCACGTTCGGGTCAGACACGGTGGCTGCTTCTTCCTGGATACATAGGGGTGGAACGCGCGAAAGGGGCGCCGGTGACGGCGCCCTTCGCTCTTGGCTCAGCCGAAGACGTACTTGGCGGCGTGGTCGAGCCCATAGTCAATCACGGTCACCAGGCCGATCATGATGACGACGAAGATGATCACGACGGTCGTGTACGTCGTCAGCTGGTTGCGCGAGGGCCAGACGACCTTGCGAAGCTCCGCGACGATCTGCCGGTAGAAGAGCGCAAGGCGCTTCAGCGGGCCCTTCTTGGCGCGCTTGCCGCCCTTGCGGGTCCTCTTGGACTCCGGCGCCTCGTCCTGAGCATCAGGCGTGTCGAGGGAGCCCACGGCGTCCGTCATTCGTCCTCACCTGATCCCGGGTCGTGGCCGTGCCGCGCCCGGTCTGAGCCGCACGGCGGTGCATTGCTGTACGTACCTGCGCACACATCCTGGCGGTGTGTGTAGCAGGGCCGGAGGGACTTGAACCCCCAACCGCTGGTTTTGGAGACCAGTGCTCTACCAATTGAGCTACGACCCTTTGTCTGCCCACCAACGTACCGCATACGACCGGGTGCTCGGTGTGCACCTGGTGTGTGCGGGCTGCTGTGGGCCAACGAGGTGAGAGTGTACGTGGTCCTGAGCCGGTCGTCGAACAGAAAGTGCCCGTAGGGGGCTTGGCGGATGGAAGACGGGTGGCAGAAGGGTGGTGGACGGCCGGAAGATCTCCGGCGGGTCGGCCGGAGATCGCCGGTGGATCCTCCAAGGTCAGGCGCCCCGGGCCGGGTCGGCTCCGGAAGATCGCCCAGGCCATCCCACCTGTCCGCACTGTTGTTCAGGTGTTGACCCCCTGTCGTTCAGTCCGTGAAACCCGTGTGCCGGGCTCGTTTCCGGTCTGGAACGATGAGGTCCATGAGCGCTGCAACCCCTCCCACCGAGCGCCGGGTCTCCGCCCGCATCGGCGCGATCTCCGAGTCCGCCACCCTCGCCGTGGACGCCAAGGCCAAGGCCCTGAAGGCCGCCGGGCGTCCGGTGATCGGCTTCGGCGCCGGCGAGCCCGACTTCCCCACCCCGGACTACATCGTCGAGGCCGCGATCGAGGCCTGCAAGAACCCCAAGTACCACCGCTACACGCCGGCCGGCGGTCTGCCCGAGCTGAAGGCCGCGATCGCCGTGAAGACGCTGCGTGACTCGGGCTACGAGGTCGACGCCTCGCAGATCCTCGTCACCAACGGCGGCAAGCAGGCCATCTACGAGGCGTTCGCCGCGATCCTCGACCCGGGTGACGAGGTCATCGTCCCGGCGCCGTACTGGACGACGTACCCGGAGTCGATCCGGCTGGCCGGCGGTGTCCCGGTCGAGGTCGTCGCCGACGAGACGACCGGCTACCGCGTCAGCGTGGAGCAGCTGGAGGCGGCCCGCACCGAGAAGACCAAGGTCGTGCTGTTCGTCTCCCCGTCGAACCCGACGGGCGCCGTGTACAGCGAGGCCGAGACCGAGGCGATCGGCCGCTGGGCCGTCGAGCACGGGCTGTGGGTGCTGACCGACGAGATCTACGAGCACCTGGTCTACGGCGACGCGGCCTCCGCGTCGCTGCCGGCGGTCCTGCCGGAGCTGCGCGACAAGTGCATCGTGGTCAACGGCGTCGCGAAGACGTACGCGATGACGGGCTGGCGCGTGGGCTGGATCATCGGCCCGAAGGACGTGGTCAAGGCCGCGACGAACCTCCAGTCGCACGCCACGTCGAACGTCTCGAACGTGGCGCAGGTGGCCGCGCTGGCCGCCGTCTCCGGCGATCTGGACGCCGTGGCGAAGATGCGCGAGGCCTTCGACCGGCGCCGCAGGACCATCGTGCGGATGCTGAACGAGATCGACGGCGTGGTGTGCCCGGAGCCCGAGGGCGCCTTCTACGTCTACCCGTCGGTGAAGGCGCTGCTCGGCAAGGAGATCCGCGGCAAGCGTCCGCAGGACACGGTCGAGCTGGCCGCGCTGATCCTGGAGGAGGCCGAGGTCGCGGTGGTGCCGGGCGAGGCCTTCGGCACGCCGGGCTATCTGCGACTGTCGTACGCCCTGGGTGACGAGGACCTCGTCGAGGGCGTGAGCCGGATCCAGAAGCTGCTGGCAGAGGCGCGCGACTGACGTTTCCGGGCTTCACGCGCGCGTGGCGGGCCGTTTCCCTGTGGGGAGGCGGCCCGTTTCTTCGTGCGAGCAAGACCACTCGAGGGGAAAGCGCTACCGGGACGGCAGGGCCGTACGGCAGGATCCTGGGATGGAACGTGTACGTGATGTCTCCGCCCTCCCGAAGGCCCATCTGCACCTGCACTTCACCGGGTCGATGCGATCCGCCACTCTGCTGGAACTCGCCGACAAGCACGGGGTGCGACTGCCCGACGTGCTGACCGAGGCCTTGGTCAGCGGGGAGCCGCCGAAGCTGCGGGCAACGGACGAGCGGGGCTGGTTCCGCTTCCAGCGGTTGTACGACGCGGCCCGCTCGTGCCTCAGGGAGCCGGAGGACATCCAGCGGCTGGTGCGGGAGGCGGCTCAGGAGGACCTGAAGGACGGCTCGGGCTGGCTGGAGATCCAGGTGGATCCGACGTCGTACGCCCCCCGTCTGGGTGGTCTTATCCCCGCGCTGGAGATCATCCTGGACGCGGTGGACACGGCGGTGCGGGAGACCGGGCTCGGTATGCGGGTCCTGGTGGCTGCGAACCGTATGAAGCACCCGCTGGACGCCCGCACGCTGGCCCGGCTGGCGGTCCGCTATGCCGACCGGGGCGTGGTCGGCTTCGGCCTCTCGAACGACGAACGGCGGGGCATGGCACGGGACTTCGACCGGGCCTTCGCCATCGCCCGGGACGGCGGTCTGCTCTCGGCTCCGCACGGTGGCGAACTGACGGGCCCGGCCTCGGTTCGCGACTGCCTGGACGACCTGCACGCCAACCGGGTGGGTCACGGCGTGCGGGCGGCCGAGGATCCACGGCTCCTGAAGCGCCTGGCCGACCGGGGCGTCACCTGTGAGGTGTGTCCGGCGTCGAACGTGGCGCTCGGCGTGTACGACAAGCCGGAGGACGTCCCGCTGCGCACCCTTTTCGAGGCGGGCGTGCCCATGGCGCTGGGCGCCGACGACCCCCTGCTCTTCGGCTCCCGTCTGGCGGCGCAGTACGAGCTCGCCCGGGAGCATCACGGCTTCACCGACGCGGAGCTGGCGGAACTGGCACGCCAGTCGGTACGGGCTTCGGCGGCACCGGAGGACGTGCGGGCGAAGCTGCTGGCGGGCGTGGACGACTGGCTGACCGCCTGAGCGTTCCGCGGGCGACGGGGGACGAAACCGGGCCACCCGGGCTCCGGAGCCGCCCGGCCTCTAGAGGCTGACGCCGACCGTCACCGGTTCGTTGACCAGCGTGATTCCGAACGCCTCATGGACTCCGGCGACGACCTCGCGGGCCAGCGCCAGCAGATCCTCCGTGGTCGCCTCCCCGCGGTTGGTGAGGGCGAGGGTGTGCTTGGTGGAGATACGGGCCGGGCCCGTGCCGTAGCCCTTGGTGAAGCCCGCCTTGTCGATCAGCCAGGCCGCGGAGGTCTTGGTGTGCCCCTCCCCCGCCGGGTAGGCGGGCGGCTCGACGCCGTCGCCGAGCCGCTCCCGGACGCGCGCGTGGAACGCGGCGAACCCCGCGTCGGTCAGGATCGGGTTGGTGAAGAAGGAGCCGGCCGACCAGGTGTCGTGGTCCTCGGGGTCCAGGACCATGCCCTTTCCGGCGCGCAGCTTCAGCACGGCCTCGCGGGCGTCGCCGAGCGGGACGCGGTCGCCGGGCTCGACGCCCAGGGCGCGTGCGGTCTCGGCGTACTTCAGCGGTGCCGACAGCCCGCCCGCGTCCTCCAGCTCGAAGCGGACGCGCAGGACGACGTACCGCTCGGGGTCGGCCTTGAAGCGGCTGTGCCGGTAGGAGAAGGCGCACTCGGCGTTGGCCAGGGTGACCGTCTCGCCCGCCCGGCGGTCGTAGGCGATGACCTCGGTGATCGTCGAGGAGACCTCCTGGCCGTACGCCCCGACGTTCTGGATCGGCGTCGCGCCCGCCGAGCCGGGGATGCCGGCCAGGCACTCGATGCCCGCGAGTCCGGCCTCGACCGTGCGGGTGACGGCGTCGGTCCACACCTCGCCGGCGGCGAGCTCCAGCCGTGTGCCGGTGAGTTCGAAGCCGCGCGTGGCGATGCGCAGGGCGGTGCCGTCGAACCCCTTGTCCGAGATGACCAGGTTCGAACCGCCGCCGATGAGCAGCAACGGCGTACCGGTGGAGTCGGCCTCGCGGACGGCGTCGATCACTTCGGCGTCCGTCGTCGCGGTGACCAGCCGGGTCGCGGGGCCGCCCAGCCGGAGGGTGGTCAGCGGGGCGAGAGGGGCGTCGTGGAGTTCCTGCACGCGCTCAAGACTACGAGACGGCACTGACAGCCCGGCGCCCCTGTCTCTCGCCTCGCCGCCCCGCTCAGGCCAGCCGTACGACCGCCCGCGACATCCCGAGCACCTTCTGCCCGTCACTGGTGGCCGTCAGGTCCACCCGTACGGTGCTGTCGTCGAGCTTGGCCGCGACCTTGCCGGAGACCTCGATCACGGCCCCCTTGTCGTCGTTCGGGACGACGACGGGCTTGGTGAAGCGGACGCCGTACTCGACGACCGCTCCCGGATCACCGGTCCAGTCGGTGACCACGCGGATCGCCTCGGCCATGGTGAACATGCCGTGCGCGATGACGTCCGGCAGTCCGACCTCCTTGGCGAACTTCTCGTTCCAGTGGATCGGGTTGAAGTCCCCGGAGGCCCCCGCGTACTGGACGAGGGTGGCGCGCGTCACGGGGAAGCTCTGCGCGGGCAGTTCGGTGCCGACCTCGACGTCGGCGTACGCGATCTTGGCGGTCATCTGCTCACGCCTCCTCGGCCGCGCGGGCCACCAGCTTGGTCCAGGCGGTGACGACGTGCTCGCCGGCCTCGTCGTGCACCTCGCCGCGGATCTCCAGGACGTCGTTGCCCGCGAGGGACTTGATCGACTCGATGGTCGAGGTGACCGTCAGCCGGTCACCGGCCTGCACCGGACGGCTGTAGGCGAACTTCTGATCGCCGTGCACGACCCGGCTGTAGTCCAGGCCGAGCTGCGGGTCGGCGACGACCTGGCCCGCGGCCTTGAAGCTGATCGCGAACACAAAGGTCGGCGGGGCGATCACATCGGAGTGACCGAGGGCCTTGGCGGCCTCCGGGTCCGTGTAGGCCGGGTTGGCGTCACCCACCGCCTCCGCGAACTCACGGATCTTCTCCCGGCCCACCTCATAGGGGTCGGTGGGCGGGTAGGTCCGCCCCACGAAGGACTGGTCGAGCGCCATGGCTCGGCACCTCCTGGTGTCTGCTGTGGTTGACCGGTGGACGACGGCCTTCTTACGGCGTCCGCTTGCGGGCACCGTGCCCGGTCAACCGTATAAAAGGGGACTGTGCCCGATTGCGCTCGACGCCACGCCGACCGAAAGGGTGACCGAAAAGCCGCGAGGCCACCCCCTCGAACTGCGGGGTGGCCTCGTGGCAGAGATCTGAAAGATCTGAATCTTCGAGATGTACGAGCCTGGTCAGCGCGTCTCGCGGTGCGCCGTGTGCGCGTTGCAGCGCGGGCAGTGCTTCTTCATCTCGAGACGGTCCGGGTTGTTACGCCGGTTCTTCTTGGTGATGTAGTTCCGCTCCTTGCACTCCACGCAGGCCAGCGTGATCTTCGGGCGGACGTCGGTGGCAGCCACGTGAGTGCTCCTTGACGAACGGGTAGGTTAGTTCAACGCAAGAAAGAGTAGCCGATCGAAGGACCGACCCCGCAATCGGCTACTGTCAGTAGCGGTGACCGGACTTGAACCGGTGACACAGCGATTATGAGCCGCTTGCTCTACCGACTGAGCTACACCGCTGTGATGTGATCAGGCCCCGTCTTGCGACGGGAACCTCCCACACCAGAGCCCCAAAACGGAATCGAACCGTTGACCTTCTCCTTACCATGGAGACGCTCTGCCGACTGAGCTATTGGGGCGAGCGATGAAGACATTACACGCTCGGCCGCCGTTCACCCAAATCCGTTTCCCGGCCCCAGCCCCGCCGCGAAAACGGATCTCTCAGCAGCCCCGCGAGCCCTCTCCCGCACTGCTCAGGTTCGGCGGGCCACACCGGTACGACTTTTACGCTCCTCCCCGCCGGGGACCGGCCGCCGTCCTAGGCTCGACTCACTCTGCGTGATCTTGGCCGCATACGCACCCCGTGCCGCACATCACGACCCCCGAGCCCCCGAGCCCCGAGCCCCCGAGCCCCTGGAACGCGATGCCCGACAGCCAACCGCAGCCGCCCGACCCCTCGTCGTCCCCGTCGGACTCCCCGGGGCAGCACGCCGCGGCCTCCCTGCTGCTGTGCGGGGCGCGGCTCACCGACGGCCGGACCGTGGACGTCCGGGTGGGCGGCGGGCGGATCGAGGCGGTCGGTACGGCTGGCAGCCTGGGCAGTACCCGCGGCCGCTGTACGCGCGTGGACCTCGGCGGGTATCTCCTTCTGCCGGCCCCGGCCGAACCCCACGCTCACCCGGACACCGCGCTGTCCGCCGACGGCAGTCCGCTCTCGTACGAACCCGAGGACATCCAGCGCCGGGCCACGGAGGCCGCCCTGCTGCAACTCGGGCACGGGGCGACCGCGCTGCGGGCCCATGTGCGCGTGGGCGACGTTCAGGGGCTCGGCGCGCTGACCGCCGTCCTTCAGGCCCGTCGCTCACTGCGCGGGCTCGCCGCGCTGGCGGCGGTCGCGGTGCCGCGGGTGCTGACCGGGGTGGCCGGGGCCGACGGGCTCGCCATGATGCAGGACGCGATGAAGATGGGGGCCTCTGTGGTGGGGGGTTGTCCTGATCTCGATCCCGATCCGACGGGCTACGTCGAGACGGTCCTGGAGCTCGCCTCCGAACACGGCTGCCCTGTCGACCTGCACACCGACGCCACCGACCCGGCGCGCCTCGCCCGCCTCGCCGCGATGGCCGGCGGGCTGCGCCCGGGCGTGACGATCGGCCCGTGCGGCGGCCTCGGCCGACTGTCCGCCGACGTGGCCGCGCGCACCGCCGACCAGTTGGCGGCGGCCGGAGTGACCGTCGTGTGCCTGCCACAGGGCGGCTGCGGCGGCGTCGACCGACGCGACACGGCGCCCGTACGACTGCTGCGCGCCGCCGGCGTTCGGGTCGCCGCCGGCAGCGGCGCCCTGCGGGACGTGTCCAACCCGGTGGGTCGAGGCGACCCACTGGAGGCCGCCTACCTGCTGGCCTCCCGTTACGGGCTGCGCCCCGAGGACGCCTACGACGCGGTGAGCGCCTCGGCCCGAGCCGTCCTGGGCCTGCCCGAGGTGCGCGTGGAGGCGGGCTTCCCGGCCGAACTGCTGGCGGTGCGAGGGGATCAGCTCGCGGGTGCGCTGTCGCTGGCGTACAGCCGGATCGTGGTGCACCGGGGGCGCGTGGTGGCGCGGACGAGCTCCGTACGGGAGTACTGCAACTGGGAGGCCACGGAGGCCGGGGCGGCTGCGGCGGAGCTGGGGTTGCCTCGGCAGGGGCGGAAGGAGTTGTCGTGAGGGGGTGAGGGGGCAGGACGAGGTGTGAGCGGGGGCGGGCGCGGGGCGCGTCGGTGGTGCAGGAGCGCGTTCGGGGGCGCATATACATGGGGGCGTATGCGCCCCGGCGCATACGCCCGCGCATGCGCTTCCGGAGGACGCGCCGTGGGGTGGGGCTCGGGTCGTGGGGCGCATACGGCCGTCCGGGCGTACGGTCGGAAACATGCGCATTGTCATCGCTGGCGGTCATGGTCAGATCGCGTTGCGGCTGGAGCGGCTGCTCACCGCGCGCGGTTACGAGGTGGCGGGCATCATCCGCCGCTCGGAACAGGGCGACGATCTGCGGGAGGCGGGTGCCGAACCCGTCCTGCTGGACCTGGAGTCGGCCACGGTCGAGGAGGTCGCGGCGCACCTTCAGGGCGCGGACGCAGCCGTGTTCGCGGCCGGTGCCGGCCCGGGGAGCGGGGCGGCACGCAAGGACACCGTGGACAAGGGTGCGGCGATCCTGTTCGCGGACGCCGCGGTCCGGGCGGGCGTACGGCGCTTCCTGGTCGTGTCGTCCATGGGCGCGGACGCGAAGCACGAGGGCAACGAGGTCTTCGACGTCTACCTGCGCGCCAAGGGCAAGGCGGACAAGTACATCCGCGGTCTGGACGCCCTGGACTCGACGATCCTGCGCCCCGGTTCGCTCACGGACGACCCCGGCACCGGCCTCGTACGCCTGGAGGCGCACACGGGCCGCGGTGCGGTCCCACGCGACGACGTGGCCGCGGTACTGGCCGAACTGCTGGAGACCCCGGCGACGGCCGGCCTGACCCTGGAGCTGGTCAGCGGGTCCGCTCCGGTGTCGGTGTCGGTGAAGTCGGTGGCCGGCAACTGAGAATCCGGAGCAGGAGACGAACCGGGACCCTGCCGCAACGAGAAAACCCCCTCCGCACCGCGTTTCCGCAGGTGGGGAGAGGGTCTTCCTCAGTGTGGCGGCGCCAGGATTCGAACCTGGGAAGGCTGAGCCGGCAGATTTACAGTCTGCTCCCTTTGGCCGCTCGGGCACACCGCCGGGTTTGCCGCCATTCGAACCCGCTTTCGGCGGAGCTCGCTGGCAACGACGTAAACAATACCCGATAGGCAGGGGTGCTTCGCACCCGACTATTCGGCGCTCGCGGGACGAGGGGTGGCTAGGCTTGTCCGGATGCGGCCCGGGGCCGAGCCGGGCTCGGCTGTCGCCCTGCGTATGCCGCCCCGCACCAATACGCACCCGGATACAAGGAGCCACAGCACATGGCCGACTCCAGTTTCGACATCGTCTCGAAGGTCGAGCGGCAGGAGGTCGACAACGCCCTCAACCAGGCCGCCAAGGAGATCTCGCAGCGCTACGACTTCAAGGGCGTGGGTGCCTCGATCTCGTGGTCCGGCGACAAGATCCTGATGGAGGCGAACTCCGAGGACCGCGTGAAGGCCGTCCTCGACGTCTTCCAGTCCAAGCTGATCAAGCGCGGCATCTCGCTTAAGGCTCTGGACGCGGGCGAGCCCCAGCTCTCCGGCAAGGAGTACAAGATCTTCGCGTCGATCCAGGAGGGCATCTCCCAGGAGAACGCGAAGAAGGTGGCGAAGATCATCCGCGACGAGGGCCCCAAGGGCGTCAAGGCCCAGGTACAGGGTGAAGAGCTGCGGGTCAGCTCCAAGAGCCGGGACGACCTGCAGGCTGTGATCGCCCTTCTGAAGGGACAGGACTTCGACTTCGCGTTGCAGTTCGTGAACTACCGCTAGCCGGTCGCCGTCCGGCCTCGCGGCGCCGTACGTGCAGGGGTGGGCATCCGATGCCCACCCCTGCGCGCTGCGCGCACGCGTGTTCCTGATCTGTTGTCGGCCAGGACGGGCTGTGTGCACGGGGCGGTTGCACTGGTCAGTAGGGTGCGGCACATGACACAGCCAGGTTCGGAACTACGGCGCACCCTCGGCGTGGGCGACGCCGTGATCATCGGCTTGGGCTCCATGGTCGGGGCCGGGATCTTCGCTGCTCTGGGACCCGCGGCCGAAGCGGCCGGCTCCGGACTGCTGGTCGGGCTCGCCGTCGCCGCGGTGGTCGCGTACTGCAACGCCATGTCGTCCGCGCGGCTGGCGGCTCGGTACCCGGCCTCGGGTGGAACGTATGTGTACGGTCGCGAGCGGCTCGGGGAGTTCTGGGGGTATCTCGCGGGCTGGTCGTTCGTGGTCGGGAAGACGGCGTCCTGCGCGGCCATGGCGCTCACTGTGGGCACGTACGTCTGGCCGGAGCAGGCGCACGCGGTGGCGGTCGCGGCCGTGGTCGCGCTGACCGCGGTGAACTACGGCGGTGTTCAGAAGTCGGCCTGGCTGACGCGGTCGATCGTGGCCGTGGTCCTGGCTGTCCTCGCTTTCGTGGTGGTGGTGTGTCTGGGCTCCGAGGCGTCGGACGCGGGACGCCTCGACATCGGCGCCTCGGGTGGCGCGGGGGGCGTGCTGCAGGCGGCTGGTCTGCTCTTCTTCGCGTTCGCCGGGTACGCGCGTATCGCGACCCTCGGTGAAGAGATACGGGATCCCGTGCGCACGATTCCCCGCGCGATTCCGCTGGCCCTCGGTATCGCGCTGGCGGTCTACACCTGCGTGGCGGTGGCCGTTCTTTCCGTGCTCGGGTCGGAGGGTCTGGGGCAGGCGGGCGCGCCGCTGGCCGACGCGGTGCGGTCAGCCGGCGTGCCGGGGTTGGTGCCTGTGGTGCGGGTGGGTGCCGCGGTGGCCGCGCTGGGCTCGCTGCTCGCCCTGATCCTCGGCGTCTCCCGGACCACGCTGGCCATGGCGAGGGACCGGCATCTGCCGGGCGCGCTGTCCGCCGTGCATCCGCGTTTCCAGGTGCCGCACCGGGCGGAGTTGGCCGTGGGCGTGGTGGTTGCCGCCCTGGCCGCCACGGTGGATGTGCGGGGCGCCATCGGTTTCTCCTCCTTCGGTGTGCTGGCCTACTACGCGGTGGCCAATGCCTCGGCCTGGACGCTCGACACGGCTCCCGCGAGGCGCGTGGTGCCTGTGGTGGGGTTGCTCGGCTGTGTCGTGCTGGCGTTCTCACTGCCGGGGACCTCGGTGGTGGCCGGCGCGGGTGTGCTGGCGGTGGGGGTGGTCGCGTATGGCATACGGCGCAGGACGGCTGCGCGGTAGGGGCGCCTCGGCGTCGGATCGCCCTCCCCGTCAGGACGAACTGCGAGATCGTCCCGAAACGTTCCCGATCGCGCTACAAGGATGCTGCGGCCCTGCCTGAACGGCGTGACCGGCTGATACTTGTCTCGGCAGGCAGTTCCGGCAGCGACCTGGAAGGTGCCGATCATGAAGTTGTTCAACCTGCTGTTGAACATCCTGTGGCTGATCTTCTGCGGGATCTGGATGGCGATCGGCTATACCGTCGCCGCCCTGGTGTGCTTCATCCTGATCGTCACCATCCCGTTCGGCATTGCGTCACTGCGTATCGCGGGCTTCGTGCTGTGGCCGTTCGGCAGGACGACCGTGGAGCGGCGGGACGCGGGGGCGCCGTCGTTCGTCGGGAACGTGATCTGGGTGATCTTTGCGGGCTGGTGGCTGGCCCTGGGGCACCTGATCACCAGCATCCCGCTGTTCCTGTCGATCATCGGGATCCCGTTCGGGTGGGCCAATCTGAAGCTGATCCCGGTCTCGCTCATGCCGTTGGGTCGTGAGATCGTTCCGACGGACCAGCAGTTCGGCGGTCGCTGACCTCCGCCGGTCAGCCCATGACGGTCGGGGCCGTCCTCACGGGCGGCGGCCTGCCATCTGCTCGAGCCGGGCGATGCGCTCCGCCATGGGCGGGTGTGTGGAGAACATCCTGGACAGTCCCTGGCCCGGACGGAACGGGTTCGCGATCATCATGTGGCTCGCGGTCTCGATCCGGGGCTCGGGAGGCAGCGGAAGCTGCTTGGTGCCGGCCTCGAGCTTGCGCAGGGCACTGGCCAGGGCGAGCGGGTCGCCGGTCAGCTGGGCGCCGGACGCGTCGGCCTCGTACTCCCGGGAGCGGCTGATGGCCATCTGGATCACGCCGGCCGCGAGGGGACCCAGGATCATGATCAGCAGCATGCCGAAGAGGCCGGGGCCGTCGTCGTCGTCGGAGCGGCCGATCGGGATCAGCCAGGCGAAGTTGACCAGGAACATGATCACGGAGGCGAGGGCTCCGGCGACGGACGAGATGAGGATGTCGCGGTTGTAGACATGGCTCAGCTCGTGACCGATGACACCGCGCAGTTCACGCTCGTCCAGGATGCGCAGGATGCCTTCGGTGCAGCACACGGCGGCGTTGCGCGGGTTGCGGCCGGTCGCGAAGGCGTTCGGCGCCTCCGTCGGGGAGATGTACAGGCGGGGCATCGGCTGGCGGGCCTGCGTGGAGAGGTCGCGGACCATGCGGTACAGGGCGGGTGCCTCGAACTCGCTCACCGGGCGGGCACGCATCGCGCGTAGCGCGAGCTTGTCGCTGTTCCAGTACGCGTACGCGTTCGTGCCCAGCGCGACCAGGACGGCGACGACGAGCCCGACACGCCCGAAGAAGCTGCCGATGACGATGATGAGTGCGGACAGTCCCCCGAGGAGTACTGCGGTCCTGAGCCCGTTGTGCCGGCGGTGCACGGTACGCCCTCCAAGTGGTGCAGCAGGGGAACCCTTTGCTTGCTGATCTCTGATCCCGCTGGTCCGTGGTGACACGACCAGTGGAACCTCCCGGTTTGGACAACGCCAGGCGGGAGCCACGAGTTCCCTTGCGCGGTCGGCGGCGCGCTTGGGCCGTGCGGGTGACGGTGGCCTGTTCGGCGTACTAGAAGAGCCCGGTGTCCGTGAAGCGCAGCACCAGCTGGGGTGCGCCGGACAGGCCGATGCCCAGGGCGGCGGTCAGGGCGATCGCGGCCGTGAGGGGGGCCGGGACGAGGTGCTTGGCGGGCTCGCCCTCAGGAGCGCGGAACAGCAGGGCCGTCCACTGGAGGTAGTAGAACAGCGCGATCACCACGTTGGCGGCCATGACCACGGCCAGCCAGCCCAGGCCCGCGTCGACGGCGGCGGAGAAGACGGTGACCTTCGCGAAGAGGCCGATGATGCCCGGCGGCAGTCCCGCCAGGCACAGCAGGAAGAAGGCCAGGAGCAGCGCGGTCACGGGGTTCGAGGCGTACAGGCCCCGGTAGTCGGTGATGCGGTTGAGGGTCTTCGTACGGCCCACCAGTGCGGCCACCGCGAAGGCGCCGAGGTTCACGGCGGCGTACATGAGCGCGTAGGCGACCGTGGAGCCGATCGACTGCTCGGCGTCGTCGGAGTACGCGGCGGCGGCGATCGGCACCAGGAGGTAGCCGGCCTGGCCGACGGACGACCAGGCGAGCAGGCGAACCGCGCTGTACGCGCGCGTGCCCTGCTGACGGAGGGCGCCGACATTGCCGACGGTCATGGTGAGGGCGGCCAGCGCGGCGAGTGCCGGGCCCCAGGCGTCGGCGTACGACGGGAAGGCGATCACCGTGACCAGGATCAGGCCGGTGAAGCCGACCGCCTTGCCGACGACCGACAGATACGCCGCAACGGGGAGCGGCGCACCCACATACGTGTCGGGCACCCAGAAGTGGAAGGGCACGGCGGCCGTCTTGAACGCGAAGCCGATGAGGGTGAGGACGACTCCGGTCTGCGCGAGGGTGTCGAGCTGTCCGTCGACGTCCTGGATGCGGTCGGCGATCTGGGTGAGGTAGAGGGTGCCGGTGGAGGCGTAGACGAAGCTGATGCCCATGAGGCTGACCGCGGTCGCGGTGACCGAGGACAGGAAGAATTTCAGGGCGGCTTCGGAGGACCTCTTGTCGCCGTGGCGGATGCCGACCAGGGCGAAGGCGGGCAGGGAGGCGACCTCCAGGGCGACGATCAGGGTCGCGAGATCGCGGGAGGCGGGCAGGAGGGCGGCGCCGGCCGCCGAGGAGAGCAGCAGGAACCAGAACTCCCCTTCGGGGAGTCCTCTGCGCGCGTCCTTCAGGGCGGTGACGGACAGGAGGGCCGCCAGGAGGGCGCCGCCGAGGACCAGGAACTGGATGACGAGCGTGAAGCGGTCCGCCGTGTAGCTGCAGACGTCGGCGTCGCCGGTGAGGCAGAAGGTGGAGCGGTCGCCGTCCAGGAGCGGCAGCAGCATCAGTGCCGACACGGCGAGCCCGGCGACGGAGACCCGGCCGAGGAGGGCCTTTCTGGCGTCGTCGACGAACAGGTCGGCGACAAGCACACCGAGTCCGACCACGGCCGCGATGGTGGGCGGCGCGATGGCGAGCCAGTCGACGGACTGGACCATGGACTGGGCCATCGGCTGTGCCAGGGAGCTCATCGGGTGCCTCCTGCAAGGAGCTGCTGCACGGCCGGGTCGGTCAGGCCGAGGAGGGCCTTCGGCCAGAGTCCGGCGACGACGGTGAGGGCGACGAGCGGGGTCCAGGCCGCGAACTCGTAGGTCTGCACATCGGCGAGTTCGGGCGCGTCCTGCGGTACGGCGCCCATGCAGACCCGGCGGACCACGACGAGCAGGTACGCGGCCGTCAGCAGCGTGCCGAACGCGGCGATCGCCATGAAGGTCAGGAAGGCGGGGCGGCTGAGGTCGGCGGCGGGCCGGAACGCGCCGAACAGCGCCAGCATCTCGCCCCAGAATCCGGCGAGGCCCGGCAGGCCGAGTGAGGCGACCGCGCCGAAGGCGAGCAGACCGCCGAAGCGCGGGGCCTTGCCGTACAGCGCGGCGCCGGTCTGTTCGGCCAGGGCGTCGAGGTCGGTGGTGCCGGTGCGGTCCTTCAGCGCGCCGACCAGGAAGAAGAGCAGGCCGGTGATGAGGCCGTGGGCGATGTTGGCGAACAGCGCGCCGTTCACGCCGGTCGGCGTCATGGTCGCGATGCCGAGCAGGACGAAGCCCATGTGGCCGACGGAGGAGTAGGCGATGAGGCGCTTCAGATCGCCCTTCGCGCCCTGTTTGGCGAGGGCCAGGCAGGCCAGGGACCCGTAGATGATGCCGACGACGGCGAAGGCGGCGAGGTAGGGCGCGAACGTGCGGAAGCCGTCCGGCGCAACCGGCAGCAGGATTCGGACGAACCCGTACGTGCCCATCTTCAGCAGGACGCCGGCCAGCAGGACCGAGCCGACGGTCGGCGCGGCGGTGTGAGCGTCGGGCAGCCAGCTGTGCAACGGCCACATCGGCGTCTTGACCGCGAGCCCGATCCCGATCGCCAATACGGCGACGACCTGCACGGATGTGGTCAGCGACCGGCCGTTGTCAGTGGCGAGTGCCACCATGTCGAATGTGCCCGCCGTGATTCCGATCAGGAGCAGGCCGAGCAGCATGACCACGGAACCGAGCAGTGTGAAGAGGATGAACTTCCAGGCGGCCTGCGTCCGCCCCTCACCGCCCCAGCGGGCGATGAGGAAGTACATCGGGATCAGGACCATCTCGAAGGCGAGGAAGAACAGCAGCAGGTCGAGCACGGCGAAGGTGGCGAGGGTGCCGGACTCGAGGAGAAGCAGCAGAGCGACGAACGCCTTCGGGGTCGGGCCCGCGGGCATCCTGAAGTACGAGTAGAGCGCGCAGAGGAAGGTCAGCAGCGCGGTCAGCACCAGAAGGGGGAGGGAAATGCCGTCGACGCCGAGGTGGATGCGCACGTCGAGTGCGGGGATCCAGCTGATGTCCGTGCCGGCCTGCATCTTCGACGGCTGGTCGTGGTCGAAGCCGAGCGCGAGGACGATCGCGGCGATGAGGACCGCGCCGGTCACGGTGACGCCATGCCGCAGCACGGCCTGCTCGGGAGACTTCCCCTTCAGCCCGGGCGGGGCGGGCAGGAGAGCGGCGGCGGCACCGAGGAGCGGGCCGACGACGATGAACGCCAGAAGGAACTGCATCACGGACTCGCTGATATCGATCACGCCTGCTCACGCTCCCGTGGCGACGAGGACGGCGGCGACCACCAGGACGACGGTGCCGGCGAGCAGCGCGCTCACATAGGTCTGCACATTGCCGGTCTGGGCGCGGCGTACGGCGGCACCGAGCCAGCGGGGCAGGGCACCCGCGCCGCGCACGTAGGTGTCGACGACCTCGCGGTCGAGGAAGCGGACGAGACCGGCGCCGGCCCGGACGGGGCGGACGAACAGCGCCGAGTACACGGCGTCCACGTGGAAGCCGACGGCCGCGTGGCGGTGCAGCGGGCCGAGCAGCAGGCGTCCCGGGTCCGCCGGGTCGGGCGCGTAGGCCACGCCTCCGTACACGGGTTCGTGGCTCGCGATGGCCTCGGCCTCGACCTGCGCGGCGTCGCCCTCGGGGTGGGCCGCGACCGCACCCAGAGGCACGCGGGCCGCCAGTTCGGTGGTGTGCCGCCAGGCGGCGTAGGTGACGATGCCCCCGACCAGGGCCAGCCCCGTGCCCAGGACGGACGTGGTGAGGGTCGGGGTCAGCTCACCGCCGTCGAACCAGCCGGGCAGCGACTGGTACGCCAGTCCGCCGAGGGCGAGGGACGGGGCGGCGAGCACCCACAGGACCACGGTCATCGTCAGGGGCTGCCTGCCGTGGTCCGGAGCCTCGGTGCCGTGGCCGCGGAAGGCGAGCAGCCAGAGGCGGACGGCGTACGCGGCGGTGAGCAGGGCCGTGAGCAGGCCGACGACGAGGACGATCCAGCCCGCGGCAGCGGGGGCGTGCTCGCTGTGGCCGGTGGTGACGTGTTCGGCGGCGCCGAGGACGGACTCCTTGGAGAAGAAGCCGCTGAAGGGCGGGATCGCGGCGAGTGCGAGGAGCGCCACGGTCATCGTCCAGTAGGCGTCGGGAACGCGGTCGCGCAGGCCGTGCATGCGGGACATGGCGGCCAGGGAGTTGGTGCCGGCGGCGTGGATGATCACGCCCGCCGCGAGGAACAGCAGCGCCTTGAAGGCGCCGTGCGAGAGGAGGTGGAAGACGGCGGCTCCGCGGTCGCCGACGGCCAGGGCGCCGGTCATGTAGCCGAGCTGGCCGATCGTCGAGTAGGCCAGGACGCGCTTGATGTCGTCCTGGGCCAGCGCGGCGAGGCCCGAACCGGCCATGGTGACGGCGGCCATGACGGCGAGGACGACCATCGCGGCCTGGGAGGCCTCGAACACCGGGAGGAGGCGGGCGATGAAGTAGACACCGGCGGCGACCATCGTCGCGGCGTGGATCAGCGCGGAGACGGGGGTGGGGCCCGCCATCGCGTCAGGTAGCCAGGTGTGCAGCGGGAACTGTGCCGACTTGCCCGCCACGCCGGCCAGGAGCAGCAGGGCGATCAGTGTCGGGTGGTCGAGTCCGCCGTTCGCGACGGTGCCGAGGACCCGTGTGATGCGGAACGACCCGGCGTCGGTGGCCAGCGCGAACAGACCGATCAGGAAGGGGACGTCACCGAGCTTGGTCACCAGGAAGGCCTTGAGGGAGGCGGCGCGGGCCTCCGGGGTCTCCCAGTAGTGGCCGACCAGGAAGTAGGAGCAGATGCCCATGACTTCCCAGCCGACCAGCAGCAGCATCAGGTCGCCCGAGTAGACGACGAGCAGCATCGCGGAGGTGAACAGGGACACGAGCGCGGCGTACGAGGGGTAGCGCGGGTCGTCGCGCAGGTAGCCGGTCGAGTAGATCTGCACGCAGGTGGCCACGAACGCGACCAGCACGGCGACGAGGGCGGCGAAGCCGTCGATGTGCAGGGCCAGCTCGATCGGGACCGAGCCGGTGGGGGTGAGTTCGGTCGCGGCGTCGACCGCCTCGTCGCCGCCCTGGCGCACGGCGACCAGCACGGCGAGCACGAGCGACGCGAGCGTCGGCAGGACGGCGACCGGACGGACGAAGCCGGGAGCCGTGCGGCCGAGGAGCAGGCCCGCGGCTGCTCCCAGGAACGGAAGGAGGGGGACGAGGACGGCGAGGGTGGTCGTGGTCACGCGGTGGCCTCAGCCTTCTCGGCGGCCGGCTCGGCCGCGGCAGCGTCGCCGGCGGATGCGTCGGCCTCGTGGCCCTCGGCGGTGTCGCGGAGCTTGTCGATGTCCGAGGTGCCGCGGTTGCGGTAGACGGCGAGGACGATCGCCAGGCCGATGCCGATCTCGGCGGCCGCGATGGCGATGGTGAACAGGGTCAGCGCCTGACCGGAGTGCAGGGTCTCCTCGGCGGTCCTGCTGAGCCAGACGTCGAAGGCGACCAGGTTCAGGTTGACGGCGTTCAGCATCAGCTCGACCGACATCAGGACCAGGATCGCGTTGCGGCGGGCAAGGACGCCGTACAGGCCGGTGCAGAAGAGGAGGACGGAGAGGACGGCGGGATAGGCGAGGTGCATCAGCGGACACCGCCCTTGTCACTGCCCTTGGCGGTTCGGGTGCTCGGGACGGGCGGGGCGCTCTCGGTGCCGGACTCGGCTGCCTTCGCCTTGCGGGACAGCACGATCGCACCGACGAGGGCGGCGAGAAGGAGGACGGAGAGGGCCTCGAAGGGAAGCACCCAGTTCTGGAAGAGGGCCTTTCCGGTGACCTCGGTGGAGCCGGCGGGGGCGCCGTCCAGGTCGATCCAGGTCGTACGGAACGCGTCGACGACGACCCAGATCAGGGCGGCGGCCGAGGCGACGGCCACGGTGAGGGCGGCCCAGCGGTTGCCGGAGTCGGCGTCCGGGGAACGGCCGATGGGGGCCCTGGTGAGCATCAGACCGAACAGGAGGAGGACGACCACGGAACCGACGTAGATGAGGACCTGCACCCAGGCGATGAACTCGGCGGTGAGCAGCAGGTACTCGACGGCGAGACCGCCGAGGGTCACCACCAGCCACAGGGCGGCGTGCACCAGTTGTCTGGTGGTGACGGTGACGATCGCGGCGCCGAAGGTGACCAGGCCGACGAGGAGGAAGGCGATCTCGACGCCGGTCGGGGAGAGGAAGCCGTGCGCGTCCGCGGCCGTGGTGGTGGCCGTGGCGTGCGCCGTCGTGGCGGCTGCGGCGAGAGTCACGACTCCCCTCCCTGCGGATCAGCGGGTGCGGCCGACTCGGTCGGCCCCGTCGGCCCCGTCGGCTTCGCCGACTCAGCCGGCGCGGCCTGCGCGGCCGCCAGCTTCTCGGCGGTCTTGCGGGCGGCGGCGATCTCCTTCGGCTCCTCCGCGCCGGGGTCGAGGGCGGGCGGGGCCGGGACCGTCCACATCCACTCGCGGAGCTTGTCGCGTTCGTGGGTGAGATCACGGATGTCGGTCTCGGCGTACTCGAACTCCGGGGACCAGAACAGCGCGTCGAAAGGACAGACCTCGATGCAGATACCGCAGTACATGCACAGCGAGAAGTCGATGGCGAACCGGTCGAGGACGTTGCGGCTGCGCTCACGGCCGCCGGGCGTCGCCGCCGGGATCGTCTCCTTGTGGGAGTCGATGTAGATGCACCAGTCCGGGCACTCCCGGGCGCACAGCATGCAGACCGTGCAGTTCTCCTCGAACAGACCGATCACACCCCGGGTGCGGGGCGGAAGGTCGGGCTGGACGTCCGGGTACTGCTCGGTGACGGTCTTCTTCGTCATCGTGCGGAGGGTGACGGCCAGGCCCTTGGCGAGGCCACTGCCAGGGATCGGAGCCATGGTTACTGGATCACCACCTTCACGATGCCGGTGAGGGCGATCTGGGCGAGGGAAAGGGGGACGAGGAGGGTCCAGGACAGCTTCTGGAGCTGGTCCTCGCGCAGGCGGGGGTAGGTCACGCGCAGCCAGATCACGAGAAACGCGAGGACGGCGGTCTTCAGCAGGGTCCAGACCCAGCCGAGGCCGTCGGCGCCCCAGGGGCCGTGCCAGCCGCCCAGGAAGAGGACGGTGGTCAGGCCGCACAGGACGATGATTCCGGCGTACTCGGCGAGGAGGAAGAGAGCGAAGCGCAGTCCGGTGTACTCGGTGTACGCGCCGAAGATGATCTCCGAGTCGGCGACGGGCATGTCGAACGGGGGGCGCTGCAGCTCGGCCAGCCCTGCCACGAAGAAGACGATCGCGCCGACGATCTGCCAGGGCAGCCACCACCACTCGAAGGCGTCCAGGATGCCGGGGAGGGAGACCGTGCCGGCCGCCATGGCGACGGAGGCGGCGGCGAGGAGCATCGGGAGTTCGTAGGCGAGGAGCTGAGCGGCGGTGCGCAGGCCGCCGAGGAGGGAGAACTTGTTGGCGGAGGCCCAGCCGGCCATGAGCGAGCCGAGGACACCGACGCCCATCACGGCGAGCACGAAGAAGATGCCCGCGTCGATGACCTCGCCGACCGCGCCCTCGCCGGGGCCGATCGGGATGGCGAGCAGGACCAGGAGGTACGGCAGGAGGGCCACGGCGGGCGCGAGCTGGAAGATACGGCGGTCCGCGCCGGTCGGGACCACGTCCTCCTTCTGCGCGAACTTCACGCCGTCGGCGACGAGTTGGGCCCAGCCGTGGAAGCCGCCGGCGTACATGGGACCGAGGCGGCCCTGCATGTGTGCCATCACCTTGTGCTCGGTCTGGCCGACGATCAGAGGGAAGGTGAGGAACACACCGAAGACGATCAGAAGTCGCAGGGCGACGTCGAGCGCGTCGTTCACTGCCGGCCTCCTGCGGGGTCCTCGGGGTCGGGGGTCTGCTCCGTGTCCTTCTCCTCGCGCTCGTCGAACGTCGGACGTGCGTGGTGCCACGGCGCGTCGGAGCTGCGCGGGGCGGCGGTGTCGGGCCGGGTCTGCTCGGCGTCCGTGCCCTCCGCCCGCTGCGAAGCCGAGCCCTCACCGGCGCTCCGCGCACGCCGGGGCCCAGCAGCCGCGCCCTCCGCCCGCTGCGAAGCCGACCCCTCGCTCGCGCTGCGCGCGCGGCGTGGGGATTCGGCGGGCGTGGAGGCGGGTGTCGGGCGCTGCGAAGCCGACCCTTCCGTGGCCGTGCGGGTGCGGCGTGCGGGGCGTTCGCCTGCGGGGCGGGCGGCGCCGCGCGCCGGACGGGCGGGGGCCGGGGGGAGCTGGCCCTTGAGCGGGCCCCATTCGTTCGGGTCGGGGACGCCCGGGGGCAGCATCTGGCGGCGCTTGGGGGCGCCGTGGGCCGCGGCCTCTCCCGGTTCCTTCGCCCCCGGCCACGCCTTGGCGACGCGGGAGGCGAGGACGAAGTCCTTGCGGAGCGGATGGCCTTCGAAGGTCTCCGGAAGGAGGAGGTGGTCCAGGGCCGGGTGACCCTCGAAGCGGACGCCGAACATTTCGTGAGTCTCGCGCTCGTGCCACGCCGCGCCCGCGTAGACGTCCACGGCGGAGGCGAGGACGGGGGTCTCGTGCGGGACCGTGGTGCGCAGCAGCAGGCGGCGTACGGGGGAGAGCGCGACGACGTGCGCCGAGATGCGGAAGCCCGTGCCCGGCTCGTCGACCGCGCTCAGCCAGTCGAAGTAGGTGCAGCCCAGCTCGTCGCGGGCGGTGCGCAGCGCCGCGGTCCAGGTGGTCGGGGGTACGTCGACCGTCAGGACCTCGTACGACTCCTCGGCCGTGGCCTCCGCACCGAACAGCTGCTCGGCGGGGGCGGGCAGCCAGCCGACCGTGCTGCTCATCAGGCCTCCCCCGCACCGGGGCCGGCCGCGGCCGACGGTTGCACCAGGCCGCTCTGCAGCGCGGCCGCCGACGGGCGCGCCGTACCGTAGCGCTCGCCCAGCGACTCGCGGGCGATCTTCTCCTGGAGCTTGAGGATGCCCTGGAGCAGTGCCTCGGGACGGGGCGGGCAGCCGGGGACGTAGACGTCGACGGGGATGATCTGGTCGACGCCCTTGGTGACGGAGTACGAGTCCCAGTAAGGGCCGCCGCAGTTGGAGCAGGCGCCGAAGGAGATGACGTACTTCGGCTCGGGCATCTGCTCGTACAGGCGTTTGATGGCAGGCGCCATCTTGTCGGTGACCGTGCCCGACACGACCATCAGGTCGGCCTGGCGCGGGCCCGGCGCGAACGGGATGACGCCGAGGCGGATGAAGTCGTGGCGGGCCATCGATGCGGCGATGAACTCGATGGCGCAGCAGGCGAGTCCGAAGTTGAAGACCCAGAGCGAGTAGCGGCGGCCCCAGTTCAGGACGACCTTCATGGGCTCGGGGGCGAGGCGCGCAAGGGCGCCGAGACGCTTCGGCTCCGGGAGCAGTACGGGCTCGGAAGGAGTCGCCGAGGGGGTCGCTTCTGGCGTCACGTCCATGCCAGGACACCCTTCTTGTAGGCGTACAGCAGTCCCACGGCCAGGAAGCCGAGGAAGAGGAACATCTCCACGAGGGTCGTCGCCCCGTAGCCGGGGGCGGCGAAGACCGTTGCCCACGGGAAGAGGAAGATCGAGTCGACCGCGAAGATCACGTACAGGAAGGCGTAGACGTAGTAGCGGACCTGGGTGTGGGCCCAGCCCTCGCCCACGGGGTCGACGCCGCACTCGTACGTCAGGAGCTTCTCGGGGGTGGGGACGACAGGGCGCAGCAGTCGGCCGGCGCCGAATGCGATGGCGACGAACAGCACGCCGATGGCGGCGAGCAGCCCGACGACCGAATAGGACTGGAAGTAGTCGGCCGCGACGACTGCGGTCCGTTCGACGGTCGGTTCCCGCACGTCCGTCCCTCGCTCCCCTGACCTCGATCCGATGACCTTGCGGTATCTGTACGCAACGTGAGTCTAGGGCCTGTTAAAGCGGCGGTAAGCAGCTCATCATCGCCTTGAGCGGCCGGGGTGGGGTTTTCCTCAGCAGAACCTGGCGGTCCACCTCATGGCGCGGCCACGCGCCGCCGGGCACGCTGGCCCATGTGACCGAGAATTTCCCCGCGTCGAGCCCGGCGCCCGCCGACCGCGACGGCGACCGCGTGCCGCCGCCCCGCTTCGCCTACGACGTGCACACCTGGAAGGAGATCGCGCATCTCCTGGCCAATCTGCCGATGTCGCTGCTGGGCTTCGTCTATGTGGCGACGGCGCTGTTCACCAGCGCCTTCCTGACCGTCACGGTGATCGGGTTCCCGCTGCTCGCGGCGGCACTGATGGGCGCGCGGCAGCTGGGAAAGCTGGAGCGGGCGCGGGCCAGGAAGCTGCTCGGGGTGCGGGTGGACGAGCCGAGTCCGCTGCCGTTGCGGGGCGGCGGTGGGTTCCTCCCCCGGCTGTGGATGACGCTGAAGGACCCGGTGGGCTGGCGGACCATCCTGTACGACTTCATGCGGCTGCCCTGGGGCATTCTCACCTTCGTCATCACGCTGACCTCGCTGTTCGTGCTGTGGCCGGTGCTGCCGTTCATAGCCCGCGCCCTGGCCAACGCGGACCGGGCGATGGTGCGCGGGCTGCTGTCGCCCTCCGACGAACTGGAGCGGCGGATCGCCGAGCTGGAGTCGGACCGGGGGGTCGTGGTCGACACGGCCGCCGCCGATCTGCGCCGCATCGAGCGTGATCTGCACGACGGTGCGCAGGCCCGCCTGGTCAATCTGGCGATGGGGCTCGGCCTGGCCAAGGAGAAGCTGCTGGAGGGCCAGTCCGACGAACTGGTGGCGGCGATGGTCGAGGAGGCGCACGGCGAGGTGAAGCTGGCGCTGCAGGAGCTGCGGGACCTGGCCCGCGGGATCCATCCGGCGGTCCTCACGGACCGCGGCCTGGACGCGGCGCTCTCCGCGGTCGCCTCGCGCTGCACGGTGCCGGTGCAGGTGACCGTCGACCTGAAGTCGCGGCCGGCCGAGGCCATCGAGGGCATCGCCTACTTCACCGTCTCCGAGCTGCTGCAGAACGTCAGCAAGCACAGCGGGGCCACGTCCGCCTCCGTCGACGTGTGGCGGACGGAGGAACGGCTGCTCATACAGGTGGGGGACAACGGCCGCGGGGGTGCAGGCCTCGACGGCGGTACGGGGATGCGGGGGCTCGCCGAGCGGCTGGACGCCGTCGACGGTCTGTTCGTCATCGAGTCACCGCGGGGCGGGCCGACGCTCATCACGGCCGAGCTGCCCTGGCGCGACCGGCAGCCGCGGCGCGCATAGACGCGGGCGCGGAAGGTAGGGAAAACCCCCCGTTCGAGACGCCGACGGACTCCATGGTCCGCTCGCCCGCCGCCCAGCAGGGTGGAGATACGACGGCAGGACCGCCGCAGAGGCACACCGAGCGGGACGAGGAGACGGGGAGCAGGCCGATGGCCACGGAGTACGGACAGGGGTACGGATCCCACAGCGGGCGGCCCGGCCTGGGCCTGGGGGGCGACGTCGAGCGGCGGCATCGGCTGCCGGCCGGGCTGCGGGCGCCGTTCGAGGCGCGCAGCTGGCGTGAGTTCGCGTATGTGCTGCTGAGCCTGCCGATGGGCGTGCTGATGTTCACGTACGCCGTCACGATGCTCGCGCTCGGTGCGGGGCTGCTGGTGACGTTCCTCGGCATTCCGGTGCTGGCGGCGGGGCTGGCCGGGTGCCGGGGACTCGGGGCGCTGGAGCGGGCGCGGGCGCGCGGACTGCTCGGCCTCGAGGTGGCCGACCCGGAGCCGCTGCGGGTGCGCAGGAACGGCCTGATGGGATGGATCGGCGCCGTCCTGAAGAGCGGCACGTCGTGGCGGCATCTGCTGTACGCGGTGCTGCACTTCCCGTGGGCGGTGTTCTCCTTCGTCGTCGCGGTGAACTTCTGGGCGTACGGCTGGGCGCTGCTGACGTATCCGCTGTGGTTCTGGCTGTTCCCCGTGTACGGCGGGCAGGACGGGCTCCAGCTGTACGGCGACGAGACGCATCACGTCTATCTCGACAACCCGTTCGAGATCACGGTGACGGCGCTGGTGGGGCTGCTGTTCACGCTGGCCACGCCGTGGATCGTGCGGGCGTTGACCCTGGTGGACCGGCTGCTGGTGCACGGGCTGCTCGGGCCGTCGCGGCTGGCGACGCGGGTGGTGGAGCTGGAGTCCGACCGGGGCGTCGTCGTCGACACGGCGGCGGCGGATCTGCGGCGCATCGAGCGCGATCTGCACGACGGGGCGCAGGCCCGGCTGGTGGCGCTGGCGATGGATCTGGGGTTGGCGAAGGAGAAGCTGAGCCAGGATCCGCAGGCGGCGGCGCAGATGGTGGACGAGGCGCACGGTGAGGTGAAGACGGCGCTGCAGGAGCTGCGGGACCTGGCGCGCGGGATCCATCCGGCGGTCCTCACCGACCGTGGCCTGGACGCGGCGCTCTCCGCGGTCGCCTCGCGGTGCACGGTGCCGGTGCAGGTGGAGGTGGACCTGGCGTCGCGGCCGGCGCCGGCGATCGAGGGGATCGCGTACTTCACGGTGTCGGAACTGCTGCAGAACATCAGCAAGCATGCGCGGGCCACCTGGGCGGCGGTGGATGTGTGGCGGTCGGAGGACCGGCTGATGCTGCAGGTCATGGACAACGGCGTGGGCGGGGCCGGTGCCGCTGCGGGCGGGGGGTCCGGGCTGGCCGGGCTGGCCGAGCGGCTGGATGCCGTGGACGGGATCCTCGTGGTGGACTCGCCGGCCGGCGGGCCCACCCGGATCACCGCGGAACTCCCTTGGCGGGGGTGAGCGCCCGCCCCCTCCCGGTGCCGTCCCGCCCCCGTCCGAAAGCTGGAATGCTTGACTGGTCGTACGGACCGAGTCGGGCAATGGGGGGCCGAGGATCGTGGAGGACAGGGTGCGGGTGGTCATCGCCGAGGACTCGGTGCTGCTCAGGGAGGGCCTGACCCGGTTGCTGACCGACCGTGGACACCAGGTCGTCGCCGGAGTCGGGGACGCGGAGGCGTTGATCAAGACCATCACGGATCTGAACGCCGAAGGGACCCTGCCGGACGTCGTGGTGGCCGATGTGCGGATGCCGCCGACGCACACCGACGAGGGCGTCAGGGCCGCGGTGCAGCTGCGGAAGGAGCATCCCGGGCTCGGTGTGCTCGTGCTGTCGCAGTACGTGGAGGAGCGCTACGCCACCGAACTGCTGGCCGGATCCAGCCGCGGGGTCGGGTACCTGCTGAAGGACCGGGTGGCCGAGGTGCGGGAGTTCGTGGACGCCGTGGTGCGGGTCGCCGAGGGGGGCACCGCCCTCGATCCGGAGGTCGTGGCGCAGCTGCTCGGGCGCAGTCGTAAGCAGGATGTGCTCGCCGGGCTCACCCCGAGGGAGCGTGAGGTGCTGGGGCTGATGGCCGAGGGGCGGACCAACTCGGCCATCGCCAAGCAGCTGGTGGTGAGCGACGGCGCCGTCGAGAAGCACGTCAGCAACATCTTCCTGAAACTGGGCCTGTCCCCGAGCGAGGGGGATCACCGGCGGGTTCTGGCCGTCCTGACGTACTTGAATTCCTGACGAGTACGGGCCGGGCTGCGCATCCAACGGGGGTACGGGCTGCGTCCTACCCGGGGTACGGGCCGCGTCCCAAGCGGCGTTCTTCATGCGAATGACCGAGGGGTCTTCATGCGAATGACCGAGGGAAGGCAAGCCGTGCCGACGTAGGGTTGGTCTTGGGAGAGCCTGCGGGAAGGTCACTCCCAGACAGCCGCCTCGAAGGAGGTCCAGTTCAGTGACGAGCCAGGTCAGTAGCCAAGCGGAGCAGGCCGACGGAGCCGTCGTGGGAGAGCAGCGCAAAGCGGCCGGCGTCAAGGACGTCCGTCGTCTCGACCGGGTGATCATCAGGTTCGCGGGGGACTCGGGTGACGGTATGCAGCTCACCGGTGACCGGTTCACGTCGGAGACGGCGTCCTTCGGCAACGACCTGTCGACGCTGCCGAACTTCCCCGCCGAGATCCGTGCGCCTGCCGGGACCCTGCCCGGGGTGTCGTCCTTCCAGCTCCACTTCGCCGACCACGACATCCTCACCCCCGGTGACGCGCCGAACGTGCTGGTGGCGATGAACCCGGCGGCCCTGAAGGCCAACGTCGGCGACCTGCCGCGCGGCGCGGAGATCATCGTCAACACGGACGAGTTCACCAAACGGGCGATGCAGAAGGTCGGGTACGCGACCAACCCGCTCGAGGACGGCTCGCTCGACGGGTACCACCTGCATCCGGTGCCCCTGACCACCCTCACCGTCGAGGCGCTGAAGGAGTTCGACCTCACCCGGAAGGAGGCCGAGCGCAGCAAGAACATGTTCGCCCTCGGCCTGCTGTCCTGGATGTACCACCGGCCCACCGAGGGCACCGAGAAGTTCCTGCGGTCGAAGTTCGCGAAGAAGCCCGACATCGCGACCGCCAACATCGCCGCGTTCCGCGCGGGCTGGAACTTCGGTGAGACGACCGAGGACTTCGCGGTCTCCTACGAGGTGGCGCCGGCCGTCAAGGCGTTCCCGGTCGGCACGTACCGCAACATCTCCGGGAACCTGGCCCTGTCCTACGGTCTGATCGCCGCGAGCAAGCAGGCCGACCTGCCGCTGTTCCTCGGCTCGTACCCGATCACCCCGGCCTCGGACATCCTGCACGAGCTCAGCAAGCACAAGAACTTCGGTGTGCGGACCTTCCAGGCCGAGGACGAGATCGCGGGCATCGGGGCGGCGCTGGGCGCGGCCTTCGGCGGTTCGCTCGCCGTGACCACGACCTCGGGGCCGGGCGTGGCGCTCAAGAGCGAGACCATCGGGCTCGCGGTCTCGCTGGAGCTGCCGCTGCTGGTCGTGGACATCCAGCGCGGCGGGCCGTCGACCGGTCTGCCGACCAAGACCGAGCAGGCCGACCTGCTGCAGGCGATGTTCGGACGCAACGGCGAGGCGCCGGTGCCGGTGATCGCGCCCCGCACCCCCGCCGACTGCTTCGACGCGGCGCTGGAGGCGGCCCGGATCGCCCTGACGTACCGCACCCCGGTGTTCCTGCTGAGCGACGGCTACCTCGCCAACGGCTCCGAACCCTGGCGCATCCCGGAGCTGGACGAGCTGCCCGACCTCGGGGTCCAGTTCGCGCAGGGCCCCAACCACACGCTGGAGGACGGCAGCGAGGTCTTCTGGCCGTACAAGCGCGACCCGCAGACCCTGGCCCGCCCCTGGGCGATCCCGGGCACCCCGGGTCTGGAGCACCGCATCGGCGGCATCGAGAAGCAGGACGGCACCGGCAACATCTCCTACGATCCCGCCAACCACGACTTCATGGTCCGCACCCGTCAGGCCAAGGTCGACGGCATCGACGTGCCGGACCTCGAGGTCGACGACCCGCAGGAGGCGAGCACCCTGGTGCTGGGCTGGGGGTCGACGTACGGACCGATCACGGCCGCGGTCCGCCGTCTGCGCACCGCCGGCAAGCCGGTCGCGCAGGCCCATCTGCGCCACCTCAACCCCTTCCCGCGGAATCTCGGCACGGTGCTGCAGCGTTACGACAAGGTGGTGATCCCCGAGATGAACCTCGGTCAGCTCGCCACGCTGATCCGGGCGAAGTACCTGGTCGACGCCCACTCGTACAACCAGGTCAACGGGATGCCGTTCAAGGCCGAACAGCTCGCCACGGCGCTCAAGGAGGCCATCGATGGCTGAGACGTCCACGGAAGGCACGGGCACGATCGAAGCGCTTTCGCTCGTTCCCAAGGCCGAGGCCAGGCAGTCCATGAAGGACTTCAAGTCCGATCAGGAAGTGCGCTGGTGCCCCGGCTGCGGTGACTACGCGATCCTCGCCGCCGTGCAGGGCTTCATGCCCGAGCTGGGTCTGGCGAAGGAGAACATCGTCTTCGTCTCGGGCATCGGCTGCTCCTCCCGCTTCCCGTACTACATGAACACCTACGGGATGCACTCCATCCACGGCCGCGCCCCCGCCATCGCCACCGGCCTCGCCTCCTCCCGGCGCGATCTGAGCGTGTGGGTCGTCACCGGTGACGGCGACGCGCTGTCGATCGGCGGAAACCACCTGATCCACGCCCTGCGCCGCAACGTCAACCTCAAGATCCTGCTGTTCAACAACCGGATCTACGGCCTGACCAAGGGCCAGTACTCCCCCACCTCCGAGGTCGGCAAGATCACCAAGTCGACGCCGATGGGGTCGCTGGACGCGCCCTTCAACCCGGTGTCGCTGGCGCTGGGCGCGGAGGCGTCGTTCGTCGCGCGGACCGTCGACTCCGACCGCAAGCACCTCACCGAGGTACTGCGCCAGGCCGCGGCCCACCCGGGCACGGCCCTGATCGAGATCTACCAGAACTGCAACATCTTCAACGACGGCGCGTTCGACGCCCTGAAGGACAAGCAGCAGGCGGAGGAGGCGGTGATCCGGCTGGAGCACGGGCAGCCGATCCGTTTCGGCCGGGACAACGCGCGTGGTGTCGTACGGGACCAGCAGACCGGCGACCTCAAGGTCGTCACGGTGACGCCGGAGAACGAACACCAGGTGCTCGTGCACGACGCCCGTTCCGACTCCCCCACCACCGCCTTCGCGCTGAGCAGGCTCGCCGACCCCGACACCCTGCACAACACGCCCATCGGCGTCTTCCGCGCCGTCGACCGGCCGGTCTACGACACCCAGATGGCCGACCAACTCGACACGGCCATCGAGCAGAACGGCAAGGGCGACCTGGCCGCACTGCTGGCCGGCGGCGACACCTGGACGGTCGTCGGCTGAGCACCGTTCGTCCCCAGGGGCCCGGGTCTCAGACCCGGGCCTCGTCGTATGCCCGCCGCGCCTTCACCACGTCGTCCATCCGCTTCTGGGTCCACAGCGCCAGCCCCTGCACCTGCTCCGCCGCCTCGCGGCCGATCTCGGTCAGGGAGTAGTCGACGCGCGGCGGGATCACCGGCTTGGCGTCCCGGTGCACCATGCCGTCCCGCTCCAGGGTCTGCAGCGTCTGGGTGAGCATCTTCTCGCTGACCGGGCGGACCTCGCTGATCGCCCGACGCAGCTCGCTGAACCGGTGCGGGCGCTCCAGGAGACACATCAGCACCAGCACACCCCAGCGGCTGGTGACGTGCTCCAGGACCAGGCGATGCGGGCACATCGTCTCGCCGTCGGGCTTCCAGCCGCCTGCCGTTCCACTCTCCGCCATGCAGGTACCTTACTTCAAAGTGGGTACTTTCCAATAGTTAGCGCCGCTCCTAGGGTGAGTGCATACCAACCCGTACTCACCCGTACACAGGAGTCACCTCATGAGCATCGTCGTCACCGGAGCCACCGGACACCTGGGCCGGCACGTCATCGAGCAGTTGCTGGAGAAGGTCCCGGCCGACCAGATCGTCGCCGTCGTCCGTGACGAGGCCAAGGCGGCCGACTTCGCGGCCCGTGGCGTACGGCTGGCGGTCGCGGACTACAACGCGCCCGAGACCTTCGACGGGCTGTTCTCCGCCGGCGACAAGGTGCTGCTGATCTCCGGCAACGAGTTCGACAAGGGCCGCGTCGGCCAGCACAAGGTCGTCATCGACGCCGCCAAGGCGGCCGGTGTCGCACTGCTCGCCTACACCAGCGCCCCCGGCAGCCTGACCGCCTCCCTCGCCGACGACCACCGCGGCACCGAGGAGGCGGTCCTGGCGTCCGGCGTGCCGTACGCGCTGCTGCGCAACGGCTGGTACCACGAGAACTACACGGAGAACCTCGCCCCGGTACTGGAGCACAACGCGGTCGTCGCCGCCGCCGGTGAGGGCCGGATCTCCTCCGCCTCCCGCGCCGACTACGCGGCCGCCGCCGTCGCCGTGCTGACCGGTGAGGGGCACGAGAACAAGACGTACGAGCTGGGCGGCGACGAGGCGTGGAGCCTCGCCGAGTACGCGGCCGAGCTGAGCCGGCAGACCGGCAAGGAGATCGTCTACAACGCGGTCACGCCCGAGGCGCTCACCGGCATCCTCACCGGCGCCGGGCTGCCCGAGCCGATGGCCGCGATCCTCGCGGGCGTGGACGTCTCCATCGAGAAGGGCGAGCTGGTCGTCGCGACCGGCGACCTGTCCCGCCTGGCCGGCCGTCCGACCACCCCGCTCTCCGAGGCCGTCACCGCCGCGCTCAAGGGCTGACCGGCACAGCGCACCCCGCCCGTCATGACCGTATAGCGATACGGACATGACAGGCGGGGTGGCCCGGCGCTACCTTCGTTCAGGCGAGGCTGACGCATGAAGGAGGAGCCGGTGGCCGGGAAGTCCAGGGGCGAGCAGCGCATAGGTCTGCTGAACGGCTTCGCGGCATACGGGATGTGGGGGCTGTTCCCCCTCTTCTTCCCCCTGCTGAAGCCCGCCGGGCCGTTCGAGGTCCTCGCCCACCGGATGGTGTGGTCCTTCGTCGTCGTCGCCGCGGCGCTGCTCGTCGTACGACGGTGGAGGTGGGCCGGCGAGCTGCTGCAGCAGCCACGCCGCCTCGGGCTCATCGCGGTCGCCGCGGCGGTCATCGCCGTCAACTGGGGCGTCTACATCTGGGCCGTGAACAACGACCGGGTCGTCGAGGCCTCCCTCGGGTACTTCATCAACCCCCTCGTCACCATCGCGATGGGCGTGCTGCTCCTGAAGGAGCGGCTGCGGCCCGTGCAGTGGGCGGCGGTCGGGATCGGCTTCGCGGCGGTTCTCGTCCTCACCGTCGGCTACGGCCGGCCGCCATGGATCTCGCTCATCCTCGCCTTCTCCTTCGCCACGTACGGCCTGGTGAAGAAGAAGGTCAACCTCGGCGGACTGGAGTCGCTGGCCGCCGAGACAGCGATCCAGTTCCTGCCGGCGCTGGCCTATCTGCTGTGGCTGACGGCCGACGGCGGCTCCACGTTCGCCACCGAGGGCGCGGGGCACGCGGCGCTGCTCGCCACGACCGGTGTCGTCACCGCACTCCCGCTGGTCTGCTTCGGCGCGGCCGCGATCCGCGTGCCCCTGTCCACGCTGGGGCTGTTGCAGTACCTGGCCCCCGTGTTCCAGTTCCTGCTCGGTGTCCTCTACTTCCGCGAGGCCATGCCGCCCGAGCGCTGGGCCGGGTTCGCGCTGGTCTGGCTGGCGCTCACGCTGCTCACCTGGGACGCGCTGCGCACCGCGCGCCGCTCGGCCCGCACGCTCAGGGCCGAGACCAGGGAGCCCAGCACCACCATCGCGACGGGCACCGTCAGCGCCGTACGGAACGCGGAGAGCGTCGCCTCGGGGCCAAAGCCGCTGGACGCCAAGCCGTAGACCGCGGTCACCGCGGAGATCCCGATCGCGGAGCCGAACTGGGTGGCGGTGTTCAGCAGCCCGCCGGCCAGCCCCTGCTCCTCCTCCGCGACCCCGTCCGTCGCCGCGATGGTCAGCGGCCCGTACGCCAGGGCGAACGCCGTGCCCGCCAGGATCAGCGTCGGGAACATCGCGGCGTACGACCAGTCCAGGCCGACCGGCAGGAACAGCCCGTAGGCGAGCACCGCCAGCACGAAGCCGCCGAGGATCACACGGACGTTGCCGTAGCGGGCGACCAGCTTCGGGGTGAGCGTCGGGGCGAGCACGGCGTCGCAGCCCATGACGACCAGCGCGATCGCCGTCTGGAGGGACGACCAGCCGCGCAGTTCCTGCAGATACAGCGTGACGACGAACTGGAAGCCGAAGAAGGCCCCGACGAAGAGCAGCGCCCCGAGGTCGGCCCGCACCACGGACCCCTTGCGCAGGATGCCCAGCCGGACCAGCGGGGCGGCGGCCCGCCGCTCGACGGCGACGAAGGCGCCGCCCAGCGCCGCCGCGGCGAGCACAGCGAGGGCGGTCAGCGGCCAGTCGTGCAGACCGTGTTCCAGGCGTACGACGGCGTAGGCGGCCAGCAGCATGGCACCGGCCGCGGTGACCGCGCCGAGCAGATCGAAGCCGCCGCGCACCCGCGGGACACCGTCCGCCGCGGGCACCAGCCGCACCGCCGCGACCAGCAGCGCCCCCGCCAGCAGCACCGGCGCGAAGAACACCCACCGCCAGCCGAGCTGGGTGAGCAGTCCGCCGATGACCAGGCCCAGCGAGAAACCGCCGGCCGCCGTGCCCGCGAAGACCAGCAGGGCCTTGTTGCGCTGCGGGCCCTCCTCGTAGGACGTCGTGATCAGCGACAGCGCGGCCGGGGTCATGAACGCCGCGGCGACACCGGTGACGAAACGGGCGACGACCAGCATCCAGCCGTCGGTCGCGAATCCACCGAGCCCGGAGAAGAGGAGGAAGACGGTCAGCCAGGTCAGGAACATCCGGCGGCGGCCGAGCAGGTCTGCGGCCCGACCGCCGAGCAGGGTGAAGCCGGCGTAGCCGAGGACGTAGGCGCTCATCACCCAGGCGGCCGTTCCCGTCGACAGGCCCAGTTCGGACCGGATGGTGGGGATCGCGACCGCCATCATGGCGACGTCGATGCCCTCCAGGAAGATCGTTCCGCACAGCACGAGCAGCAGGGCCCAGGCGCGGGTGCCCATGGGGACTCCTCAGGTAGGCGCAGACAGGGCGGTTACGGAACTGAGGGTCGGTTCCCTCTTGTAACCACAGCCAGCCTGCGGCAGCATCGACAGACATGGAAGTAGGCACTTCGAAGTCACCGAGTAACTGCGCGAGCACCGTGGACTACGGCGACGCCGACCCCTTCCAGTGGGACACCCGGGAGGGCTGCGAGGTACGGCAGATCCTCGACCGCGTCGCCGACAAGTGGTCCCTGCTGGTGATCGCCCTGCTGGAGAACCGCCGACTGCGCTTCACCGAGCTGCGCCGGGAGATCGACGGTGTCAGCCAGCGGATGCTGACGGTCACCCTGCGCCAGCTGGAACGCGACGGCCTGGTCCGACGCACCGTGCACCCGGTCGTACCACCCCGGGTCGACTACGAACTCACCCCGCTCGGCGGCACACTGCACGCCACGATCCAGTCACTGGTCAGATGGACCGAGGACCACCAGCGGGAGATCGCCGCGGCACGGGCGGCATACGACGCACGAGAGGCCGGGGCCGAGGCCAAGGCCGGTTAGGGCGCCTTCCGGGCCCGGTGCGCCCGGACCTTCGCCCGGTTCCCGCAGTGCTCCATCGCGCACCACCGCCGCCGGCCGGGGCGCGAGGTGTCGACGAAGAGCAGAGAGCAGTCGTGGGCGGCGCACTCACGGATGCGGTCGGCGTACGGGCCGGTGAAGAGGTCGATCGCGTCACGGGCAACGGTCGACAGCAGCTGGGTGCCGCCGGCGCCCGGGGCCCACGCGTGGGTGCCGTCCGGGGTGAGGCGGGCGACGAGTGAGGGCGCAGCGGCGGCCGCGTTGACGATGTCCAGGTGGCGCTGCTGGAGCGGGCGGCCGTGTGCGCGGTCGGCGGTGAGCAGGAAGAGGGCGTCGCGCAGGGCTCGGGCCGCCGCGAGTTCGCCCTCGCTGACGGTGAGATCGAGTCCGGCCGGCAGCCGGCTGCGACCGGCCCAGGTCACGAGGTCGGCGGGCTCGTGCAGCACCTCGAAACGCGCGAAGGCTCCGGGCCCGCCGGTGGGCAGCAGCTCCAGACAGAGCGCTCCGGGGTCGAAGCGGTAGGGCGTCCCTTCGTGCGAGATCAGGGTCAGGCCGGGTGACGTGTTCGGCAATTCCGGTGGACGCTCGCTCATGTAACCGATAATACTGGTTACATGAGCGAGAAGACATACGCGCCGACACCCGTGCACTGGAAGCTCGTCATCGATTCCCACGACCCGCACACACAGGCCGACTTCTGGGCCGCCGCGATCGGTTACGAGGTCGAGGACAACAGCGCCCTGATCGAACGGCTGCTGCAGCTGGGCGCCCTGCCCGTCGCCGCCACCGTCGACTTCCACGGCCGCCCCGCCTTCCGGGACCTGGTCGCCGTACGGCATCCGGAGGACCCGGTCGAGGAGGAGAGCGGCACCGGGCTGGGGCGGCGGCTGCTGTTCCAGCGCGTCGCCGAGCCCAAGTCCGGCAAGAACCGGCTCCACCTGGACCTGCACCCCGCTCAGGGACGGCGGGCCGACGAGGTGGAGCGGCTGCGCGAGCTGGGGGCGAGTGTGCTGCGCGAGGTGAAGGAACCCGGCGGGGAGTGGGTCGTGATGCAGGACCCGGAGGGGAACGAGTTCTGCGTGCACTAGGGACTGGTGTCCCTCTGCATCACGCTCCGGGTGCCCGTCCCGCCCGGTTCGCCAGGCGGCCCATGCGGGCGCGGGCGGACTCCAGTTCCTCGATGTCGTCGGCGGCCGGGCCGCCCTCGGTGACCAGCTCGGTCCACAGGCCGATCAGGTCCCGCCCCAGCTCCAGCCCGAGCGCGGGGTCGCGTACGGCCCGCCAGGCGGTGGCCGCGCTCTGGATGTTGCCGTAGGCGGACTCCGCGTCCCGCAGGCGGCGGTGGATGTGCACCACGTCGAGGGAGAGGCGGAAGGACCGGACCGGTTCGGCCGCCAAGTAGGCGACGTACGCGGTGAGTTCGCGCAGCCGGAGCAGCTCGGGGTGGTCCGGTGCCAGCGTCGCCGCCGCCTGAGCCAGGGTCTGCTCGGCCAGCTCCGCCGCGGCATCGATCCGGCCCGCCTTCACGGCCTCGCCGATCCGGGCGATCGGCTCGGCGAGGACGGCGGGAGCAGGGTCGTTGTGCCCCTCGGCGTTCTCAGGGTTGCCGGGTACGCCACCGAGGATCGCCTCGGCGACGGCGTCGAAGCCCCGGGGCGGGGTCGGCTTCGGGTCGGGGTCCGACGCCGACGATGCAAACGACTCCGGGTGCGGCTTGGCATCCATCACCGGCGGCGGGCCGAACTCGCCCGTCGGCGCGGCGACGGCCGAACCGGGGACGGCGTCCTCGGGCACCGCCCGCAGCGGAAAGGTGGGCACCGCATCACCCAAGGGCTGAGGCTCCGTCACCGCCCGCAGCGGGAACGTCGGCGCGGCGTCGGCCTGCGGTTCGGCGGGCGTGCGGAACACCTGGGTGGCTCGGTCGGGTGCGGGCTCCTGCGAGGGCTGCGGCTCCGCCCCCGTCCGCACCGGTTCCCCCGTGTACCGGCTGGAGCCGTCCGGGTGGACCTGGAGAGGGACGACGTAGCCGATGCGCTCGTCGTGGACCCTGACGAGGACGGGTCGGCCGGTGGCGAGGGCGATGCGGTGAAGGCGGTTCAGTACGGCGTGCTGGAGTTCCTCGCCCGGCGCGGCGACGACCGGTACGCCGCCGATCGAGGCGTTGCCGGCGCCCGGCACGTGAACGTCGATCGCCGACACCGCAGAGGCGGCCTGGTGCTGCTGTTCCCGCTTCTTCTCGCGGCTGAGTCGAGACATCCGTTCCCTCACTCGCTGGCGTCCGCACGTCGGCGAACCCGTACTCCCGAGTCTCGCCGCTCCCCCACGGTGCTCGCGTCACCGGCGCGTCACAGGCTCGTCCCAAGAACGGGTACCCCCGTCACCCAGCCGTCCACCGAGCCGCGAAGATCGATGAGGTGACGACAGAGAGGAGCGGGCATGCGGACGGGCGCGCAGCAGGGGCCGGAGATCTGGATCCGGGGACCGGTGGCCGTACCGGAACCGGAACCCGCCCGCACCTCCGGCACGGTCCGGCGTTTCTCCTGGGTCGGCACGCACGGCGGGTCGGGAGTCACCACGCTGGCCGCGGTCTACGGCGGTCAGGACTGCGGGCGCGACTGGCCCGGCCCCGATGATCCGCCGTCGGTGCTGCTCGTCGCCCGGACGCACGCGTCGGGGCTGGCGGCCGTCCTGCACGCCCTGGAGATCTTCCGGCGTGGTCAGGCTCCGGCCGGGCTGGACCTGGACGCCGTCGTGCTGGTCGCGGATGCGCCGGGCCGGCTGCCGCGACCGCTGGCACAGCAGGCGAAGCTCATCGAGTCGGTCGTCGACGTGTACCGCGTGCCCTGGGTGCAGGCCTGGCGTCTCGGCGACCTGAGCGGCCGCCCGCCCCGGGAGACGGAGGCGCTGGCCCGGCTGACGGGGGCGGCTCGCTGACCCCCTGAGCAGGCCCCGGCCAGGTCGCCGGACAAGAATTACTTGCAGGTGCATATAATGCACGTGCGTGCAATTGTCGTGTGCCGACCATCTGGGATCTGGGGGAACCATGACCCGCCGCTTTCTGTTCCTGCTGGGCAGCAGCCGCAGCGAGGGCAACACCGAGCTACTGGCCCGCCGGGCCGCCGAGCAGCTCCCCGCGGACGTCGAGCAGCAGTGGATCCGCCTCGCCGAGCACCCGCTGCCCGACTTCGAAGACCTGCGGCACGACAGCGACCACGTCCGCCCCACTCAGGGCGATGTGGCCCTCCTGCTGGACGCCACGCTCGCGGCGACCGACATCGTGATCGCCTCGCCGCTGTACTGGTACTCGGTGTCCGCCCACACCAAGCGCTACCTGGACTACTGGTCCGGCTGGCTGCGCACCCCCGGTCTCGACTTCAAGGCCACGCTGGCCGGGCGCATCCTGTGGGGCGTCACAGCCCTCGCGCACGAGGAGAGCGAGGTCGCCGACCCGCTGATCGGCACCCTCAACCACTCGGCCGCCTACATGGGGATGCGCTTCGGCGGGGTCCTGCTCGGCAACGGCAGCAGGCCCGGAGACGTACTCGAGGACACCCAGGCCCTCGCCCGCGCGAAGACCTTCTTCACGCAGGAACCGCCGCTCGCCCGCTTCCCGTACGAGGTCTCGTAGGCCCACGAGGTCTACGCGGTGACGTCCTTCGTCGTGAACCGTGCCCAGGCCGCCGAGCCGAACACGGCCGCGTACAGGCCCTGGAGGCCGAGGTTGCGCACCAGGTCGTCCCAGTAGACCGGTTCGCGCATCAGGTCGGCGAAGGACAGCCAGTAGTGGGAGAAGAAGTACGGGTGGATCGCGCGCAGTTGGGGGATCTGGTCGAGGATCTGGACGGTGATCAGCAGCCCGACCGTCGTCGCCATCGCCGCGATGCCGCTGTTGGTCAGCGTCGAGACGAACAGCCCGAGCGCCGCGATCCCGATCAGTGACGCGGCGACGACCAGGGCGATCAGCAGGGCCCGGCCCAGCCCCTCGGCGAAGCTGATCCGCGTACCGGAGATGGTCGTCAGATCGCCGAGCGGGAAGAGCAGCGCGCCGACCGTCAGTGCCGAGACGGCGACGACGAGGGTGGCCGTCAGGCAGAAGGCCATCGTGGTCGCGTACTTGGTGAGCAGCAGGCGGGTACGGCCGGCGGGGGCAACCAGGAGGTAGCGCAGGGTTCCGGCGTTCGCCTCGCCGGCGATCGCGTCGCCCGCGACGACGCCGACGGCCATCGGCAGGAAGAACGGGAGGGTCGCGGCGAGGGCGGTGAAGACGAGGAACAGTCCGTTGTTGGTGATCTGCGTGATGAACGCCGGACCCCCGCCGCCCTCCGGACCGCCTGAGCCGCCCAGCGTCGAGCCGTCACTCGTCTCGATCTTCACGGCGATGCCGACCAGGACCGGGACGGCGGCGAGCACACCGAGCAGCGCGAGCGTGCGCCAGCGGCCGAAGGTGACGGCGAGTTCGCTGCGCAGCAGACCGAAGGTCCACAGCGGGCTGCGGCGGGAGCCGATGGCCTCAACCTGCGACATCGAAACCCTCCCCCGTCAGCGCCACGAACGCGTCCTCCAGGGAGGCCCGTTCCACCCCGAAGCCGCGGACCCGCACCCCCGCCGCCACCAACGCGGCGCTGAGGTCGGCGAGTTCCCCGTCCGGTGGCTCCCCGGTCACCCGGTCCTCGTCGACGATGACGTCCGCGACCCCGCGTTCCTTCAGCACCCGGGCCGCGTCGCCGGTGTCCGGTGTGGTCACCACCAGCCGACCCCTGATGCCCGCCGCCAGGTCCGTCACCGCACCCTGGGTGATCAGCCGGCCCTGCGCCATCACCGCGGCGTGCGTGCACACCTGCTCGATCTCGTCGAGGAGGTGGGAGGAGAGGAACACGGTGGTGCCCTCGGAGGCCAGCTCCCGGATCAGCGCCCGGATCTCCCGCATGCCCTGCGGGTCGAGCCCGTTGGTCGGTTCGTCGAGGACGAGCAGGCGCCTTGGCTGGAGCAGCGCGGCCGCGAGTCCGAGCCGCTGCTTCATGCCCAGGGAGTACGCCTTGGCCTTCTTGCCGGCGGCCGCCGCGAGCCCGACCCGGTCCAGCGCCGCGGCGACACGGGCCCGCCGGGTGCGGGGATCGGCGGCGGGGTCTGCGGAGTCGTAGCGCAGGAGGTTGTCGCGGCCGGAGAGGAAGCCGTACAGGGCCGGGCCCTCGATGAGGGCGCCCACGTGCGGGAGCACGGCGCGCGTGGCCCGGGGCATGGGCCGCCCCAGCACGTGCGCCGTGCCCGACGTGGGCTCGATCAGACCCATCAGCATGCGGATGGTGGTGGTCTTGCCGGAGCCGTTGGGGCCGAGGAAGCCGAAGACGCTGCCCGCCGGGACGGTCAGATCGAGCCCGTCGACGGCGAGCTGTCCGCCGCGGTAGCGCTTGGTCAGGGCGCGGGTGTGGATGACGCCGTCACCCGCGCCCTGCTCTGCCGTGGCGGACGGTTCGTCCATGGGCTCCCCCGATTCGTCGTGCGCGTACGGTACTTACCGCCCCTTCCGTACGGTACTCACTGCCCGGAGTCGGCCGCCTTCACCAGGGCGTCCTTGGTGACCGCGCCGACGTAGACCTTGCCGTCGTCCGTGATCAGGGCGTTGACCAGACGGGTCTTGAAGACCGTGCCGGAGCCGAACTTGCCCTTCACCTCGTCGCCGAGCGAGCCCAGGAAGCTGCCCATGTCGCCGCCGGCGGCGTCGGAGGGCATGCCGCCCTCTGCGCCGGTGTCGAGGACGGCGACGGAGTTCCAGCCCTCGCCGATGACGTTCAGTCCGTCGAGGCCCTTGCCGAGGTCCTCCGCGGACTTCCGCTCGTGCTCCGGCGCCGCCTCCAGGCTGTCGCCCTCGGTCACCTTCGCACCCTTGGGCGGGGTGAAGTCGAAGGTCGACGCGGCCGGCTTGGCGAAGCTGACCTGGGTGAAGCCCGCGTCCACCACGGCGGCACCGCCGCTCGCCGGGGTCAGCGTGAACTTCAGCGGCAGGCCGGTCTCCGCATCCACCGCCACACTGATCGCGCCCACCGTGGAACCGGACTGCTTCGGCTCGATGAGCAGCTTGTACGCGTCGCGGCCGGCCACCTGCGCGGTGCCGTCGACGGTCACGGACGTCGTGTCGTCCACCGCCTTCAGGGCCTCCTCGGTGAGGTCCTTGGGCGTGGCCGGCACCTCCTCGGACGCCTTGCCGTCCGCGGCCTCGGTGGCAGTGCCGTGGTAGACCTCGTTGGACGCGCTGTCGTAGCCCCACACGTCCTTGCCGTTGTGGATCAGGCTGTATTCGGCGGCGTTCTCCAGCAGCGACAGCTTCTGCCGGTCCGGGCCGTCGGCGGCGACGCGCAGCGTGTGCGTGCCGGATGCCAGCTCGGTCAGCTTGGCCGACGGGTCGGCCGCGGAGCCCTCGCCCTCCGAGGGGGTCGCGCCGGACGTCAGCCCGCTCTCCAGGCCGCCCAGGTCGGGCAGTCCCAGATCGGTGCTGATCTTCACCGTGCCGGACAGCTGCTGCACGTCCGACTCGGCGATCTTCTCGATGAGTTGCTGTGCGGTGATCTCCGGCAGGTCGGGGCTGCCGGAGTCGGCGATCGCGGGGACGAGCCCGATGGTCCCCGCAGCCACCCCCAGGACCGCCGCCGGGACGACGTACCGCGCGGCCTTGCGCCGCCGCGCCGCGCGCAGTTCTTCGGCCTGCGCCGCGGTCGTGCTGTCGTCGGATTCGTACGGTGCCATGTGTGCCTTACCTCCGTCGTAGGCGGCGGCTGTCCGTCACTTCGCGTCCTCGCACTCGTCCACCCTGAGCCGCCATTCTCACCCGAATCGGTGAGGAGTGGTGTGTTCCGTGGTCTCCATCTGACCAAACCGGATGCGAAGAAGCGTCAGACCGCGGGCTCAACTCCGCGTACTGCTGCGGTATGACACAAGCAGGCGGCGCCTCCGCCGACCCGTAGGGGTCGTAGGGAGGCGCCGCCTCGATGCCGGGTCCCGGGGATGTCCCCCGGGGGGGGGGGCGTGTCCTAACCCGCGCGGTGCACCACCGCGTCGCACAGTTCGATGAGCGCCGCCTTGGCCTCGCACTCCCGCAGCGGTGCAAGCGCCGACCGCGCCTCCTCCGCGTACCGCACGGTGTCCCGTCGCGCCTGCTCCAGCGCGGGGTGCGCGCGCAGCGCGGCCAGCGCCTGCGCATGCCGGGCGTCGTCCGTCAGGTCGGAGTCCAGCAGCTCGCACAGGGCGATGTCCTCGGCCGTCCCCAGTCGGGCCGCGCGCTCGCGCAGCCGCAGCACGGGCAGGGTCGCGATGCCCTCCCGCAGATCCGTCCCCGGCGTCTTCCCGGACTCGTGGGAGTCGGACGCGATGTCCAGCACGTCGTCGGCGAGCTGGAAGGCGACGCCCAGCCGTTCGCCGTACTGCGTCAGGACGTTCACGAGCGACTCGTCGGCGCCCGACATCATCGCGCCGAAGCGGCACGAGACCGCCACCAGCGACCCCGTCTTGCCGGCCAGTACGTCCAGGTAGTGCTCGACCGGGTCGCGCCCGTCCGACGGCCCGGCCGTCTCCAGGATCTGACCGGTGACGAGCCGTTCGAACGCCTCCGCCTGTACCCGCACCGCCTCCGGCCCGAGGTCTGCCAGGATGTGCGAGGCACGGGCGAAGAGGAAGTCGCCGGTGAGGACCGCGACCGAGTTGCCCCAGCGGGCGTTCGCGCTCGGTACCCCGCGCCGTACCTCCGCCTCGTCCATCACGTCGTCGTGGTACAGCGTCGCGAGGTGGGTCAGCTCCACGACCACGGCCGAGGGCACGACCCCGGGCGCGTACGGGTCACCGAACTGCGCGGCGAGCATCACCAGCAGCGGGCGGAACCGCTTGCCTCCGGCCCGCACCAGGTGCTGCGCGGCCTCCGTGATGAACGGGACCTCGCTCTTGGTTGCTTCGAGCAACCCTTCCTCGACAGCCGCCAATCCGGCCTGGACATCGGCTTCCAGAGCCTGGTCCCGCACGCTCAGCCCGAACGGCCCGACGACGGTCACGAGGGGTCTCCTGTCTGCTGGTGTCTACCGGCGGTTACGCGGTTTGTCGATACGTCGCTGCTTCACTCAAGTCAGCGTATCCGGTCACGTTTCGATCACCGAGGGCGCCCGGGGTTACAGGCCGGGCTGTATCGGATCACGAGCGGTATGTTTTCGATCAGTTGATACGAGCAGTTATTTACCGACTTAATACGAATGAGTGAGCTTTGTCCCGTATTGTCCCAGCTGCTCCGCCTCACCTCCGACCATTCGGGTGACCTCGACGCACATCCGTACACTCCTGCACCCCTCCCCGTGAGGTGACTCTGACCTCCAATGGGGTGATTTGCACAGAAGGCGGAGAGACTCCCTTCCGCCGCACTTGGGAGAAGCGCACCCCATGCACAGCTGATTGATGGGCACTTGAGCCTATTGCCCGATTTGACACTCTTGCGCCCCGCGCGTGACGTGACTCACCTTCACCTGCCGACAGGTTTCAACAGTCGGCGACCATCCGGCTTTTCCCGCTTGCAAGTTGAGCCTTGGCACACGCAAAGGCTCAAGCTGACAAAACACCCCAGACAAAGATCAAACAGCATGTTGCATGAACCAGCCACTTGTTTCCGACATGTGCTCTCGCATACGTTCCGGGCCAGTCGGGCGGACGCCGAATCCTGCCGCCGCCCGGTACCACCGATGACGAGACCACTCACGCACGGCAGGAGCGGGGGACCCAGGTAAGTCGCCGGGCCGGACGTCGTACGACGCACCGGAACGGCTTGGGGTGAAGTTGCGCTCGCAAGGGCGCGGCCGGGCACCTCCCAGCCCGAACCCGACAGCTCACCTCGCAGGCGAAGGAGAGGAACAGCCCCATGCCTGCAAACGGTCAGCTCCGCACCCGCACCCCCCGCATAGCCCGCATGGCCCGCAAGCTCACGGTCGCCGGCACCGGCGCGGCCGTGCTCGCCCTGCCGCTCATCGGTGCGAGCACCGCATCGGCCGCCACCCCCACCGCGGTGACCGCGAAGACCGCCACCACGGCGTACTCCGACAACCTCGACGGCTGGATCCGCGAGTCGCTCGCCATCATGGCGAAGCACGGAATCCCGGGCTCCTACAACGGCATCTACCGCAACGTCATGCGCGAGTCGTCCGGCAACCCGGCCGCCATCAACAACTGGGACTCCAACGCGGCCAAGGGCACCCCGTCCAAGGGCCTGCTCCAGGTCATCGACCCGACCTTCGCCGCGTACCACGTGCCCGGCACGGCCTACGACCCGTTCGACCCGGTCGCCAACATCACCGCCGCCTGCAACTACGCAGCCGACCGCTACGGCTCGATCGACAACGTCTTCGGCGCCTACTGAGCCCTTCGCGCCTACTGAACCTTCGTACCCACCGAGGGCCTGCGCCCGCCGAGCCGCTGCGGGCGCCGGTCCTCGGTGAGGAGCCGTTCGAGGACGACGGCGACGCCGTCGTCCTCGTTCGAGAGAGTGATCTCGTCGGACACCGCCTTCAGTTCGGGGTGCGCGTTGGCCATGGCGACGCCGTGGGCGGCCCAGTCGAACATCGGGATGTCGTTGGGCATGTCCCCGAAGGCGATGGTGTCCTCGGGGCGCAGCCCCAGATGCCGGGCCGCCAGCGCCAGCCCCGTCGCCTTGGTGATGCCGGACGGCTGAAGCTCGACCGTCCCGGGCCCCGACATGGTGACCGTCGCGAGCGAACCCACCACCGAGCGGGCCACCGACGCCAACTCGTCGTCGGAGAGGGTGGGATGGCGCAGCAGCACCTTGCTGATGGGCTCGCACCACAGGTCGTCACGCCGGCCGACCCGCACCGCCGGCAACGTCGGGTGCGGCATCCGATACCCCGGTTCGATGAGCGTCAGGCCGTCGACGCCGTCCTGGTCGACGGCCGCGTACACCGTGCCCACCTCCGCCTCGATCTTGCCGAGCGCGGTCTCGGCCAGTTCCCGGTCCAGGGTGACCGACCACAGCAGACGGTCCACGCCGGCGTCGTACAACTGCGCGCCCTGCCCGCACACCGCGAGCCCCCCGCCGCCCAGGAACTTCAGCAGCGGCCGCACCCTGGGCGCCGGCCGTCCCGTCACCACCAGATGCCGGGCACCGGCCGCCGAGACCCGCGCGAGCGCGGTGAGCGACCGGTCGGAGACCGTGTCGTCGCCGCGCAGCAGCGTTCCGTCCAGGTCGGTGGCGATGAGGGCGTACGCGGTGCGCTCGGCATATGCGATGGGTGCGGCCATGATCAGAGAATACGGACACCGCGCCCACGCCGTTCACCCCCAACTCCCTTCCACCTCTCCACATTTCAGCGGTCCGGCTCCTCGGTGCCGGCCGCGGCCGGGCGAAGGCGCGGCGCGGACAGTGGGTCACGGACGGCAGGACACGGACAGCGGGACGAGGCCGCGGGACGTATACGACCCCCTCATTCCTGACATTACGGACTCTTCGCGCGCTTAAGTCACTGCCCAAGACGGCCGCCGCAGCCGTAACGTGTGCCGCGAACCGCATGGACCGTACGTACGAAAGTGAGGCAGCACCCCAATGCCCCCCTTCGATGTCCCCGAGGGCGACCCCTTCGGTCCGCACAACCTTCCGTACGGCGTTTTCTCACCCGCCGGGTCCACCGAACGCACCGTCGGCGTCCGCCTCGGCGACCACGTCCTCGACGCCGGCGCGGCGGCGCTGGCGCTCGGCTCCCCCTACGCCGCCCTGCTGGCCCGGCCCACCCTGAACCCACTGCTCGCCGCCGGCCGCACCGCCTGGTCGGACGTCCGGCGGGCGCTGACCGCCTGGGTGACGGTGCCGTCCCACCGCGAAACCCTCGCGCCTCTGATGCACCCCCTCTCCTCGGTGACCCTGCACCTGCCCTTCGAGGTCGCGGACTACGTCGACTTCTACGCCTCAGAGAACCACGCCCGGAACGTCGGCCAGATCTTCCGCCCCGACGCCGCCGACTCACTCACCCCCAACTGGAAGCATCTGCCGATCGGTTACCACGGCCGCTCCGGCACGGTCGTCGTCTCCGGCACGGATGTCATCCGCCCCTCCGGCCAGCGCAAGGCCCCGACCGACCCCGCGCCCGTCTTCGGGCCGTCCGTCCGCCTGGACATCGAGGCGGAGGTCGGCTTCGTCGTCGGCACCCCGTCCCCGCTGGGCCGACCCGTTCCGCTGGCCGGCTTCCGCGACCACGTCTTCGGCCTGTGCCTCCTCAACGACTGGTCCGCGCGCGACATCCAGGCCTGGGAGTACGTCCCCCTCGGCCCCTTCCTCGGCAAGTCCTTCGCCACGTCGGTGTCGGCCTGGATCACCCCGCTGGACGCGCTGGACGAGGCACGGGTGGCCCCACCGCAGCGCACCCACCCCCTCCTCCCGTACCTGGACGACACGGACGACGAACCCGGCGGCTACGACCTGCGCATCACCGTCGCTCTCAACGGTCACGTCATCTCGGAACCCCCCTTCTCCACCATGTACTGGACGGCCGCCCAGCAACTCGCCCACATGACCGTCAACGGCGCATCCCTGCGCGCCGGCGACCTGTACGGCTCGGGCACGGTGAGCGGCCCGACCGAACGCGAACGCGGCTCCCTCCTCGAACTGACCTGGAACGGCCGGAACCCACTCGAACTCCCCGACGGCAAGCGGACGTTCCTGGAGGACGGGGATGTCGTGACACTGTCGGCCTGGGCACCGGGGGCCGGCGGGGTCCGGGTGGGGTTGGGGGAGGTGAGCGGGAGGGTTGTCGCGAGCTGAGCTGCGGGGTGGCGCGAGGTGAGCTTTTCGGGCAAGCGCCGGTCCGGGCGCTGACTCCAGGTGCCCGGCGCCGTCATACTGGCGGTGGGTGGTGTGCGCGAGGCGGGACGCGGGACGCGGTCGGCAGGCGCGGCCGCTGCCCCCACCGCACGACCCGAGCCGCCCTCACTCCCGACCAGGATCCGGAGCCCGTGGCATGACTGTCTGCCTGCTCCTGCTGAGCGTCGTCGCCCTGACGGCCGCTGTACCGGCCCCCCGTGCGCTGACCCGGGCCGCGTGGCCCGAACGGGAGCCCGTGGTCGGGCTGTGGGTATGGCAGTGCCTGGTCGCCACCGTCCTGCTGTGCTGTCTGGCCGCCCTCCTCCTGGGTGCGGCCGCCGTCTTCCAGACCGTCCGCGACCAGGTCTTCGCCCCCGCAGCGCCCCATGTCACCGCGGCGTACGACCTCTCCGCCGCGCCTCCCTGGGCCGCTGCGCTCACCCTGCTGCTGGCCTGCGGTGCCGCCTGGACCACCGCGATGCTCACCCGGGAGCTGGTCGAGGCCCGGCGGCGCCGCACCCAGGCCCGCGCCCATCTGCGCGAACGCGCCCCTGACCTGCCCGCCGGCCTCCCGGCCGCCCGCGGCCCGCTGCTCGTCCTGGAGGACGAGTACCCCGATGCCTGGTGGCTGCCGGGCCACCCGCCCCAGCTGGTCGTCACCACCGGAGCCCTGCACCGTCTCACCGACCACCAGTTGGACGCCGTCCTCACCCACGAACGCGGACACGCCCGCGCCCACCACGACTGGCTGCTGCACCTGTCGACCGCCCTTGCCACCGGCTTCCCCCGTGTCCCACTGTTCGCCCACTTCTGCGACCAGACCCGCCGCCTGGTCGAACTCGCCGCCGACGACACCGCCTCCCGCCGCTGCGGCCACCTCACCACCGCTCTGGCGCTGATCGAGCTGAACCAGCACCGCGGAGTCCTGTCCTGCGCCTCCAGCCACCGCCTCCTCGGCGAACGCGTAGACCGCCTCCTGCAACCTCCGCCCCGCCTTGGCCGCCGCCACCGTGCCCTGACGACCACGGTGGCCGCCCTGGTCCCCCTGGTACCGCTCCTGATCACGTTCGCCCCGGGCCTGACGGCGTTGGGGTAAGGGCGCAGGAGGGACTGCGGAGGCACCCCGAGCCCCTGTCCAGCGGTCCGCCTATATCCAGTCGTCCGGCTCCGGCCCCTCGGGCGGCTCCGGCCAGTCGTCCGGCCCGCCCTGATCGGCCGCGGTTCTCGGAACCGGCGGTGCACCTGCGTCGGCCTGCCCGGCCGGGGCACCGGGCGGCCCCTCCAGGGAGGCGAGCACCCCGAGAACGCCCTCCCCGTACGTCGCCAGCTTCTTCTCACCAACCCCGCTGATGCCTCCGAGCTCGGCGATCGACGTCGGCCACGCCGTGGCGATCTCCCGAAGCGTGGCGTCGTGGAAGATGACGTACGCCGGGACGCCCTGCTCCCGGGCCTGTTCTGCGCGCCAGGCGCGCAGGGCCTCGAAGGCCGGCAGCAGTTCCTCGGGCAGCTCGGCGGCCGCAACCTTGGGCTTGCCCACGCCGCGCCCCGACGAAGACGCCGACGCCGACGCCGACCGCGAGGTCACCGGCTTCTTCGGCTCCTTGCGCAGCGGCACCTCCCGCTCCCGCCGCAGCACCGAACCGCTGGACTCGGTCAGCACCAGCGTGCCGTACTCCCCCTCGACCGCGAGCAGCCCCTGCGCCAGCAACTGCCGGATGACGCCCCGCCATTCGCCCTCGGCCAGCTCCTCACCGATGCCGAACACGGAGAGCTGATCGTGGTCGAACTGGATGACCTTGCCGGTGCGCTTCCCCAGCAGGATGTCGACGATCTGCACCGCGCCGAACTTCTGCCTCCGCTCCCGCTGCAACCGCACCACCGTCGACAGCACCTTCTGCGCCGCGATGGTGCCGTCCCAGGTCTCGGGCGGAGTGAGGCAGGTGTCGCAGTTGCCGCAGCCCGCCGGATCCGGGTCCTGGCCGAAGTAGGCGAGCAGTTGGCCGCGGCGGCACTGGGCGGTCTCGCACAGCGCGAGCATCGCGTCCAGGTGCGCGGCGGCCCGGCGCCGGAACGCCTCGTCGCCCTCGCCCGACTGGATCAGCTTGCGCTGCTGTATGACGTCGTTGAGTCCGTACGCCATCCACGCCGTCGACGGCAGACCGTCACGTCCCGCGCGGCCGGTCTCCTGGTAGTACCCCTCGACCGACTTGGGCAGATCCAGGTGGGCGACGAACCGCACATCCGGCTTGTCGATGCCCATCCCGAAGGCGATGGTCGCCACCACGACGAGGCCCTCCTCCCGCAGGAAGCGGGACTGGTGCGCCGCGCGCGTGCCCGCGTCCAGGCCCGCGTGGTACGGCACCGCCTCGATGCCGTTTCGGGTGAGGAACTCGGCCGTCTTCTCCACCGAGTTGCGCGAGAGGCAGTAGACGATGCCCGCATCGCCGGCGTGCTCCTCACGCAGGAGGCTCAGCAGCTGTTTCTTGGGGTCCGCCTTCGGCACGATCCGGTACTGGATGTTGGGCCGGTCGAAGCTCGCCACGAAGTGCCGGGCCGTCGGCATGTTCAGCCGCTGGGTGATCTCCTGGTGCGTCGCATGCGTGGCCGTCGCCGTGAGCGCGATGCGCGGCACGTCGGGCCAGCGCTCGCCGAGCAGCGACAGCGCCAGATAGTCGGGGCGGAAGTCGTGGCCCCACTGCGACACGCAGTGCGCCTCGTCGATCGCGAAGACGGAGATCTTGCCGCGCGAGAGCAGATCCAGCGTGGGCTCAAGACGCAGTCGCTCCGGCGCCAGGTAGAGCAGATCGAGCTCACCGGCCAGGAACTCGGCCTCCACCACCCGGCGCTCGTCGAAGTCCTGCGTGGAGTTCATGAACCCGGCTCGCACGCCCAGCGCCCGCAGCGCGTCCACCTGGTCCTGCATCAACGCGATCAGCGGGGAGACGACGATGCCCGTACCCGGTCTGACCAGGGCCGGGATCTGATAGCAGAGCGACTTGCCGCCACCGGTCGGCATCAGCACGACGGCGTCACCGCCGGCCACGACATGCTCGATGACCGCTTCCTGCTCACCGCGGAAGGCCTCGTACCCGAAGACCCTGTGGAGCGCTGCCAGCGCCTCGCTCTCGGCTACCGCCGCCATTCCACCGATCCCGCCTGTCCCACCCATCGCCGTGCCCCCGTACGTCGCATCTCGACCACTGCGTCCACGATAGGCGTCCGGACTGACAGCGTCGGAGTTATCCACAGGCTTGCCCCATCGAGCCGGTTCCAGAAGCCACCCGAAACACACGGCGGCCCGGCTTCCCACCACCGGGAGCCGGGCCGCCGCCGTACCGACAACAGCAAGCGCCGCGTCAGCGCACAAACACCCCCGCATCCCCCGCCAGCTCCAGGAAGTACTGCGGCGCCACACCCAGCACCAGCGTCACCGCAACCCCCACCCCGATCGCCGTCATCGTCAGCGGCGACGGCACCGCGACCGTCGGCCCTTCGGGGCGCGGCTCGCTGAAGAACATCAGCACGATGACCCGGATGTAGAAGAACGCGGCGATCGCCGACGAGATCACACCGATCACCACCAGCGGGGCCGCCCCGCCCTCCGCCGCCGCCTTGAACACGGCGAACTTCCCGGCGAAGCCGGAGGTCAGCGGAATGCCCGCGAAAGCGAGCAGGAACACCGCGAACACGGCCGCGACCAGCGGCGAACGGCGGCCGAGACCGGCCCACTTGGACAGGTGCGTCGCCTCACCTCCGGCGTCACGCACCAGCGTCACCACCGCGAACGCGCCGATCGTCACGAACGAGTACGCCGCCAGGTAGAAGAGGACCGACGAGATCCCGTCCGGACTCGTTGCGACGACACCGGCCAGGATGAAGCCGGCGTGCGCGATCGACGAGTACGCCAGCAGTCGCTTGATGTCGGTCTGCGTGATCGCGACGATCGCACCGCCCAGCATGGTGACGATCGCGACGCCCCACATCACCGGCCGCCAGTCCCAGCGCAGCCCCGGCAGCACGACGTACAGGATCCGCAGCAGCGCGCCGAACGCGGCCACCTTGGTCGCCGCCGCCATGAAGCCGGTCACCGGCGTCGGCGCCCCCTGGTACACATCCGGCGTCCACATGTGGAACGGGACAGCGCCCACCTTGAACAGCAGCCCCATGACGATCAGCGCGGCGCCGAGCAGGAGCAGCACGTCGTTGCCCATGGTGTCCGCGAGCGCCGGTGTGACGTCGGTGATGGTGCCGTCGACGACCCGGGCGATCGTCGCGTACGACATCGAGCCGGAGTAGCCGTACAGCATCGCGATGCCGAACAGCGTGAACGCGGAGGCGAACGCGCCGAGCAGGAAGTACTTGACCGCGGCCTCCTGCGACATCAGCCGCTTGCGACGGGCCAGCGCGCACATCAGGTACAGCGGCAGCGAGAAGACCTCCAGGGCCACGAACAGCGTCAGCAGGTCGTTGGCCGCGGGGAAGAGCAGCATGCCGGCGACCGCGAAGAGCAGCAGCGGGAAGACCTCGGTCGTGGTGAAACCGGCCTTCACCGCGGCCTTCTCGCTGTCGCTGCCGGGCACGGAGGCCGCCTGCGCGGCGAAGGAGTCGACCCGGTTGCCGTGGGCGGCCGGGTCCAGTCGCCGTTCGGCGAAGGTGAACAGGGCGACCAGCGCGGCCAGCAGGATCGTGCCCTGCAGGAACAGGGCCGGCCCGTCGACCGCGATCGCGCCCATGGCCGCGATGCGCGCCTTGGTGGTGCCGTATCCGTCCGCCGCCAGGGCGACGGCCGCGGCGAACGCGGCGGCGAGGCCGACGACGGACACGAACATCTGGGCGTGATAACGGGATTTGCGCGGTACGAACGCCTCGACCAGCACCCCGACGATCGCCGCGCCGATGACGATCAGCATGGGCGACAGTTGTGCGTACTCGATCTTCGGCGCGTCGATCTTGCCGATGGGATCGGCCGCGGTTGTCCACAGGCTGTGGACGGCTGCTGCGCTCACTTGGCCGCCTCCACCTCGGGCTGAGGGTCTGTCTTCTGTACGTCGGACATGGTGTGCTGGACCGCCGGGTTGACGATGTCCGTGACGGGCTTCGGGTAGACGCCCAGGAAGATCAACAGTGCGACCAGCGGGGCGACCACCACGAGCTCACGCACCCTGAGGTCCGGCATCGCGGAGACCTCCGGCTTCACCGGGCCCGTCATCGTCCGCTGGTAGAGGACGAGGGTGTAGAGCGCGGCGAGGACGATGCCGAAGGTGGCGATGATGCCGATCGCCGGGTAGCGCGCGAACGTACCGACGAGTACCAGGAACTCACTCACGAACGGCGCGAGTCCGGGCAACGACAGCGTCGCGAGGCCGCCGATCAGGAAGGTGCCGGCGAGCACCGGGGCGACCTTCTGCACTCCTCCGTAGTCGGCGATGAGCCGCGAGCCGCGGCGCGAGATCAGGAATCCGGCCACCAGCATCAGCGCCGCCGTCGAGATTCCGTGGTTGACCATGTACAGCGTCGCGCCCGACTGGCCCTGGCTGGTCATCGCGAAGATGCCCATGATGATGAAGCCGAAGTGCGAGATCGACGCGTACGCCACCAGCCGCTTGATGTCCCGCTGGCCGACCGCGAGCAGCGCCCCGTAGATGATGCTGATCAGGGCGAGGACGAGGATGACCGGTGTCGCCCACTTCGACGCCTCCGGGAACAGCTGGAGGCAGAAGCGGAGCATCGCGAAGGTGCCCACCTTGTCGACGACCGCGGTGATCAACACCGCGACCGGGGCGGTGGCTTCCCCCATCGCGTTCGGCAGCCAGGTGTGCAGCGGCCACAGCGGTGCCTTCACCGCGAAGGCGAAGAAGAAGCCCAGGAACAGCCAGCGTTCGGTGCTGGTCGCCATGTCCAGCGAGCCGTTGGCCCGTGCCGCGGCGATCTCCTGGAGCGAGAAGTTCCCGGCGACCACATAGAGGCCGATCACCGCGGCCAGCATGATCAGACCGCCGGCCAGGTTGTAGAGCAGGAACTTCACGGCCGCGTACGACCGTTGTGTCGACGCCACCTGTTCGCCGTGCTCGTGGGCACGGTCCCCGAAGCCGCCGATGAGGAAGTACATCGGGATCAGCATGGCTTCGAAGAAGATGTAGAAGAGGAAGACGTCGGTGGCCTCGAAGGAGAGGATCACCATCGCCTCGACGGCCAGGATCAGGGCGAAGAAGCCCTGTGTCGGCCGCCACCGCCTGCTTCCGGTCTCCAAGGGGTCGGCGTCGTGCCAGCCCGCGAGGATGATGAACGGGATCAGCAGCGCCGTGAGCGCGATGAGCGCCACCGCGATGCCGTCCACGCCCAGCTCGTATCTCACCCCGAAGTCCGCGATCCAGGCGTGGGATTCGGTGAGCTGGTAGCGGTCGCCGTCCGGGTCGAAGCGGACCAGGACCGCGATGGCGAGGGCGAGGGTGGCGAGCGAGACGAGCAGCGCCAGCCACTTGGCGGCGGTGCGCCGCGCGGCCGGTACCGCGGCCGTGGCGATCGCCCCGATGGCCGGGAGCGCCGCCGTCGCTGTCAGCAGAGGAAAGGACATCGGTATCAGACCGCCCTCATCAGCAGGGTCGCGGCGACGATGAGCGCCGCGCCGCCGAACATCGAGACCGCGTAACTGCGCGCGAAGCCGTTCTGCAGTCGGCGCATCCGTCCGGACAGGCCGCCGACCGAGGCCGCCGTGCCGTTGACGACTCCGTCGACCAGGGTGTGGTCGACGTACACCAGGGAGCGCGTGAGGTGCTCGCCGCCGCGGACCAGGACGACGTGGTTGAAGTCGTCCTGGAGCAGGTCGCGCCGGGCTGCCCGGGTGAGCAGCGACCCGCGCGGGGCGACGACCGGGACCGGGCGGCGGCCGTACTGCGCGTACGCGATGCCGACGCCGATCACCATCACAGCCACCGTGGACAGCGTGACCGTGAGGGCGCTGACCGGCGGGTGCCCGTGGTCATGGCCGGTGACCGGCTCCAGCCAGTGCACGAAGCGGTCACCGATGCTGAAGAAGGCGCCGCCGAAGACCGACCCGACGGCCAGCAGGATCATCGGGATCGTCATGACCTTGGGCGACTCGTGCGGGTGCGGCTCCGCGTGCTCGCCGCGCGTTTCGGCGGCGGGCTCCACGCTGGGCTCGGCCGGGGACGGAGTCGGGGCGTGCCGCCAGCGCTCCTCGCCGAAGAACGTCAGCAGCATCACGCGCGTCATGTAGTACGCCGTGATGGCCGCGCCGAGCAGGGCGCATCCGCCGAGGATCCAGCCCTCGGTACCGCCCTTGGCGAACGCCGCCTCGATGATCTTGTCCTTGGAGAAGAAGCCGGACAGACCGGGGAAGCCGATGATCGCGAGGTAGCCGAGGCCGAAGGTGACGAAGGTGATCGGCATGTACTTGCGCAGGCCGCCGTACTTGCGCATGTCGACCTCGTCGTTCATGCCGTGCATCACCGAACCGGCGCCGAGGAACAGCCCGGCCTTGAAGAAGCCGTGCGTCACCAGGTGCATGATCGCGAAGATGTAGCCGATGGGGCCGAGGCCCGCGGCGAGGATCATGTAGCCGATCTGCGACATGGTCGAGCCGGCCAACGCCTTCTTGATGTCGTCCTTCGCGCAACCGACGATCGCACCGAAGAGGAGCGTGACCGCACCGACGATGGTGACCACGAGCTGGGCGTCGGGCGCGGCGTTGAAGATCGCTCCGGAGCGGACGATCAGGTACACGCCCGCCGTCACCATCGTCGCGGCGTGGATGAGGGCCGAGACGGGGGTCGGGCCCTCCATCGCGTCCCCGAGCCAGGACTGGAGCGGTACCTGGGCGGACTTGCCGCAGGCGGCGAGCAGCAGCATCAGGCCGATGGCGGTGAGCGTGCCCTCGGAGGTGTCCCCCACGCCGTCGAGCACCGGCCCGAAGGCGAAGGTACCGAAGGTGGTGAACATGATCATGATCGCGATCGACAGGCCCATGTCTCCGACGCGGTTGACCAGGAAGGCCTTCTTCGCGGCGGTCGCGGCGCTGGGCTTGTGCTGCCAGAAGCCGATCAGCAGGTAGGAGGCGAGGCCGACGCCCTCCCAGCCGACGTACAGCAGCAGGTAGTTGTCGGCAAGGACGAGCAGCAGCATCGCCGCCAGGAACAGGTTCAGGTAGCCGAAGAAGCGGCGGCGCCGCTCGTCGTGCTCCATGTACCCGACCGAATAGAGGTGGATCAGCGAGCCGACACCAGTGATCAGCAGGACGAACGTCATCGACAGCTGGTCGAGCTGGAAGGCCACGTCGGCCTGGAAGCCCTCGACCGGGATCCAGCTGAACAGGTGCTGCGTGAGCGTCCGGTGCTCGGCGTCCTTGCCCAGCAGGTCGGCGAAGAGGACGACGCCGAGGACGAAGGAGACGGCCGCGAGCACCGTGCCGATCCAGTGGCCGACGGCATCGAGCCGCCGGCCACCGCACAGCAGGACGGCCGCTCCGAGCAGGGGCGCCGCGATCAGCAGCGCAATCAGGTTCTCCACGATTCTTCCGACCCCTTACAGCTTCATCAGGCTGGCGTCGTCGACCGAGGCCGAGTGACGGGCGCGGAACAGCGACACGATGATCGCGAGCCCGACCACGACCTCGGCGGCGGCGACGACCATCGTGAAGAAAGCGATGATCTGGCCGTCGAGATTGCCGTGCATCCGGGAGAAGGCGACGAACGCGAGGTTGCAGGCGTTGAGCATCAGCTCGATGCACATGAACAGCACGATCGCGTTCCGCCGGATCAGCACGCCCATCGCGCCGATCGTGAACAGCAGGGCGGCGAGATAGAGGTAGTAGACGGGGTTCACTTCGACGCCTCCTCGGTCCGCTTGAACGACGGCGGCTCGATCTCGCTCCGCTCCAGGCGTTCCTCCGCGCGCTGTTCCAGCGCACGCAGGTCGTTGATCGCCTCGGTCGACACGTCCCTGATCTGGCCCCGTTCGCGCAGCGTCTTGCTGACGGTCAGATCGGACGGGGTGCCGTCGGGCAGCAGCCCCGCGATGTCCACGGCGTTGTGCCGGGCGTACACACCGGGCGCCGGCAGCGGCGGTACGTGCTTGCCCTCGCGCACGCGCTGCTCGGACAGTTCGCGCTGGGTCTTGGCGCGCTCGGTGCGCTCGCGGTGGGTGAGCACCATGGCACCGACGGCGGCCGTGATCAGCAGGGCGCCGGTGAGTTCGAAGGCGAAGACGTACTTGGTGAAGATGAGGGCCGCCAGGCCCTCCACGTTGCCGCCCGCGTTCGCCTGGCCGATGCCGTTGAACTCCTTCAGGGAGGCGTTGCCGATGCCGCCGACCAGCAGGACGCCGAAGCCGAGACCGCACAGCAGGGCCAGCCAGCGCTGGCCCTTGATGGTCTCCTTCAGGGAGTCCGCCGCGGTGACGCCGACGAGCATCACCACGAACAGGAACAGCATCATGATCGCGCCGGTGTAGACGACGATCTGCACGATGCCCAGGAAGTAGGCGCCGTTGGCGAGGTAGAACACCGCCAGGACGATCATGGTGCCGGCCAGGCAGAGCGCGCTGTGCACGGCCTTCTTCATGAAGACGGTGCACAGGGCGCCGATCACCGCGACGGTGCCGAGGATCCAGAACTGGACGGCCTCTCCGGTGGAGGTGGTGTAGGCGGCGAGCTGCGCGCTCATGCGTCCACCTCCTCGTCCGTGGGCTTCTCGCCCTTGGAGACGGCGACCTGGCGCTCGGTGCCGGGCGCGGCCTCGGTGACCAGCCCCCGGTAGTAGTCCTGCTCGTCCATCCCCGGGTAGATCGCGTGGGGCGAGTCGACCATGCCCTCTTCGAGGCCGGCGAGCAGCTGCTCCTTGGTGTAGATGAGGTTGGCGCGGGTGGAGTCGGCCAGCTCGAAATCGTTCGTCATCGTGAGCGCGCGCGTGGGGCATGCCTCGATGCACAGGCCGCACAGGATGCAGCGGGCGTAGTTGATCTGGTACACGCGCCCGTACCGCTCGCCCGGCGAGTAGCGCTCCTCGTCGGTGTTGTCCGCGCCCTCCACATAGATGGCGTCGGCGGGGCAGGCCCAGGCGCACAGCTCGCAGCCGACGCACTTCTCCAGGCCGTCCGGATGGCGGTTGAGCTGGTGCCGTCCGTGGAACCGGGGGGCGGTGGTCTTCTGCTGCTCCGGGTACTGCTCGGTCAGCCGCTTCTTGAACATGGCCTTGAAGGTCACGCCGAAGCCGGCCACGGGGTTCAGGAAACCGGGCTTGGTCTCCTTGGGCTCCTCAGCCATCGGACGCCTCCTTTCCATCCAGAGATCCGTCACTCTGAGTATCAGGCCCACCACTGACAATCAGCTCCCGCTCACGTCGCGACCTGCGTCGCGGCACCGGCGGCACCTCCTGTCCGGGCAGCGGCGGTACGGGGAATCCGCCCGCCATCGGGTCGAAGCCGGCGGCCTGGGCGGGCGGTTCGGGCGCGGGTTTGCCGCGCTCGCGGAAGAAGTCCGCGACGAAGGAGAGCAGGAGCAGAGCGAGGACTCCGCCGCCGACGTAGAGGGCGATGTCGGCGAAGTCGTAGTTCTCGTTGCGCAGCGTCCGCACGGTCGCGACGAGCATCAGCCAGACCACGGAGACCGGGATGAGGACCTTCCAGCCGAGCTTCATCAACTGGTCGTAGCGGACGCGGGGGAGCGTGCCGCGCAGCCAGATGAAGAAGAACAGCAGCAGCTGCACCTTGAGGACGAACCAGAGCATCGGCCACCAGCCGTGGTTCGCGCCCTCCCAGAAGGTGGAGACCGGCCAGGGTGCCCGCCAGCCGCCCAGGAAGAGCGTCACGGACACGGCCGAGACCGTCACCATGTTCACGTACTCGGCGAGCATGAACATCGCGAACTTGATCGACGAGTACTCGGTGTTGAAACCGCCGACCAGGTCGCCCTCGGACTCCGGCATGTCGAACGGGGCGCGGTTGGTCTCGCCGACCATGGTCACGATGTAGATCAGGAACGAGACCGGCAGCAGGATGATGTACCAGCGGTCCGCCTGCGCCTCGACGATCGCCGAGGTCGACATCGACCCCGAGTAGAGGAAGACGGAGGCGAACGCGGCGCCCATGGCGATCTCGTAGGAGATCATCTGCGCGCAGGAGCGCAGACCGCCGAGCAGCGGATAGGTGGATCCTGAGCTCCAACCCGCCAGCACGATGCCGTAGATGCCCACCGAGGCGACCGCGAGGATGTAGAGCATCGCGATCGGCAGGTCGGTGAGCTGCATCGTGGTGCGCTGGCCGAAGATCGAGATCTCGTTGCCGGCCGGCCCGAAGGGGATCACCGCGATCGCCATGAAGGCCGGGATGGCCGCGACGATCGGCGCGAGGACGTAGACGACCTTGTCCGCGCGTTTGACGATGACGTCTTCCTTGAGCATCAGCTTGATGCCGTCGGCGAGCGACTGGAGCATGCCCCAGGGGCCGTGCCGGTTGGGGCCGATGCGCAGCTGCATCCAGGCGACGACCTTGCGCTCCCAGACGATGGAGAACAGCACGGTCACCATCAGGAAGGCGAAGCAGAAGACCGCCTTGACGGCGACCAGCCACCACGGGTCGCGGCCGAACATCGAGAGGTCTTCAACGGCGAGGTACGGGCTCATGCCTCCACCTCCTTGGGGGCCTCGCCGGCGAGGGTCGCCGGGCCGATGCGGACGAGGGAGCCGGGCAGCGCCCCGGTACCGGAGGCGACGCCGCCGCCGACCGAGTTCAGCGGGAGCCAGACCACACGGTCGGGCATCTCGGTGATCTGCAGCGGGAGTTCGACGGTGCCGGCCGGGCCGGTCACGGCAAGCGCGTCGCCGTCCTTGACGCCTGCCTCGGCGGCCGTCGCGGGCGACACACGCGCGCGTGCGGCGTGCCGGGTCCCGGCGAGAGCCTCGTCGCCCTCCTGGAGCACACCCCGGTCGAGCAGCAGCCGGTGCCCGGCCAGTACGGCTTCCCCGGCCGCCGGACGCGGCAGCACGCCCGCCGTCTCGAGGGGGTCGGTGGCCCGCGGCCCGTCCCAGACCCCCAGCCGGTCCAGCTCCGCGCGCGCGGTCCGCAGATCCGGCAGACCCAGGTGTACGTCCATGGCGTCGGCCAGCATCTGCAGCACGCGTGCGTCGGTGGGTGCCAGTCGGCGGCTCATCTGGTCGGGCTTGAGCGCGGCCTCGAAGAAGCGGACCCGGCCCTCCCAGTTGAGGAAGGCGCCCGTCTTCTCGGCGACCGCGGCGACCGGGAGGACCACGTCCGCGAGTTCCGTGACCTCACTGGGTCGCAGTTCGAGCGACACCACGAAGCCGACTTCGGCGAGTGCTGCACGCGCGCGTGCCGGGTCGGGCAGGTCGGCGACCTCCACGCCCGCGACCAGCAGTGCCTGGAGGTCGCCGTTTGCGGCGGACTGGATGATCCGGCCGGTGTCACGGCCGTAGCGGTGCGGAAGGTCGGCGACGCCCCAGGCGGCGGCGACCTCCGCACGCGCGCGTGGGTCGGTGGCCGGACGTCCGCCCGGCAGCAGCGACGGCAGCGCGCCCGCTTCGATGGCGCCCCGTTCTCCTGCGCGACGCGGGATCCACACCAGCTGCGCGCCGGTCGCGGAGGCGGCACGTACGGCGGCGGTGAGGCCGCCGGCCACCCCGGCCAGCCGCTCGCCGACGACGATCACCGCGCCCTCGGTACGCAGCGCCTGAGCGGCCCTGGCGCCGTCCTCCTCCAGGCCGACCCCGCTCGCGAGCGCGTCCAGCCACTCGGTCTCGGTGCCCGGAGCCGCCGGCAGCAACGTGCCGCCGGCCTTCTCCAGACCACGCGTGGTGTGCGTGGCCAGCGAGAACACCTTCTGTCCGTGCCCCCGCCAGGCCTTGCGCAGCCGCAGGAAGACGCCGGGGGCCTCCTCCTCCGACTCGAACCCGGCCAGCAGGACGGCGGGCGCCTTCTCCAGGGAGGTGTACGTGACGCCCGTACCGTCGAGGTCGCGCCCGCGTCCGGCGATCCGCGCGGCCAGGAAGTCGGCCTCCTCGCTGCTGTGCGGACGCGCGCGGAAGTCGATGTCGTTGGTGTCGAGCGCCACGCGCGCGAACTTGCTGTAGGCGTAGGCGTCCTCGATGGTGAGGCGGCCGCCCGTGAGGACACCGGTGCGCCCGCGCGAGGCGAGGAGTCCCTGAGCGGCGATCTGCAGCGCTTCCGGCCAGGAGGCGGGCACCAGATCGCCCTCGGGGTTGCGTACCAGGGGCGTCTCCAGCCGGTCCCGCAGCTGCGCGTACCGGAACGCGAAGCGCCCCTTGTCGCAGATCCACTCCTCGTTGACTTCGGGGTCGTTGGCGGCGAGCCGCCGCATGACCTTGCCGCGCCGGTGGTCGGTGCGCGTGGCGCAGCCGCCGGAGCAGTGCTCGCACACGGAGGGCGAGGAGACGAGGTCGAAGGGGCGGGAGCGGAAGCGGTACGCCGCCGAGGTGAGTGCGCCGACCGGGCAGATCTGGATGGTGTTCCCGGAGAAGTACGACTCGAAGGGGTCGCCCTCACCGGTGCCGACCTGCTGGAGCGCACCCCGCTCGAGCAGCTCGATCATCGGGTCACCGGCGACCTGGTTGGAGAACCGGGTGCAGCGCGCGCACAGCACGCACCGCTCGCGGTCGAGCAGCACCTGCGTGGAGATCGGGACCGGCTTCTCGAAGGTCCGCTTCCTGCCCTCGAAGCGGGACTCGGCGTTGCCGTGCGACATGGCCTGGTTCTGCAGCGGGCACTCGCCGCCCTTGTCGCAGACCGGGCAGTCCAGCGGGTGGTTGATGAGCAGCAGCTCCATCACACCCTTCTGGGCCTTCTCGGCGACCGGCGAGGTGAGGTGGGTCTTCACCACCATCCCGTCGGTGCAGGTGATGGTGCAGGACGCCATGGGCTTGCGCTGGCCCTCGACCTCGACGATGCACTGGCGGCAGGCGCCGGCCGGATCGAGGAGGGGATGGTCGCAGAACCGGGGGATCTCGATGCCGAGTTGCTCGGCGGCCCGGATGACCAGAGTGCCCTTGGGCACGCTGATCTCGATGCCGTCGATCGTCAGCGTCACCAGATCTTCCGGCGGGACCGCCGCCTCTCCCCCGCCCGAGGGAGCGCTGGTGGTCACAGTCATGCGTTCACCTCCGTGCGGTGGTCGGCCCAGGCCGTCGACTTGGCCGGGTCGAAGGGGCAGCCGCGGCCCGTGATGTGCTGCTCGTACTCCTCGCGGAAGTACTTCAGCGAGGAGAAGATCGGCGAGGCGGCACCGTCGCCGAGGGCACAGAAGGACTTGCCGTTGATGTTGTCGGCGATGTCGTTCAGCTTGTCGAGGTCACTCATCACGCCCTTGCCGGCCTCGATGTCGCGCAGCAACTGCACGAGCCAGTACGTGCCTTCGCGGCAGGGTGTGCACTTGCCGCAGGACTCGTGGGCGTAGAACTCGGTCCAGCGGGTGACGGCACGGACGACGCAGGTCGTCTCGTCGAAGCACTGCAGGGCTTTCGTGCCGAGCATGGAACCCGCGGCGCCCACTCCTTCGTAGTCAAGAGGGACATCGAGATGCTCGTCGGTGAACATCGGTGTCGAGGAGCCGCCCGGCGTCCAGAACTTCAGTCGGTGGCCGGGTCGCATCCCGCCGCTCATCTCGAGGAGTTGGCGCAGTGTGATGCCGAGCGGGGCCTCGTACTGGCCGGGGCTCGCGACGTGGCCGCTGAGCGAGTAGAGCGTGAAGCCCGGGGACTTCTCGCTGCCCATCGACCTGAACCATTCCTTGCCGTTTTTCAGGATGGCGGGAACCGACGCGATCGACTCGACGTTGTTCACCACAGTCGGACACGCATAGAGGCCTGCGACAGCAGGGAAGGGGGGACGAAGCCGCGGTTGACCACGGCGGCCCTCGAGCGAGTCGAGCAGTGCGGTCTCCTCACCGCAGATGTACGCGCCCGCGCCCGCGTGCACGGTGATGTCGAGGTCGAGTCCGCTGCCCAGGATGTTCTTGCCGAGATAGCCGGCCGCGTAGGCCTCAGCGACAGCTGAGTGCAACCGCCGCAATACGGGGACGACTTCACCACGCAGATAGATGAAGGCATGCGACGACCTGATGGCATAACACGCAATGATCATGCCCTCGATGAGGCTGTGCGGGTTCGCGAAGAGGAGCGGAATGTCCTTGCAGGTTCCGGGCTCCGATTCGTCGGCGTTGACAACTAGATAGTGCGGTTTTCCATCACCCTGGGGAATGAACTGCCATTTCATTCCCGTCGGGAATCCCGCGCCGCCGCGGCCGCGCAGCCCGGAGTCCTTGACGTACGCGATGAGGTCGTCCGGCGACATCGCGAGCGCCTTGCGGAGCCCCTCGTATCCCTCGTGCCTTCGGTACACGTCCAGCGTCCAGGACCTGTCCTCGTCCCAGAAGGCCGACAGCACGGGTGCGAGCAGCTTCTCGGGACTCATGTCCTTGAGCTCGGGTGCCAACGTCATCACTCCCCCTCCTCTGCGACAGGCCCGGCGGGGTGCGCGGGGTCGGATGCCGATGTGTCCTGCGGCGCGTCGTGCGAGCTGAGGTGTTCGGCGGGCGACGGCTCGTGTACGGCCCTGTCCTGCGGCTCGTCGTGCGGTCCCCCCTCCCGCGGGTGGACCACGCGCGCGGGTGCGGTCTCTCCCCTGGCCAGGCGGAGGCCCACCAGCGAAGCGGGTCCCGCGCTGCCGGTCGCCTCGACGGCCCCGGCCCGCTCGTCGGGGAAGCCCGCCAGGATCCGGGCGGTCTCCTTGAACGTGCACAGCGGGGCCCCGCGGGTCGGCGCGACCTGTGCTCCCGCGCGCAGGTCGTCCACCAGGCGCTTCGCGCTGTCCACGGTCTGGTTGTCGAAGAACTCCCAGTTGACCATCACGACCGGCGCGAAGTCGCAGGCCGCGTTGCACTCGATGTGCTCCAGGGTCACCTTGCCGTCGTCGGTGGTCTCGCCGTTGCCGACGCCCAGGTGCTCCTGGAGCGCCTCGAAGATCGCGTCACCGCCCATGACCGCGCACAGCGTGTTGGTGCACACCCCGACCTGGTAGTCACCGGAGGGCCTGCGCCGGTACATGGTGTAGAAGGTGGCGACCGCGGTGACCTCCGCCGTGGTCAGGTCCAGCATGTCCGCGCAGAACCGCATTCCGGTGCGCGTGACATGGCCCTCCTCCGACTGCACCAGGTGCAGCAACGGCAGGAGGGCGGACCGGGAGTCGGGGTAGCGGGCGATGATCTCGCGCGCGTCCCGCTCGAGCCGGGCTCGAACGTCGTCCGGGTAGTCGGGCGCGGGCAGTTCGGGCATGCCCAGGCTGACGCCCCGCTCCGAGGAACTGGTGCTCACCGGTCGACGCCTCCCATCACGGGGTCGATGGACGCGACGGCGACGATGACGTCGGCGACCTGGCCGCCCTCGCACATCGCCGCCATGGCCTGCAGATTGGTGAAGGACGGGTCGCGGAAGTGGACCCGGTAGGGGCGGGTGCCGCCGTCGGACACGGCGTGCACCCCGAGCTCGCCCTTGGGCGACTCGACCGCCGTGTACGCCTGTCCCGGCGGGACGCGGAAGCCCTCGGTCACCAGCTTGAAGTGGTGGATCAGGGCCTCCATGGAGGTGCCCATGATCTTCTTGATGTGGTCGAGGGAGTTGCCCAGTCCGTCCGGTCCGAGGGCGAGCTGGGCCGGCCAGGCGATCTTCTTGTCGGCGACCATGACCGGTCCCGGCTGCAGCCGGTCCAGGCACTGCTCGACGATCCTGAGCGACTGGCGCATCTCCTCGAGGCGGATCAGGAAGCGGCCGTAGGCGTCGCAGGTGTCTGCGGTCGGGATGTCGAAGTCGTACGTCTCGTAGCCGCAGTACGGCTGGGCCTTGCGCAGGTCGTGCGGCAGGCCGGTGGCGCGCAGGATCGGGCCGGTGGCGCCGAGGGCCATGCAGCCGGCCAGGTCGAGATAGCCGATGTCCTGCATGCGGGCCTTGAAGATGGGGTTCCCGGTGGCGAGCTTGTCGTACTCCGGGAGGTTCTTCTTCATCTTCTTCACGAACTCGCGGATCTGGTCCACCGCGCCGGGCGGCAGGTCCTGGGCGAGTCCGCCGGGCCGGATGTACGCGTGGTTCATCCTGAGGCCCGTGATGAGCTCGTAGATGTCGAGAATCATTTCACGATCACGGAATCCGTAGATCATGATCGTGGTGGCGCCCAGCTCCATACCGCCGGTCGCGATGCACACCAGGTGCGAGGAGAGCCGGTTCAGCTCCATCAGGAGCACCCGGATGATCGTCGCCCGGTCGGGGATCTGGTCCTCGATGCCGAGGAGTTTCTCGACGGCGAGGCAGTAGCCGGTCTCGTTGAAGAAGGACGTCAGGTAATCCATGCGCGTCACGAACGTGGTGCCCTGCGTCCACGTGCGGAACTCGAGGTTCTTCTCGATGCCGGTGTGGAGGTAGCCGATGCCGCAGCGGGCCTCGGTGACCGTCTCGCCCTCGATCTCCAGGATGAGACGGAGCACGCCGTGGGTGGACGGGTGCTGGGGGCCCATGTTGACGACGATGCGTTCGTCGTCGGCGCGGGCCGCGGACTGGACGACCTCGTCCCAGTCGCCACCGGTGACCGTATATACGGTGCCCTCGGTGGTCTCGCGTGCCGACGCGGCGGCTGTTGAGTGCGTGCTCACGAGTACGACCTCCGCTGGTCCGGAGCCGGGATCTGGGCGCCCTTGTACTCGACGGGGATGCCGCCGAGGGGGTAGTCCTTGCGCTGCGGATGGCCCTGCCAGTCGTCCGGCATCATGATCCGCGTCAGGGCCGGGTGACCGTCGAAGACGATGCCGAAGAAGTCGTAGGTCTCGCGCTCGTGCCAGTCGTTGGTCGGATAGACGGAGACCAGCGACGGGATGTGCCGGTCGCTGTCGGGGGCGCTGACTTCGAGGCGGAGCAGCCGGTTGTGGGTGATCGAGCGCAGGTGGTAGACGGCGTGCAGCTCGCGGCCCTTGTCGTTCGGGTAGTGGACGCCGCTGACGCCGGTGCAGAGTTCGAAGCGCAGGGCCGGGTCGTCGCGCAGGGTGCGGGCGACGCGGACCAGGTGCTCGCGTTCGATGTGGAAGGTGAGTTCGCCGCGGTCCACGACCGTCTTCTCGATGGCGTTCTCGGGGAGCAGGCCCTGCTCCTCCAGGGCGCCCTCGAGCTCGTCGGCGACCTCGTCGAACCAGCCGCCGTAGGGACGGGCCGCCGGTCCCGGGAGCCGGACCGAGCGGACCAGGCCGCCGTAGCCGGAGGTGTCGCCACCGTTGTTGGCGCCGAACATGCCGCGCTGGACGCGGATCTCCTCACCGTGCTCACCGCGCTGGCCGGGGAGGTTGGAGGCGCCGAGGTCCTTCTCGGGGTTGACCCCGTTCGACGCACCGTTGGTGCCGTTCGCGTCGCTCATCGCAGCAGCCCCTTCATCTCGATCGTCGGCAGGGCCTTGAGCGCCGCTTCCTCCGCCTCCCGGGCCGCCTCCTCGGCGTTCACGCCGAGCTTGGAGGTCTGGATCTTGTGGTGGAGCTTGAGGATCGCGTCCATCAGCATCTCCGGCCGGGGCGGGCAGCCGGGGAGATAGATGTCGACCGGGACGATGTGGTCGACGCCCTGGACGATGGCGTAGTTGTTGAACATGCCGCCCGAGGACGCGCACACGCCCATGGAGATCACCCACTTGGGGTTCGGCATCTGGTCATAGACCTGCCGCAGCACGGGCGCCATCTTCTGGCTGACCCGGCCGGCGACGATCATCAGGTCCGCCTGCCGGGGTGAACCGCGGAAGACCTCCATGCCGAAGCGCGCCAGGTCGTAGCGGCCTGCGCCGGTGGTCATCATCTCGATGGCACAGCAGGCGAGGCCGAACGTGGCGGGGAAGACCGACGCCTTGCGCACCCAGCCCGCGGCCTGCTCGACGGTGGTCAGCAGGAAACCGCTCGGCAGCTTTTCTTCGAGTCCCATGACTAAAGGCCCCTCAGTCCCATTCCAGGCCGCCGCGCCGCCACACGTACGCGTACGCGACGAAGACGGTGAGCACGAAGAGCAGCATCTCCACGAGCCCGAACACCCCCAGGGCGTCGAACGTGACGGCCCAGGGGTAGAGGAAGACGATCTCGATGTCGAAGACGATGAAGAGCATCGCCGTCAGGTAGTACTTGATGGGGAAGCGCCCGCCACCGGCCGGCGTGGGGGTCGGCTCGATACCGCACTCATAGGCCTCGAGCTTGGCCCGGTTGTACCGCTTCGGACCGATCAGCGTGGCCATGACCACGGAGAAGATCGCAAAGCCTGCCCCGAGGGCTCCCAGTACGAGGATGGGCGCATACGCGTTCACCGCTCCTCGCTCCTCTCAGTCGGCACTGACTGCTGGCGGTTTGCATCAGGCTTCACGCCTGCCTCACCGGCCCCACGACCCCCGCTCGTCCCGGCGAAGATCGAGAACATGTGAAGCAGGTCACAAGCCCAACTGCCTCGCATCTTATGCCCGCCGCTCTGTGATCTGCGACACGGGGTATTCCACAAGCTTTGTGATCTCCACCACCTGATGAAGGATCATGAAGTCGGATGAGCGGCGATCTTCGCACATGAAGCGTTCAAGTGATCACCAGACGTGACATTTCTGCTCGTCGGCGCAGCTCGGAGGGGTCGTCTCAATATCAAGAGACTTCCGCTGCATGCAAATTGGTGATGGACCTCGCGTCCTGATAGTGGGCGGCGTTCACACATCAGAGCGAGGAGGGTGTCGCGATGTGGACGCGTGCACGCGTTCACGAGCGCCGCGGGCGGATGCGCGGCGGCAGACGCCGTGGCCGCGGTGACCGTTCCGTGACCTCCGTCACATTCATGAGAGGCGCCCGAGAAGGAGGCTTGGCCAACCACCCCAACGAGTGGTAGGCGGGGGGCAATTCGGACCAAACGAAGAAAACCCATGATCACAGGCTTGATGGGGAGCGTCCGCAATGTCCGTTACGGCGTCAATAAGGAACTGAGCCCCAAGGATTCGGGGCGCCGGTTGAACAACTGTGGCGCACCACACGTTTCTTGAAGGTATGGAGGAGCCCCTGATACCGGTTGTTCCCATGTCCCACACCGCTCACATACGAAGCCACCGAAAACCCCGCCAGCGCAGCGCCTCGACGCTCGCGATGCGGGCCGGAGTTGCCGGTGGCATCCTCAGCACCGTGGCAGTGGCGGGTGCGTCGGCTTCGGCGAATGCCGCCGAGCCGGTGACACAGACGCTCGAACTGCCCACTCTGACGGCCGACCTGTCCGTTCAGGTCGCCCAGTCCGCGGACGTCACCCAGCAGGCGGCCGCGAACTACGAGCTGCAGGCCGAGCGTGACGCGGCCGCCGCCCAGGCCGCCAAGGAGGCCAAGGCCGACCTCGCGGAGGCCAAGAAGAAGGCCGAGGCCCGCAAGAAGGCCGCGGAGGAGGCACGGCAGGCCGCCGCCGAGCGTGCCGCGCGCGACGCCGAGCGGGCCGCCCTCTCCACGACCGCCGAAACCGCCACGTCCACGACGGCGTCCGCGCCGGCCAGCGGCAGCGTGGCGACGGTCATCTCCTTCCTCCAGGCGCAGGTGGGCGACGCCTACGTCATGGGCGCCACCGGCCCCAACGCCTGGGACTGCTCCAGCCTCGTCCAGGCCGCCTTCAAGCAGGTCGGCGTGGACCTCCCCCGCGTGTCGCAGGACCAGTCGATGGTCGGCACCGACATCCCCCTGTCCGACATCCAGGTCGGCGACATCCTGTACTGGGGTGGCAAGGGTTCGGCGTACCACGTGGGCGTGTACATCGGGAACGGTCAGTACCTGGACGCGGCGAACTCGGCCAAGGGCGTCGTCATCCAGGACCTCTCCGGCTACCCGGCGTCGGGCGCGGTGCGCGTGCTCTGACGCAGGGCAGATCGACGTACGGAAGGGCCGCAGCCGCTCGGGGGCTGCGGCCCTTCCGTCTGCGCGCGGGGACGGCGACGCGCTTGCCGGGATCCGGCGCCGGCCGCGCGGCCGGCGGCTCCTGGTGCGAGGGCCGCTCCCCTGCGGGCGTGACCGGTCTGCTCCTGAGGCTGCTGTGAGTGTTCTGCTGTCATGAGTGCGGGAGGGTGGAACGGGCGGCAACGGCCGGAAGGCCGATTCCCGGCCGCCCGCAGCACCCCCACCAACACCGGTCAGCAGAAGGAGAGCCAGCGATGCCGAGTGTCTTCGTGCAGGGACGGCCCGTCGACTCGTACCCCCCGCTCGCGCCCGAGGCCCGGCGCGGCAAGGTGCGGCGGATCACCGAGGTCGGTGAGGAGGTCCTGCACAAGCCGTGCCGGGACGTCACCGAGTTCGGGCCGGATCTCGCCGCGCTCATCGACGACATGTTCCTGACCATGTACATCGCCGACGGGGCGGGACTCGCGGCGAACCAAGTCGGGGTCGATGTGCGCCTGTTCGTGTACGACTGTCCGGACGACGACGGTGTCCGACATGTCGGACACATCGTCAACCCCGTGCTGGAACCGCTCGGCCCGGCCGGGCGACGGCTGCTCGACGAGGGCGAGGGGTGCCTGTCGGTGCCGGGCGCGGTGATGGACGTAGCGCGTCCGGACCGGGCCGTCGTCCGCGGGTACGACCAGGAGGGCCGGCCGCTGGTGATCGAGGGGACCGGGTACTTCGCCCGGTGCCTCGCGCACGAGACCGACCACGTCAACGGGCACGTGTACCTGGACCGGCTCTCCAGCCGGGAGCGGAAAGAGGCGCTCCGGCAGGTGGCGGACCGGCGGGAGGAGGTGTTCGCCCGCCGGGCCGCGAAGGCAGCCGCGTTGAGCGGCTGATCAGGCCTTCGGAGCGACCTTGCTCAGCCCGTTGATGATCCGGTCCATCGCGTCGCCGCCCGTCGGGTCGGTGAGGTTGGCGAGGAGCTTCAGGGTGAACCTCATGAGCATGGGGTGGGTGAGGCCGCGCTGGGCCGCGATCTTCATGACCTTCGGGTTGCCGATGAGCTTCACGAAGGCGCGGCCGAGGGTGTAGTAGCCGCCGTAGGTGTCCTTGAGCACGCGCGGGTAGCGCTGGAGCGCGGCCTCCCGCTGGGCCGGCGTGGCCCGCGCGTGCGCCTGGACGATGACGTCGGCGGCGATCTGACCGGACTCCATGGCGTAGGCGATGCCCTCGCCGTTGAAGGGGTTCACCAGGCCGCCGGCGTCGCCGACCAGCAGCAGCCCCTTGGTGTAGTGGGGCTGGCGGTTGAAGGCCATCGGCAGCGCCGCCCCGCGGATGGGTCCGGTCATGTTGTCGGGCGTGTAGCCCCATTCCTCGGGCATGGACGCGCACCACGCCTTCAGCACCTCCCGCCAGTCCAGCTCCTTGAAGGAGTCGGAGGTGTTCAACACGCCGAGGCCCACATTGGACGTGCCGTCGCCCATGCCGAAGATCCAGCCGTAGCCGGGGAGCAGCCGGTCCTCGCCGGGGCCGCGGCGGTCCCACAGCTCCAGCCAGGACTCCAGGTAGTCGTCCTCGTGGCGCGGGGAGGTGAAGTACGTACGGACCGCGACGCCCATCGGCCGGTCCTCGCGGCGGTGCAGGCCCATCGCGAGGGAGAGACGGGTGGAGTTGCCGTCGGCGGCCACCACGAGCGGCGCGTGAAAGGTGACCTCGCGCTTCTCCTCACCGAGCTTGGCGTGCACGCCGGTGATGCGGCCGGTGCGGTCGTCGATGACCGGCGCGCCGACGTTGCAGCGCTCGTACAGCCGCGCCCCCGCCTTCTGGGCCTGCCGGGCGAGCTGCTCGTCGAAGTCGTCGCGCTTGCGCACCAGGCCGTAGTCGGGGAAGGAGGCGAGATCCGGCCAGTCCAGCTGCAGCCGCACGCCCCCGCCGATGATCCTGAGCCCCTTGTTGCGCAGCCAGCCGGCTTCCTCGGAGATGTCGATGCCCATCGCCACCAGCTGCTTGGTGGCGCGTGGGGTGAGGCCGTCGCCGCAGACCTTCTCCCGCGGGAACTCGGTCTTCTCCAGGAGCAGTACGTCGAGTCCGGCCTTGGCGAGGTGGTACGCCGTCGTGGAGCCGGCCGGTCCCGCGCCCACGACGATCACATCGGCGGTGTTCTCGGAGAAGGGCTCGGAGACGGGCTGGGAGTGGGGCTCGGTCACGGCGGTCACGGCTGGATCTCCCCAAGTTCGGAAACTGTGTGCCGACCGGCACTGGACATGGGCAGTCTATGCAGCAGAATTGATCAACCGGCTGAAGGGATACCCAGTGAACCGAGCTCTCCCCGTGGTACGGCTGCGTGTCCCCACCGACGAGGACGCCGTGGCGTGGCACCGGGTTTTCGACCACCCGGACGTCATGGAGTTCCACGGCGGCAAGTCCGCCGGCCTGTCCGTCTACGAGGAGCTCACCGCCCGCCAGCGCAAGCACGACGCCGAGCTGGGCTTCTGTCTGTGGACGATGCTCGACGCGGAAGACCGGGTCATCGGCTTCACCGGCGCGCAGCCGTGGCCGCGGGAGTGGGGCCCGAAGGGCGAGATCGAGATCGGCTGGCGACTGGGGCGGGAGCACTGGGGCCGGGGGTACGTCACCGCGGCCGCGCAGATGACGCTGGAGCGCGTGCGCGCGACGGGCGTGGGCGGCGTGGTGGCGATGGTCAACGCGCGCAACACGCGGTCGATCGCGGTCACCCGGCGGCTGGGCATGCACCTCACCGAGACCTTCACCAGCCCCGAGTCGAATCTGCTGGGGCACTGCTACCGACTCGAGCTGCAAGAGACGTGACAGACTGTAACGGTCAGCTACAGAAAGCCACTTGACGCTTCCGGACCGCACCCCGGGCGGTTACCCTTCCAGTACCGCTGGGGGGTGACATCTGTGCACATCACACCCAAGACGCCCGAAGTGCGCGTGCCCAAGTTCGTCGGACTGATGGCCGTGGACGCCCGCGAGACGGCCGAGACACACGGAGTGCTGCTCGCCGCGCCCGACCGGCCCGACTTCCATCTCACCGTCGTCGACTACGTCGTACGGCAGTACCCACTGCCCGGCGTCGAGGTGCCCCGCGGTGCCGTCGTCACCGTGTGGTTCGACTTCGGCGAGGGCGGTGGCGGGGGCGGCGGCGCGGGCGTCCGCGAACCGCGCCTGCCGAAGCCGCCCGGCGGCGGGCTGCAACGCGAGCTGGACGCACCCGGGGACGCGTTCGAGGTGATCCGGTGAGCGCCCGCCCGTACCGGAAACCTCAGGACGTCTCCTTGAACCCCCGGTGCAGGGCCACCACTCCACCCGTGAGGTTCCGCCACGCCACCCTCGACCAGCCGGCCTTGCGCAGCCGTTCGGCCAGCGCGGGCTGGTCGGGCCAGGCGCGGATGGACTCGGCGAGGTAGACGTACGCGTCCGGGTTCGACGACACCGCCCGGGCGACCGGCGGCAGCGCCCGCATCAGGTACTCGGTGTACACCTTGCGGAACGGCTCCCAGGTCGGATGCGAGAACTCGCAGATCACGACGCGCCCGCCCGGCCGGGTCACCCGGTACATCTCGCGCAGCGCGGCGTCCGTGTCCTGGACGTTGCGCAGCCCGAAGGAGATGGTGACGGCGTCGAACATGTCGTCCTTGAACGGCAGCCGCGTAGCGTCGCCCGCCGTCAGCGGCAGCCACGGGTGGCGCTGCTTGCCGACCTGGAGCATGCCGAGGGAGAAGTCGCAGGGGACGACATACGCGCCCGCCCGTGTGAAGGGCAGCGAGGAGGTGGCCGTACCGGCGGCCAGGTCCAGGACCTTCTGCGCGGGCCGGGCGTCGACCGCCTTCGCGACCTCCCTGCGCCACACCCGGTCCTGGCCGAGCGACAGCACGTCGTTCGTCAGGTCGTACCGTTCCGCGACGTCGTCGAACATCGAGGCGACTTCGTGCGGCTGCTTGTTCAGGGATGCGCGGGTCACGGGCCCATTCTTGCAGCCCGCGTTCACGGGAGGAGTCTCGGCTTCCTCCGCGCCGCCACGTCCTCCACCCACCCGCACAGCAGCACGAAGCCGGCGATCAGCACCCACCCCACGCCGAACAGGAACCACTGGCTCTCCAGCGGCAGGTACGCCTCGAACGCGGGCACCTTCCAGAGCTGGTCGATCAGCGGGACGGCGAGGATCAGCGCGATCTGGTGCCACAGGTAGACGGTCACCGCGCGCGCGTTGAAGACCGTCACGATCCGGTCGAGCCGTCTGAAGCCGGCGAGCCCCTCGAAGTCGATCCGGTGGCGGGACTTCGCCCACATCAGCAGCGTCACGAAGCCCGCCGACCAGAAGGCCTGCGCGAGCGGGATCTCGTCCAGGTCGTAGGTGCCGTAGTCGGCCTGGTGCGTGACGGCGTACCAGCCGCCGTAGCCGAGCGCGGCAAGCGACAGGACGACCACCACGGCCGGTTCCATCCGCTGCAGGACGCCGTCGCGGTGCGCGAAGCCGAGGAGCCAGCAGAAGAGGTACGTCGCCAGGTCGACGAGCGCGCTGCCGAGCCGGTCGCCGGGCGGCTGCCAGGCGAACTCGAACACCACGACGGGGACGAGGGACAGCAGCAGCACGGGGAGCGGCGCGAGCCGGAAGACCCGCAGCAGGAGCGGTGAGAGGAGGACGAACCACAGGTACGTGCGCAGGTACCAGAGGATCTCGTACGCCTGCATGCCCCACGCGTTGCCCGGCGGGTCGCCGAGCGGGACGATCCAGTAGACGATCTGCCACCCCGGCATCCAGTCGTGGACCAGTATGGCGGCGACCACGAAGAAGCCCCAGAACCAGAAGGGCGGGAGCAGTCTTCGGATCCGGCTCTTGACGACCACCAGGGCCGGGCGCTCCAGGGACTTCGCCATCAGGGTGCCGGCCAGGGCGAACATGATCCCCATGGAGGGGAAGACCATGCCCGCCCAGGGCCAGCCGAAGGTGTGGTAGGTGACGACGCGGATGAGGGCGGCGGCCCGGAGGGTGTCGAAGTAGCGGTCCCTGGCCCCGCTGCCCACCGCCGGGCCGACCGGCCGCACAGCCCCCTTGCTGTGCGCCCCCATCAGCCCACCCCCGCCGGCGTCCCCACCTCGCCCGTCCGCTTCAGCTTCTGCCAGCGCAGGCGGCCGCCGGTGAGGGCGGTGATGCAGGAGTGGATGAGGACGAGGTACATCATCTGGCGGTACGCCAGCTGTTGCAGCGGCATCATCAGCAGGTAGCGGTACTTCTCGCGGTCCAGGCGGAAGGCGTACGCCGCACAGAGCAGCTGGATGCCCAGCACTGCCAGCCACGCGAGCAGCGCCGCCCTGAAGTCGACGAAGATCATCGAGTAGACGGTGAAGACGTCGATCAGCGGGGCGAAGACGGGCGTGATGATCTGGAAGACGACGACGAGCGGCATGCCCACGCGGCCGAAGCGGCCCGAAGGGCCCTTGTCCGTGAGGGACCTGCGATGCTTCCAGAGGGCCTGCATCGTGCCGTACGACCACCGGTACCGCTGCGACCACAGCTGTTTCAGCGAACCCGGCGCCTCCGTCCACGCCTTGGCGTGCTCCTGGTAGACGACCCGCCGGCCCGCGCGGTGCATGGCGATGGTGATGTCGGTGTCCTCGGCGAGCGTGTCCTCGCTCATCCCGCCGACCTCGAGCACCGCGCCCCGGCGGAAGGCGCCGATCGCGCCGGGGATGGTCGGCATGCAGCGCAGCAGGTCGTACATCCGCCGGTCCAGGTTGAAGCCCATCACGTACTCGATGTGCTGCCAGGCGCCGATGACGGTGTTGCGGTTGCCGACCTTGGCGTTGCCGGCGACCGCGCCGACGCCGGGGTCGGCGAAGGGCTGCACCAGCTGCCGCACGGTGTCGGCCTCGAAGACGGTGTCGCCGTCCATCATCACGACGATGTCGTGACTGGCGCTGCGGACGCCGTTGTTCAACGCCGCCGGCTTGCCCGCGTTCTCCTGCCGGATGACCCGGACGTTCGTCATGCCGAGCTCATGGGCCGCCCTGCGCGCGATCTCGGACGTACCGTCCGTCGAACCGTCGTCGACGACGATGATCTCGATGGGATGCGTGCTCTGCGCCAGCGACTTCAGGGTGTTGGCGATGCACTCCTTCTCGTTGTACGCCGGGACGATCACGCTCACCGGTTCGGTGACCGGCGGTCCCCAGCTGAACCGGCGTCTGTTGCGCTGCCGGTGGTGGCGCCGGGCGAGCAGCAGCATCATGCCGAACCGGCCCATGACCGCGCAGCCGACCACGGCCAGCCCGACCGCGAGGCTCGGGACCGTCCACTCGGCGACGGCGACGGCCGCGACGAGGGCCTTGCCCTCGTAGAGGGTGGCGCCGGTGGCGGTGCGGTGGGCGGCCTGGAGACCACCGGGTGCGGCACCGGCCCGGGCACCGGCCACGCCCGGGGCGCCCGATGGCCGGCCGTCGGCCTGCTGGTTCGCCGCCTGACCACCGGCGTCCTGCTCCTGCATGACGCCGCTGATCGTGGTGAAGGTGTATCCCTTCGCCTTCATCTTCTTGATGTACGCAGGCAGCGCCTTGATCGTCTGCGAGCGCTCACCGCCCGCGTCGTGGAACAGCACCGACGTACCCTCACCGCTCTCCGGCGTGGCGCCCTTGATGATCTTCGAGACGCCCGGCCGCTTCCAGTCCTCGCTGTCGGTGTCGATGAAGACGCTGGTGTAACCGTCCGCGCCGAGCTTCTGGTAGACGGGCCAGCTGTAGTTGTCGACGGCGTCCGTCTTCGAGGAGTACGGGGCACGGAACAGCGTGGTCGTGATGCCGGCCGCGCCCGCCAGCGCGAGCTGCGTCTGCTGCATCTCGCGCTCGACGCGGGCGTCGCTCTGGTAGGAGAGGTCGATGTGGGTGAAGGTGTGGATGCCCACCTCGTTGCCCTGCTCGACCATGTCCTCGACGATGCCCGGGTAGCGCGACACCATCGAGCCGACCACGAAGAACGTGGCCGGAACGTCGTACTCCTCCAGGATTTCCAGCACCTGGGGCGTCCAGGTGGGGTTCGGGCCGTCGTCGAAGGTGAGCGCGATCGTCTTGTCCGGCACGGAGACGGTGGTCGCCTGTCCCCCGCGGAACGTGAGGATCGGCCCGCCGTTCAGGACCTCGTCGGGGACCTCGCTGGAGCTGGCGCCGCTGCGCACGCGCTGGTCGCCGCCGACCTCAGCGCGCAGATAGCCGTCGAGCAGCATGATGCTGGTCAGGGCGAGCAGGAGCAGCAGGGCAAGGATGACACGCGGTTTCTGCAGTGCCGCGGCCCGGCCGGCCGCCCGCTCGATACGGGTGGGGGCGCGCCGGCGCCCGCGTCGGGAAGTCGTCGTCATGAGGATGGGTGCGTTCCGGTCAGTTGGCGGCGGCGACGGCCGACGCGGACGAGGTCGGGATCGGGGTCGGGGCTGTGGCGCCCGAGGGTGGCGCGGACGGGGTGCCGCCGGGCGGGACGGCCCCGTTGCCGGGACCGTTCTGCGGGGCGGGGCCGCCCTGACCGTTCGCCCCGCCGGCGAAGGGCAGCAGCGAGGACGGGGTCAGCGAGGTGCCCCAGCCCATGAAGGCCGCGCCGAGCACGACCGCGTAGCCGAGGCAGACGACGCCGAGCAGGAGTCCGATCCGGCGCAGCAGTCTGGCCCGGCGCCCGGAGTTGTCAACGAACACGGGTCCCTCTGCGGAGCCGGAGGCGGAGGCAGAGACGGACCCGTTGCCGCGTTTGCGACGGCGACCGCGCGGAGCGGCGCGGTTTTCGATGGCAGGCTCGGAATGCATTCCCCGGATAGTAGGGAGCCTTTATGTGCACATCTCTCTGGTCTGCATATGAGACAGCCATGAGAAAAGCGCCAGCCTGTCCGTTCCCTGAGAGAATTCCCGGACGCCTGGACATACCACCGCAAACCGCCAACTCCGTGTGAGAGATTTCGGATTCCGAAATCGGACATCACGAGAGCGGGTACATGCGCCATGAGGAGTTTCCTGAAGCCGGCCGCCGGGCTCACCTGTCTGTTCGCCCTGGCAACGGCAGGGTGCTCGGCGGGCTCCAGCAGCTCCTCCGACGCGGCCCCGGCGGTACCCACGTCGCCGTCGCAGTCGGCGGCCTCCACCACCTCGTACGCCCCGTACGTCAGTGCCACGACCGCCTCCGACAACGACGCGGCCGGCTCCCCGGCGACGTACAACCTGGCCTTCGTGATCTCGGACGGCAGCGACTGCACCCCGAAGTGGAACGGCACCCACGCCATCGACGACTCGGTGGTGGCGTCCCGCATCTCGCAGCTGACGGACTCCGGCGCCACCGTACGCGTCTCCTTCGGCGGCGCCTCCGGCAAGGAACTGGCGGCGAGTTGTGACAGCGCGCAGGAGCTGGCGCAGGCGTACGCCGGTGCACTGGACGCGGCCGGTGCCACCCGGGCCGACTTCGACATCGAGGGCGACGAGCTGACCGACTCCGACTCGGTCGCCCTGCGGTCGGAGGCGATCGCGGTGCTGCAGGAGGAACGGCCGGACCTGGAGGTGTCGTTCACGCTCCCGGTGATGCCGTCCGGCCTGGACGACGACGGCGTCGCCCTGCTCGAATCGGCCAACGACCACCATGTCCAGGTCTCCACGGTCAACCTCATGACCATGAACTACGGCAGCTCCTACACCGGCGACATGGGCGACTACGCCGAACAGTCCGCCACCGCCGCCCACGCCCAACTGGCCGGCATCTTCGGCCTGTCCGACGCCGCCGCCTGGCAGGGCATGGCGCTCACCTCGATGATCGGCGTGAACGACGTCGACAACGAGACGTTCACGCTCGAAGATGCCGCCCAGGTGCGGAAGTTCGCGGAGGAGAAGGGGATCGGGTGGGTGTCGATGTGGTCGACGTTCCGCGACCGGCAATGCGCGGACGAGGACGCGGAGCAGGACGATGCGTCGACCAACTGCAGTGGAATGGAGCAGAGTTCGGGGGCGTTCGGGGAGGCGTTCGCGGGCTGACCGCTATCGGCGGCGGTAGACGATCCGCCCCGCCACCACCGTGGCCACACAGCTCCCGCCCCCGCGCTCGGCCAGCTCCTCCTCGTCCCGCACGTCGAACACGGCGAACCGCGCAGCCGACCCGCTCTCCCGCTCCGGCGGAAACTCCACCGGCACCCCGGAGCCGAACGGATCGAGCGCGGGCACTCCCCCAGGCACCCCGAGCCGCCCCACCACCCCGATCCCGGACCGCCGCACGGCGGCCACCACGGCCCGGTTGCGCAGCTCCCCCGCCACCGCGACCGTCCCGTTCGCCAGCATCCGCTGCACCCCGCGCCGGGCGCTGGCCCCCCAGCGGGCCTCGTCCATGGGGAGCGCGGCGAGCGCGTCCCCGGTCAGCGGTTCGGTGCCGAGTGTGTCGGCCTCGCGCGGGTCCGGGTGATAGGCCTGCTCCAGCAGCTCGGGCCCGTGCAGGTTGACCAGCCCCGGGGTGAGAATGCCGGGCCACTGCCGCACCCGCGCCCCGGGATGCGCGGCGAGGAGTTCCTCCAGGATGCCGACGGCGGCGATCCACTCACCGCGCACGGCCAGGCATCGGCCCCTGGAGTCGGCGTGCAGTGTCAGCAACTCAGTTGGAGGCGAGCAGCTTCAGCTCCGGATGAGCCGTGCCGCCCTCGATCGCCGTGGACGAGATGTGGGACATGACGCGGTCGTCGACGGGGTCGTTCGCCGGGTCGTCGTGGACGACGAGGTGCTCGTAGGTCGTGGAGCGCTGGGCCGGGACGCGGTCCGCCGTACGGATCATCTCGATCATCTCCAGCAGGTTGGAGCGGTGCTTGGCACCGGCCGCCGAGACGACGTTCTCCTCCAGCATGATCGAGCCGAGGTCGTCCGCGCCGTAGTGCAGGGTCAGCTGGCCGGCGTCCTTGCCGGTGGTCAGCCAGGAGCCCTGGATGTGGGCGACGTTGTCGAGGAAGAGGCGGGCGATCGCGATCATCCGCAGGTACTCGAAGATGGTGGCCTGCGTGCGGCCCTTCAGGTGGTTGTTCTGCGGCTGGTACAGGTAGGGGATGAAGGCGCGGAAGCCACCGGTCCGGTCCTGTACGTCACGGATCATCCGCAGGTGCTCGATCCGCTCGGCGTTGGTCTCGCCGGTGCCCATGAGCATGGTGGACGTGGACTCGACGCCGAGGTTGTGCGCCGTCTCCATGATCTCCAGCCAGCGCTCACCGCTCTCCTTCAGCGGGGCGATGGCCTTGCGCGGCCGCTCGGGGAGCAGCTCGGCACCGGCACCGGCGAAGGAGTCGAGACCGGCGGCGTTGATCCGCTGGATGGCCTCCTCCACGGAGACGCCCGAGATCCGCGCCATGTGCTCGACCTCGCTCGCCCCCAGGCTGTGGATGACGAGCTGCGGGAACTCCCGCTTGATGGCCGAGAAGTGCTTCTCGTAGTACTCGACGCCGTAGTCCGGGTGGTGACCGCCCTGGAACATGATCTGCGTACCGCCGAGCTCGACGGTCTCCGCGCACCGGCGCAGGATGTCGTCCAGGTCGCGCGTCCAGCCCTTCGCCGTGTCCTTCGGCGGGGCGTAGAAGGCGCAGAACTTGCACGCCGTGACGCAGACGTTCGTGTAGTTGATGTTCCGCTCGATGATGTACGTCGCGATGTGCTCGACACCGGCGTAACGGCGGCGGCGTACGGCGTCGGCGGCGGAACCCAGTGCGTGCAGGGGCGCGTCGCGGTAGAGGTCGAGGGCTTCTTCGGGGGTGATCCGTCCGCCGGCCGCGGCACGGTCGAGCACAGACTGGAGGTCGGCCTTCTCGGTCACCGAAGCGTCCCTTTCGTCAAGGGTTGTGGACGGACTGAACCAGCCTACGCCAGCCGTTTTCCCGGGTTGCCGTCAGGCCGCGCCCACGAGCAGGCCGGTGTACGCCCCGGCGAGCAGAAACGGCCCGAACGGGATCGCCGTCTTGCGCCCCGCCTTCCGTGCGACGACGAGGGCGCCCCCGTAGAGCGCCCCGAACACGAACCCCGCGAAGGTCCCGAGCAGCACGGCCTGCCACCCGTACCACCCGAGCACCGCCCCCGCCCCGAGCGCCAGCTTCACATCACCGAAGCCCATGCCACTGGGGTTGATCAGGAAGAGGACGAAGTATCCGGCGCCGAGTGCGAGGGCGCCGAGCAGGGCGGTGGTCCAGTCACCGGCGTGCCCGGGCAGCAGCGCGACCAGGCCGAGCAGGGCGAGGGCGGCGGCCGCGAGGGGCAGGGTGAGCACATCGGGCAGCCGCTGCACCCGCAGGTCGACGGCCGCGAGCAGTACACCGACGGGCACGATCAGCAGCCAGACGCCGAGTTCGGGCCGGGGGCCGGTGACAGCGGTTGCGGCGGCGCAGAGGAGGGCGGTGACCGTGGCGAGGAGGGGGGTGCTGGGGCCGTACGACTTCATGAGGTGAGTGCCTGGGCCGTACGGCGACGGGGCCGCCGTACATTCCGCGCACCGCGCCGGCCCGATCCATCCCCGGACGGCATGCCCGCCCGGGCACCGCTCCCGCCAGTCCTCCTCGGACGGCACGGAGAACCGATACGCGGCCCGCGGCAGCAGCACGCCCGCCGCCGCTCCCCACACCACGGCGACGACGACGGCGATCAGCACCCCCACGCTCCCCCCTCGACTCATGCCCTCCTGCTCACCCAAATACCCTGCAAGTCCACCCCGTTCACACGCTCAGGACCCCGTCGTTCGCCGCCGTATGAATCGGGCGACGCCGAGAAGACCCCACCGTGCGGCATCCGCTACCTCCGTGCCTCAAACTGAGAGCCCTACCAGCTCAAGACCTCGATCACGTGGCAGATCCCCTGGGAAGGCTCCGGCGGCACGGGCGGCGACCTGCCGGACGCACGTTCGAGGCAACTCGGGACATGACCGTCCAGGGGATCCAGTCCATCTACCGCTGAACCGCTGCGAGCCTCGACGGCTGGATCAGCTCGCGCCCTCGGCGAACAGATCCTCCGGGTCGTTCACGCGCATCGCCCGGCCCGCCCATGCCCTGAGTTGGTCCGGGTCGGAGCAGGCATTCACCCGGGCGCGAATGTCGTCCGTGACCGCCAAGGGCCCCGTCTCCAGAAGAGCCAGGACCAGCTCAGCGAGCTTCTCAGGGGGCCAGTTGTCTTCGGCGGCCCCTCAAGGTAGGCCTTCAGGAAGACGGGGTGCCCGAAGAGCAGCGTGAGCGGGCACGTGGACTCATCGTGACATTCCGCATGTCCGGCCACCGGCTCGGGCTCAGTCGTCAACGAACAGATCTCCTTTCCATACGGCGTGATCAACGAACTACGCCGCGACGAGGTCACACCACACGTACTTGCCGCGATTGCCCTCCCTGACCGGCGGCTGCCACCCCCACAGATCGGCGCAAGCACGGACGAGGGCCAGTCCGCGGCCGCACTCCGCTTCGGCGAGGGATTCCACCGGCGCCGGCGGATCGGGCGGAGCCGGATCCGCGTCCCACGCCCCGATCCGCAGCACCCCCGCCGACCACCGCACACGCAGAGCGGCGGGTCCCTTGGTGTGCAGTACGGCGTCGGCGACCAGCTCCGTCGCGAGTAACTCGGCCGTGTCAGTGATGCTGATCAGGCCGTGCATGGTGAGGATCAGCCGGAGGGTGCGGCGACAGACGGTGACGGCGCGGGGGTCGTGGGGGATGTACAGGGTGTACTCCCAGGGGGCGGCAGCTTCGGTTTCAGGCATGGCTGGACTCCTGGCATTGGAAGGGGAGTTGCGGTGGCAGTGCCGCATCCGTCATGGCAGGGCGGAGCGGTGCGCTTCCGGGATCCCGGGGATTCGCAGCGTGTGCGTCGCGTCACTGACGGTAGAGGTAAAGTTTGGGCCGAGCAAGCCGCTGCCGTAATCTTCCCCTCGAACGAGTCACTGTCTCCCAGCAGTTGAGGCAAGGAAGAGTCATGACGCGCAGGCAGCAACCCACCGCACGCCAAGTACGCTTGGGGGCTGAGCTGCGCAAACTCCGGGATGCCGCAGGGCTCAAGGCGACTGAGGCCGCCGCACTGCTCGCGACGAACTCAGCCCAGATGAGCCAGATCGAGTCCGGCATCGCAGGTGTGAGCGAGGCGCGGGTACGGAGGCTTGCCGCTCAGTACTCATGCACGGACGAGGAGTTGATTGCCGCTCTCGTAGCGATGGCCACTGATCGGACACGCGGCTGGTGGGAGGAGTACCAGGGCCTACTGCCCACGCCGTTCCTGGACCTCGCCGAGTTGGAGTACCACTCGACGTACCGGCTGGACGTGGAGTTCCTGCACATCCCCGGCCTCTTCCAGACGGAGGACTACGCCCGCGCCGTCTTCTCGTACCGAGTCCCGAGACTCCCCCAGAGCGACCTGGAACTGCGCGTCCGTCACCGCATGCAGCGCAAGGCCGTCATCGAGGGACCTACGCCCGTCCCCTACGAAGCAGTGATCCATGAAGCTGCCCTGCGCATCAGAGTCGGCGACCGGCCCGCCGCGCGGGCCCAGCTCGCCCACATCCTTGAAGCCTCCGAAGCGGACCACATCACCGTGCGCGTCATCCCCTTCGACCTGGACGGCTTCGCCGGAGCCACCAACGCCATGATGTACGCGGGCGGTGCCGTCCCCAAGCTGGACACAGCCGTGCGCGACGCACCCCAGGGAGCAGCCTTCATCGACGCAGAAGCCCAACTGGGCGCCTTTCGAACGCTCTTCCGTATGGTGAAGGCAGCGTCACTCGAATCCGCACGTTCGCGTGACCTCATCCACAGACTGTCGAAGGAACTGTGAGGCGCGCCGTGAGCACCCCCGACAACTGGCAGAAGTCGTCCTACTCGGGAAGCGGTGACGGCAACAACTGCGTAGAGGTCGCCACCCTCCCCACCCACATAGCCATCCGCGACTCAAAGAACCCCACCCGCGCCACCCTCACCTTCCCCACCGAAACCTTCACGGGGTTCCTCGGTAGCCTCAAGGCCGACGCACGATAGGAACGTACGTACAGGGGTAACGCGTGTCCTACAGGCCGACAGACTGAGACAGGGCCGGCGGTCCAGCACGGCCTGCCGCACAGCCCGTTGCTCTGCCTCGCCGAGGAGCTGATGCTTACCGCCGTGCTACTTGACCTTCGACATCCGAGCCTCGGGCTTCCCGGACTCCTTGCTGTCCGACTCGTACACCAGGTCATCCCCCGTCGGAATCAGCCGCACCGTCGTCGCCGCCGGATTGCACCCACCGTGGTTCTCCTTGGCGCCCACCGACGTCGCGACGAGCTGCTTCTCCGTCGCCTGCTTCAGGGTCAGTACGTCGACACAGACGCCGCCCAGCTGGTCGGTCTGCCGGAGCCGGCCCAGCTCCTCGCCGACCTCCGCGTCCCGGACGGTGATACGGAACGTGCCGAGCGGCAGGTTGCCGTCGAGGGCGGTGCCCTGGCCCTCCCAGGTGCCGAGGTAGCGGGCGGGGACGGCGGAGGCGGTACCCGTGGCGGAGTCACCCGGCGTTGCGGACTGGGACGGGGCGGCCCCATCCGCACTGTCCCGACGGTCGTCCGGCAACAGGTCGAACACGAACACCGACCCCACCGTCACCGCCGCCAGCGCCCCGGCGACCGCGAGCGCCACCGTGCAGCTCAGCCGGCGGCCCCGCCCACCGGCCTCCGGTGCCGCCGACGCGGCGAACGTGACGGAGAGCTTGCCGGGCCGTCCGCCCGACGTCGGGTCCGGGTCCTCCGGCTCCGCCGGACGCGGCTCGGGTACGACCGGCGGCACCCCCGGCATCACGGGCGGCGGCCCGAACTCCCCCACGGCCGAGGACGGGCTCACCGCCGGACTGCCGAATCCCACCGGCCCCGGCGGCGTCTCCCCGACGGCCGGACTGCCGAACCCCACCGGCCCCGGCGGCGCCTCCCCCACCGCCGGCTTACTGAATTCCACCGGCCCCGAAGGAGCCGCCTCCGCCGCCGTCTCCAGATTCAGCAGCCGTACGGCACTACGGCTGACCTGCTCCACCAGCGCCCCGGGCAGCCACCCGCCCGCGACCAGCCGCGCCGCCCCCTCGGGCGCGAGCCGCCGGCCCACCTCCGCCGGGGTCGGCCGCTCCCGCGGTTCCTTCACCAGGCATGCCTCGACGATCTCCCGCACCAACCCGCCCTCCAGCGCGGCGAGTTGTGGCTCCTCGTGGACGACCTTGTAGAGCAGCGCGGCCGACGAGTCCCCGGGAAAGGGCGGCTCGCCGGTCGCCGCGTACGCCAGTACCGCGCCCAGTGAGAAGACGTCGGCGGCTCCGGTGACCCCTTTGCCCAGGATCTGCTCGGGCGCCATGTAGCCGGGCGAGCCGACCGAGACGCCGGTGGAGGTCAGGGAGGCCGTGCCGTCCGTGGCGCGGGCGATGCCGAAGTCGATCAGCAGGGGGCCGTCCAGCGTCAGCAGGACGTTGGACGGTTTCACGTCCCGGTGCACCAGGCCCAGTTCGTGCACCGCCGCGAGCGCCTCGGCGAGGCCCGCACCCAGTACTCGTACGGAATGCGTGGGCAGCGGACCGCCGTCCGTGACCGCCACGGTCAACGACGGGCCCGCCGCGTACGCCGTGGCGACCCACGGCACCGGCGCCTCCGGGTCCGCGTCGAGCACCGGCACGGTCCAGGCGCCGCCCACCCGCCGCGCGGCCTCGACCTCGCGGCGGAACCGGGCGCGGAACTCCTCGTCGAGCGCGAAGTGCGGGTGCACGACCTTCACCGCGACGGTACGGCCCCCTGCGCTGCGGCCGAGATACACCCGGCCCATTCCGCCCGCACCGAGCCGGCCGAGCAGCCGGTAGGGCCCGATGCTCGTGGGCTCGTCGACTCCGAGCGGCTGCATGGCGTGCGCCCCCTTCCCCCGTACGCCTCCACTGTCCCGCAGCGTATAGTCCCGCCGCTCGCGCCAGGTCCCTACGGCTGGAGCAGATCCTCTACGGCTGGAGCAGATCCACCTTCACGTCCGCCGGGAAGCCGGTCGTCGGGCCGACCCTGCGCGCGAACTCCGCGACCGCCGCCAGCTGGGGCTCGCCGAGGCGGAAGTCGAGGGTGGTGAAGTACTGCTCCAGGACCTGCTCGTCGAAGGCCTCCCAGCGGGCGGCCTGCTCGGCGACCTTGCCGACCTCCTCCAGGGAGAGGTTGCGGGAGGCGAGGAAGGCCTCGTGCACCTTGCGGGTGATCACGGGCTCGCGTTCCAGGTAGTCGCGGCGGGCCGCCCAGACGGCGAAGACGAACGGCAGTCCGGTCCACTCCTTCCACAGCGCACCGAGATCGTGCACCTCCAGCCCGAAGCGCGGCCCGTCGAGCAGGTTGGCCCGCAGCGCCGCGTCCCCGATCAGCACCGCCGCCTCCGCCTCCTGCATCATCAGGCTGAGGTCGGGCGGACACGTGTAGTAGTCGGGCCGTACGCCGAAACGGTCCGCCAGCAGCAGCTGCGCGAGGCGTACGGAGGTGCGGGAGGTGGAGCCGAGGGCGACCCGGGCGCCGTCCAGCCGCTCCAGCGGGACCTGCGAGACGATCACGCAGGACATCACCGGCCCGTCGCAGCCGACCGCGATGTCGGGGAAGGCGACCAGGTCGTCGGCGTTGCGCAGGAACTCGACGAGGGTGATCGGCCCGATGTCGAGGTCGCCCTGCACCAGCTGCTCGCTGAGCTTCTCCGGGGTGTCCTTGGTCAGCTCGAAGTCGAGGAGTGTGCCCGTTCTCGCGAGCCCCCAGTACAGGGGCAGGCAGTTCAGGAACTGGATGTGGCCGACGCGCGGCCGGGTGCGAGGAATGTCCACATCCGGAGGCTAGCGTCCGCCGGGCAGGCGCTGACCCTGTGGGGTGACGTGCAAGTCTGGGCCCCACCGTCATCTGGAGTAGTGGATGTCAAACGTTCGGGTGACGTGATCTTGACCTCTATTGCTTTCGGCTTCCCGCGTGCTAGGCTCGCCGCAAGTTGCAGTTTGGTTTCCCTTGCAGTACAGAGCCTGCGGAGCATGTGACCGCGGGCTCTCGTCGTTCTCAGACGGGTGCAGTTGTGCAGAATCTCGATCTTCACACTTGCTGGTTCTGGAGCAGGGCAACCCTTTGAGCCCAAGGAGGGCTTATGGCTACCGGAACCGTGAAGTGGTTCAACGCCGAAAAGGGCTTTGGTTTCATCGCCCAGGAAGGCGGCGGCCCCGACGTCTTCGTCCACTACTCCGCGATCAACGCGAGCGGCTTCCGCTCCCTTGAGGAGAACCAGCAGGTGTCCTTCGACGTCACCCAGGGCCCGAAGGGCCCGCAGGCGGAGAACGTCACCCCGGTCTGATCTGATGATCTGATCCTCCGATCCGGATCGAGTGCAGTACCCAAGGAGCCCCGCGCCTTCGGCGACGGGGCTCCTGCCTTTTCCCGAGCAGCCCGAGCAGCCCGAGTATCCCGAGGTGAATTCTCCGAGAATTCCTTCCCCCCTCTCCTTTGACGGCAGTGGCCTCAGGTGCGCGGCCGGTTGTCAGTGGGAGTGGATAGGGTCGCCGACCATGACTGACAGCGACTTCCTGACCACCACCCGGGACTTCTACGACGCCGTTGCCGAGGACTACGCCGACCGGTTCCGGGACGGGCTGGCGGCCAGGCCGATGGACCGGGCCGTGCTGGCCGCGTACGCGGAACTCGTGGGCGATGGCGGTGAGGTGGCCGACCTGGGGTGCGGACCAGGGGAGGTGACGGCGTACCTCGCCTCGCTCGGCCTGTCGGTGTTCGGGCTCGACCTGTCGGCGTCGATGCTCGCCATCGCCCGGCGTGAGAATCCCGGCCTGCGCTTCGAGCAGGGTTCGATGCTGGACCTGGACCTGCCCGACGGTCACCTCGCAGGCGTCGTGTCCTACTACTCGTCCATCCACACCCCTGTGGACCGGCTGCCCGGCCTTTTCGCGGAGTTCGCCCGTGTCCTGACCCCGGGCGGCCATCTGTTCCTCGCCTTCCAGGTCGGCGACCGCCCACGCCGCCTCGACCGGCCCTTCGGGCACCCCGTCTCCCTGGATTTCGAACGCCGACAGCCGGATCGGATCGCCGAGCTGCTGGTCGGGGCCGGTTTCGAGATGCGGGCGCGGACGGTGCGGGAGGCGGAAGAGGAGCTCGGGGAGTCGACCGCGCAGGCGTATCTCATCGCCCGCAAGCCCGGCCGCCGGGGCACCGGCATGGACGCCTGCTGATCCCCAACTTCCCTGATCCAGGGCTACTTCATCGGCCGACGCCAAGGCGGTCGAACTGCTCACGGTCGGGCCCTCGCCGTCAGCCTCGCGCCCGTCCTGCTCCGGCCTGCGCTGCGTCTGGTCGAGACGTGGATGCAGACCTGCCCCGTCCGCACCGTCAAGGTGGAGCCGAACGGGCACTCCGTCGAACTCGGCAACGCCACGCCCGAACAGCAACAGCGCCTGGGCGACGCCTTCCTGGCCGTCGCGGACGACTCCGCCGGCTAGGGCCTGTCCGGTGGATCAGGTCGGAGGAAAACGGCGGCACCTCGTCAGCGCAGGTGAGCGGGGGCTGGGGCGTCCAGCTGCAAGGCGGAGGAGGGAGTCGACGCGGAGCGTCGGCGACCGACGACAACGCCGCAGATGGGCGTGCCAGCCCCCGCGTCTCCGGCATGATCCGCCGGGCAGGCCCTAGGGCCTGCCCCCGAGCACCGCAACGCAGTCGTCCCAGGCCGTCCCGCTCAGCAGCGGCCGGAAGCGGGTGAAGAGGGCGAGGAGGTCGGCGCCGTAACGGGTGCGGAATTCCGGGTCGTGGGCGGCGAGGTCGAGCTCGTTCGCTGCGGTGAGCTCCGCGAAGTCACGAAGCACGGCGAGCGAGGGGGTATGGGAGGCCTCCATGAAGCGGTCGTGGAACGGGCCGTCGGGCAGGACCGGGTAAGTGGCCCCCCGATCGCAGCTCGCGTAGAGATACACGAGCCCCTCGGCCTCCGAACCGAGGGCGGCGGCGACCGCGGTACGGCGATGCAGCGGAAGCAGGGCTTTGGGGAAGCCGTCCGTGCCGTAGAGCGCGTGGCAGAACCCGGCGAGTTGGAGGGCGGGTCGGGCCTGCCAGCCGGCGAGCCGGATGCGGACGCGGTCGAGGTGCGTGAGGAGCGTGCCGCCGGGATGGGGCACGGACTCGGCGCCGAGTTGCCGTAGCAGCGCCGTGGCTCGGTCGTGGGAAGACGGCACGGGGCGTCCTTTCGCGACGAGGGCTGGGTGGCGGGTCGGCACCCGCTGCCCCTGCCTCCCCGGATCCGGACGCCGGTGGACGTGGGGAGCGGGTTGCCGCCCTGGGCCCTGATGAAGATCGTCGTACAGCCTGCAGGGCCAGTCAATCCTTGGGATTGCTGTCAAAACCCAAGTGTTAGCTTGGAGTTGTGACCCTTGAAGACCTGCGTGTGTTCGTGGCGGTGTGCCGGGCCGGCAGTCTCAGTGCGGTGGCACGGGAGCTGGGGTGCTCTCAGTCGGCCGTGAGCCAGCACGTGAAGCGGCTGGAGCGGGAGACCGGGGTCAGTCTGCTGGAGCGGCAGCCGCGTGGAGTGACGGTGACGCAGGCCGGGTGGGTGCTCGAAGCCGCGGCCACGGAAGGGCTCGCCGGGCTGGATCTCGCGCTGCGGCGGCTGCGGGAGCTGGCCGACGGTGAACGCGGCTCGGTCCGGGTGGCCACCGGGGCGACGACCGTACGGCACTTCATGGCCGACGCGGTGGTCGCCTTCCGCCGGCGCCATCCCGAGGTCAACCTGGAGTTCCGTACGGAGAGTTCGAGCCGCGCCTGCTTCGACGCGCTCACCGACAGCGAGCTGGACCTCGCCTGGGTGACCCTCGGGCCTCCGGTGCGCGGCATCGAGCAGCGGCCGGTGGTCGACCTGCCGTGGGTGCTGGCGGTACGGGCCGACGACCCGCTGGCCGACCGCCCGTACGCGGACGTCCAGGACCTGACCGGCCTCCGCCTGATCCGCCTCCCCCCGAACTCGACGTCCGCCGCCCATTTGGACGCCTGCTGCGCCGAGCTGGGCATCCGCCTCGGCTTCGACACGAGTGTCGCCGACTGGGACACGGCGTTGCTGCTGGCGGAACTGGGGCTGGGCAGGGCGGTGGTCCCGGCACTGCCCGGCCTGCGGATCAACGGCCCCGGCAGCCCTGCAGCCAACGGTGACTTGCGCCTGATCCCCCTCCCAGCCCTCCGCCCCCTCACCGTCGGCTGGGCAGTCCGCCGCTGGGACGCGCTGAGCCCTCTGGCACGGGCGTTCGCGGAGACCGTGGCTCCTTGAGAGACAGCTCGGCCCAGACCGTCTTGCCGACGTCGCGTTCGCTGACGCCCCAGGCGAGCGAGAGCTTCGAAGTCGCGGCCGGGTACGCGGCCGTGGGTGACGGCATTGGCGGCGAGTTCGGCGACAAGGTGCTGGGCGGTGCCGCCTGGGCCGACTTCCTCACGCACGCTGCCAAGTGACCGTCGGGGCCGCCCGCTTCTTGGCCAGTGTCGTGCTTCCACGAGCCGAGTAAAGGGCGCTCCGACTCCGTCTCCGCGTCGCCTTCGGCGATCGGCCTGCGGCCGACCCTTGACTCACCTCGCTCCAGCACGGGTGAGAAGCGAGCGAGCGGCCCGGAAAGGCGGGTGGCCCAGGTTGGCCGACGAGTGACGTCGGCTGCGGTCTTGCCCGGCGTCGACGGACGCGGTCGCGCCTCGCATGCACGCCGGGCGGGCTCAGCGGCTTGCGGCCGGTGGGATCACATCAGCCTCACAGGTCACTGCCCAGGAACAATTGGAGGGTTTGTGCCACCCGCCTCTCCGGTGACCTGCACTTTTGACGCCAGGGGTGGCCCAAATCCTCCAATTGCGCCTGGGACTGTCCGCGCCGAGTCGGCAGGCGCCCCGGAGGGGCAGGCCCCCAACCGATCGCCGTCTCCCCTCGACGCGAAGTCGCACGCCACCGGCCGCAAGCCGCTTGGCCCACCCGGCGTGACCAGGCCAGACCACCGGACACGACCCAACCACCCGGCGCCCGCACTGCCGCCGAACCGACCCGACCCAGCGTGCATCCGGAACGCGACCGCGCGCCCCCTCCCCACCACCCGCAAGCCGCCGAACCGACCCGACCCGGCGTGCATCCGGAACGCCACCGCGCGCCCCCTCCCCACCACCCGCAAGCCGCCAAGCCGACCCGGCGTGCCCCCACCCTGCCGACGCGCCCGCCCCAGCCATCCACCACCCGCAAGCCGCCAAACCCACCCGGCGTGCATGCGAGGCGCGACCGCGCCCGCCAACCCCGGCCGGCGACGCAGCCGACCCCGCCCGCAAACAGGCCTCGGCCACCCGCCTTCCCGGGCCGCTCGCTCGCTTCTCACCCGTGCTGGAACGGACCGGGTCAAGGGTGACCCGCAGGGTCATCGCCGAAGGCGACGCGACCGGAGGGAGCGCCCTTGACGCGGGCCGTGGAAGCACGACACTGACAAAGAAGCGGGCGGCCCCGACGGTCACCTTCCAGTAGGGGTCGGCTTGCCGACCCGATCCGGGTTCCCTCCGACCGACGAAGAGCGGCGCGAGCGCGCTGAGCGTGGCGTGCCCTTCCCCGATCTCGCCCGCTAGCTTTCGTACAGCGCCTCCACCTCCCCGGCGAAGTCCCGCAGGATCGCCTCCCGGCGCAGCTTCATCGACGGGGTCAGATGGCCGGCGGCCTCGGTGAAGTCCACGGGGAGGACGGCGAAGCGGCGGATGGACTCCGGGCGCGACACCAGCTTGTTGGCCTCGTCCACCGCGCGCTGCACCACCCCGCGCAACTCGTCGTCGGTCACGAGGAGTTCCGGCGGTACGGGGTGCTTGCCGTTCATCTGGCGCCAGTGGGTGATGCCGTCGGTGTCGAGGGTGATCAGGGCGGTGATGTAGGGGCGGCGGTCGCCCAGAACGATGCACTGGGAAATCAGGGGGTGCGAGCGCAGCCAGTTCTCCAGCGGGGCCGGGGCCACGTTCTTGCCGCCCGCCGTAATCAGGATCTCCTTCTTCCGGCCGGTGATGGTGAGGTAGCCCTCGTCGTCCAGCCGGCCGATGTCGCCGGTGGGGAACCAGCCGCCGGGCGTTGCCGGGACGACGCCGCCCGCGTACGGGTCCCAGTAGCCGCGGAAGACCTGGCCGCCGGCGAGCAGTATCTCGCCGTCCGCCGCAATGCGGATGCGCGTGCCGGGCAGGGGCCAGCCCACGGTGCCGAGGCGGGGTTTGAGCGGCGGGGTCACGGTCGCCGCGCCGGTCGTCTCGGTGAGGCCGTAGCCGTCGTAGACGTCGATGCCCGCGCCGGCGTAGAACGCGGCCAGGTCGCGGCCCAGGGGCGAGCCTCCGCAGATGACGTAACGGACCCTGCCGCCCAGCGCGTTGCGGATCCGGCGGTAGACGAGGGTGTCGTAGAGGGCGCGGGCCGCCTTGAGGGAGGCGCCGGGGCCGGGGCCGGTGCCGCTCGCCCTGGCCTCCGCCGCCTCGCCGTAGCGGCGTGCCACCTTCGCCGCACGGTCGAAGGCCGGTGCCTTGCCGCCGCGTTCGGCTGTCGCGCGGGCGCTGTTGAAGATCTTCTCCAGCATGTACGGGATGGCGATGAGGAAGGTCGGCCGGAAGCTCGCCAGGTCGGCCAGCAGGTCCTCCGACTTCAGGCTGGGCGCGTGACCGATCCGCACTCGCGCGCGGACGCAGGCCACCGACACCATGCGGCCGAAGACGTGCGAGAGGGGGAGGAAGAGGAGGGTGGAGGGCTCCGCGTCGGTGCGGGCCTTGAAGACGGGGTAGAGGAGTTCGATCGCGTTGTCGACCTCCGCCAGGAAGTTGCCGTGCGTGAGCGCGCAGCCCTTGGGGCGGCCGGTGGTGCCCGAGGTGTAGACGAGGGTGGCCAGGGTGTCCGGGCCCAGCATGCCGCGCCGTACGTCCACTTCGGTGTCCGGCACGGACCGGCCGAGCTCCGCCAGGCGGTCCACATGGCCCTTCTCGATGACCCACATGTGCTTCAGGTCGGTCAGATGCTCCCGCTCGGGGCCGAGCGCGGCCGCCTGGCCGACCGTCTCCGTGGCCAGCGCCACCGCGCCGGAGTCCTGGAGGATCCAGCGGGTCTGGAAGACCGACGAGGTGGGGTACACCGGGACGGTCACCAGGCCGGCCGCCCAGGCGGCGAAGTCGAGGAGCGTCCACTCGTACGACGTGCGCGCCATGACCGCGATCCGGTCGCCCGGCATCAGCCCCTCGGCGATCATCCCCTTCGCCACGGCCAGCACCTGCGCGGCGAACTCCGCCGCGGTCACGTCCGCCCAACCCCCGTCCTCGGTACGGCGGCTGAGCACCGGATGCCCGGGCGCCGCGTCCGCGTTCTCGAACGGCAGGTCGGCCAGCGAACCGTGCGACACCGGCGGCACCAGCGGCGGTACGGCCACTTCCCGCACCTCCCCGTCCAGCCGCCGTATCTCGGGCTCGACAAGGACCGGCCCGCTGTCGGGGTCGTACTCGAGCGACGCGGCCGTGGACGGGTCGGACGACTCCGGCGGCAAAGGGGCAGACGAGTACGAGATGGGCATGGCAGCTCCTGGGGCCTGCAGCGACGACATCGGCACTGCTCGCTGCATGAGGTACGCGTGGTGCGCACGAAGGCGTTCAACGGCGGCGGCGCGGCTCGTCCGTCGGCCGCCGGTGGGCGGAGATCCTACGGGGCCCGCGTGGGGAGATTGCGCGGGTTCGGGGGTGCTTCCGAGGTGGTCCGGGGACGGGGGTGTGCAGCTCGGGGCCGGACAGGGCTTGGGCTTACCTGCGGTAACCTTACTCCAGAGTAAACAGTGAGGACAGGGGGTACCCATGGCCGACCGCCACCTGAGCTGCACCGGCACCGCACCCGGCCAGGTCCGCTCCCTCGCGCGGGGCGCGCTGCTCTCCCCCTTCAAACAGCCCCGCCCGGACGCCGGCTTCCCCCGCACCCGCCTCGTCCTGTCCGGCGTACGCGTCGACCTGGCCCGGCTCGCCGCCTACGAGCGGGTGTGCGGCTTCCCGACCGGGGAGGACGCCCTGCCCCTCACATATCCGCACGTCCTGGGCTTCCCGCTCGCCATGCGCCTGATGAGCGACCCGCACTTCCCGCTGCCGCTGCTCGGCCTGGTCCACACCTCGGTGGAGATCAGCCGCCATACCGCGCTCCCGGCCACCGGGGCGTACGAACTCGCCGTGTGCATCGAGGGACTGGCTCCGCACCGGCGCGGGACGGAGGCGACGGTCGTGACCGAGGCGCGGGCCGGCGGGGAGGTCGTATGGGAGTCGAGGAGCACCTATCTCGCGCGGCACCGCACCGATGCCCGGCCCTCGACCGGGACCGAGCGCGCCCCGCTGCCGGTCCGCGCCGAGTGGCGGCTCGGCAGTGACATCGGGCGGCGGTACGGTGCCGTCTCCGGCGACCGCAACCCGATCCACCTGTATCCGCTCACCGCCCGCCTGTTCGGCTTCCGCCGGCCCCTCGCGCACGGCATGTGGACGGTGGCCCGCTGCCTCGCCGCGCACGGGACGCCCGAGGCGGTGCTGGTACGGGCGCAGTTCCGGGCGCCGGTGCTGCTGCCGGGGACGGTGGCGTACGCGGCGGACGGCGGGCGGTTCGAGCTCCGGAGCGGGGAACGCCGGTGTGTGACCGGCGAGGTGCTCCCGCTCACCTCACGCGGGCGGCGGTGACCAGGCCCGCCCCGCCATCAGGTCGCCCAGCCCCGCCCAGGCGAAGTTCATCAGGGTCGCCGCCGCCTGCCGGGCCGTGACGCCGGGGGTGGCATTGGCCCAGGTGGCCAGCGACTCGGCGGCGCCGACCAGGGCCTCGGCCAGCCCGGCGACCTCCTTGTCGGGCAGGTCCGGGTCACGGTGGGCCTCGCGGGCGGCGTCGGCGATCAGCTGCGTCACGAACGTGACGATCTCCGTGCGCATCGCGGTGACCTCGGCGGCGAAGGTCTCGCCGTGGGTGCGGGCCTGGAGGTGCAGTACGGACCAGCCGTCGGGGTGCCGGGCGGTGTGGGTGAAGAACGCCAGCAGGCCTTCCCAGAGCTGGCGGTCGGCGGGCAGTTCGGGGTGCACGCCGGCCCGGACGGCGGCGGTGAGCGCCTTGGCCTCGCGGCGGATGCAGGCGGTGAAGAGGTCGTCCTTGGAGTTGAGGTAGAGGTACACCAACGGCTTGGACACGCCCGCGAGTTCGGCGATGTCGTCCATCGACGCGGCCATGTACCCCCGCTGTCCGAAGGTCTGCACGGCGGCATCCAGCATCTGCTGCTCACGGACCGCACGCGGCATCCGCTTGGTCTTCACGGCACCCATGGGGATCAGCGTACGGTCCGCGCAGCTCCGGCGGCTCCCGGTCAGGCGGCGACCGTCACCTGCTGCGGCTCGTCCACGGGGGAACTCGCCGCCTTGTCATAGGCGTTGCGGTCGAGCACGCCCTCGCGGGCGGAGACGAGCACCGGCACCAGGGCCTGCCCGGCGACATTGGTAGCGGTCCTCATCATGTCCAGGATCGGGTCGATGGCCAGGAGCAGGCCGACGCCTTCCATGGGCAGGCCCAGGGTGGACAGGGTGAGGGTCAGCATCACCGTGGCGCCGGTCAGGCCCGCCGTGGCGGCGGAGCCGACCACCGAGACGAACGCGATCAGCAGGTAGTCGCCGACGCCCAGCTGGATGTCGAAGATCTGCGCGACGAAGATCGCGGCGATCGCCGGGTAGATGGCGGCGCAGCCGTCCATCTTGGTGGTGGCACCGAACGGCACGGCGAAGGACGCGTACTCCTTGGGGACGCCGAGGCGCTCGGTGACCTTCTGGGTCAGCGGCATCGTGCCCACCGACGACCGGGAGACGAAGGCCAGCTGGATGGCCGGCCAGGCGCCCTTGAAGAACTGCAGCGGACTGGCCTTGGCGACGGTCGCCAGCAGCACCGGGTAGACCACGAACAGCACGATCGCGCAGCCGACGTAGATGTCGGCGGTGAAGGTGGCGTACTGGCCGATCAGGTCCCAGCCGTAGGTGGCGATGGCGTTGCCGATGAGGCCGACGGTGCCGAGCGGGGCGAGGCGGATGACCCACCACAGGGCCTTCTGGAGGAGTTCGAGGACGGACTCGCTCAGGGTGAGGATCGGCTGGGCCTTCTCGCCGAGCTGGAGGGCGGCGATGCCGGCGACGGCGGCCATGAAGACGATCTGCAGTACGTTCAGCTCGGTGAACGGGGTGATCACATCGGTCGGCACGATGCCGGTCAGGAAGTCGATCCAGGAGCCGGTGGTCTCGGGCTTCGCGCCGTCCTGCGGGGTGAGGCCGGTGCCGGCACCCGGGTTGGTGACCAGGCCGATGGCGATGCCGACGGCCACCGCGATCAGCGACGTGATCATGAACCAGAGGAGGGTGCGCGAGGCCAGCCGGGCCGCGTTGTTCACCTTCCGCAGGTTGGTGATCGACACGAGGATCGCGAAGAAGACGAGCGGGGCGACGGCGAGCTTCAGCAGCCCGATGAAGGTGTCGCCGACCTTCTCGAGGGTGGTGACGAGCCAGGACAGGTCCTGGCTCCTGGCTATCCAGCCGAGCAGGACGCCGAGGACGAGACCGGCGATTATCTGGGCCCAGAAGGGCAGCTTGAAGGACTTCGTGTTCGCGGACACGGACATGCTCCGTTGGGGGTGCGCAGGGGCTGACGTGAGGTGACTGGCGTAAGGCGCGAGGGTCGCAGGACGTCAGAGGCGACAGGTCGCGGACGCGCACCGGCAGAGGTCCACGCGCAGACGCACCACGAGCGGGACGCTTCGGGGCGTGGCGGACACAGCTGCAGACTTCACCTGTAGACCGTAACACCTGAGCTTTGGGAACCTCAAAGCCTGACTTTGAGAGGCGGGGGGGCAACGATGACCCGAACAACGCAAAGTGCCCCGGTTTCCGGGGGTCCGGAAACCGGGGCACCTGCAGGTGTGTGAGGGACCTTACGACGTCTGCCCCTGCGCCCGGGCCGAGTCGTCGGCGACGTCCTCCTGGCTGCGGTTGGCCTCCAGGCTGGCCTTCGCCCGGTCCACCTTCTGCACGATCTGGACGGAGGCCCGGTCCCGCTCCTTGCGCAACACCACGAAGCTGATCGGCGCGGAGAGGACGAGGGCGAGCAGCAGGACCCAGATGCCGTTGGAGGCGCCCAGTCCGCGCGGGGCAAGGCCGGTGTAGACGAGGCCCCAGACGACCACGAAGCAGCCTGCGAAGATTCCGAGGCGCATCAGTGTGTAGCGGAGCATCTCAATCCACTCTTCCGTTCCCGAACGTCACCAAAGGGCACCCCCCAGTGAAGCACGCCACTGCGCCGATCTTGGAGGGGGGTACGCGCGGTCAGCCCAGAGGCAGCAGCATGGTGATGTCGTCCCGGTGGTCCCCCGGTCCCACCCGGATGGCGCCGGGCACGCGGCCGACCTCCTTGTAGCCGCAGGAGCCGTAGAACCGCTCCAGACCCAGCCCGCCCCGGCAGGTGAGCCGTATCGCCTCGATCCCATCGAACGTACGGGCCGCGTCCGCGGCGGCGGCCAGCAGGTCGCGGCCGTAGCCCTTGCCCTGGTGGCGCGGGTGCACCATCACCGTGTACAGCCACAGCCAGTGCGTCATGAGGCGGTGCGCGTTGAAGGTGAGGAACGCGGTCGCGGCCACCCGTCCGTCCTCGTCGTGCCCGGCGAGCAGCCGGACCCGGCCCTCGCCGAGGGCGACGAGCTGCTTCACCAGCTCCGGCCGGATCGCCTCCCGCGTCACCGGCGGGACGAAGCCGACGGCTCCGCCCGCGTTGGACACGTCGGTCCACAGGTCGAGGATGCCGTCGTGGAGGGTGGGGTCGACGGCGGGGTCGAGTGTGAAAGTAAGGGACACCGCGCCATCGTAGCTATTACGAGAGTGCTCGCGCCGCCACTTTCAGATCGGCAACCAGCCCCTCGTACGCGGCCCTCCGGTCCTCGTCCTGGGCCCGCAGCACCGACGACGGATGCACCGTCGCCACCAGCCTCTCCGGCCGGCCGTGGATCTCGCGCTCCAGCAGCGCCCCTCGGACCTCCCCGACCCGGAACGACGAGCCCAGCAGCGCCTTCCCCGCGGTCGCGCCCAGGATCACGATCAGCTCGGGCTCCACGACGGCCAGCTCGGCGGCCAGCCAGGGGCCGCACGCGGTCATCTCCCGGAGGGTCGGCGTCTTGTGGATACGGCGCTTGCGGGGCTCGGCCTGGGTGAACTTGAAGTGCTTCACGGCGTTCGTGACGTAGGCCTCGGAGGGGTCTATGCCGGCCTCTTCCAGCGCGCGGTCCAGTAGGCGGCCGGCGGGGCCGACGAACGGCTTGCCCTGCCGGTCCTCCTGGTCGCCGGGCTGCTCGCCGACGAGCATGACGCGGGCGTCCTTGTCGCCGGCGCCGAACACGGTTTGGGTGGCGTTCCGGTGCAGGGGGCAGCCCCGGCATTCGGCGGCGGCGCGGCGCAGGGCGGCGAGATCGGCGCCGTCGGCCGGAACGAAGGGCGCGGCGGTGTACGCGTCCTCAGGTGCGGTCGTACGAGGGGTCACCCACGCCGGGTACCCCTCACGGACGCTCACACCCGCATCGGCTGCGGTGACTCCCGGCGCGCCGGGTCGGCGCCCTCGTACTCGCGGATGATCTCGTACCGCGTGTTCCGCTCCACCGGCCGGAAGCCCGCGTCGCGGATCAGGTCCAGCAGGTCGTCGCGGGTCAGCTTGTTCGGGGTGCCGTAGTTGTCGGCATCGTGCGTGATCTTGTACTCGACGACCGAGCCGTCCATGTCGTCGGCGCCGTGCTGGAGCGCGAGCTGGGCGGTCTGGATGCCGTGCATGACCCAGAAGACCTTGACGTGCGGGACGTTGTCGAACAGCAGCCGGGAGACGGCGAAGGTCTTCAGGGCCTCGGCGGGGGTCGCCATCGCGGTCCTGGCCTGCAGCCGGTTGCGTACCTTCCCGTCCTTCATGTCGACGAAGTCGTGCTGGTAACGCAGCGGGATGAAGACCTGGAAGCCGCCGGTCTCGTCCTGCAGCTCACGCAGCCGCAGCACGTGGTCGACGCGGTGGCGGGGCTCCTCGATGTGGCCGTACAGCATGGTGCAGGGGGTCTTGAGCCCCTTCTCGTGCGCCAGCCGGTGGATACGGGACCAGTCCTCCCAGTGGGTGCGGTGATCCACGATGTGCTGCCGGACCTCCCAGTCGAAGATCTCGGCACCGCCGCCGGTGAGGGACTCCAGGCCGGCGTCGATCAGCTCGTCCAGGATCTCGGAGGCGCTGAGCCCCGAGATGGTCTCGAAGTGGTGGATCTCCGTGGCCGTGAAGGCCTTCAGGGAGACGTCCGGCAGGGCGGCCTTCAGCTCGCGCAGGGAGCGCGGGTAGTAGCGCCACGGCAGGTTGGGGTGCAGCCCGTTGACGATGTGCAGCTCGGTGAGGTTCTCGCCCTCCATCGCCTTGGCGAGCTTGACGGCCTCCTCGATGCGCATCGTGTACGCGTCCTTCTCGCCCGGCTTGCGCTGGAAGGAGCAGTAGGCGCAGGACGCGGTGCACACGTTCGTCATGTTGAGGTGCCGGTTGACGTTGAAGTGCACGACGTCGCCGTTCTTCCGCGTCCGCACCTCGTGGGCGAGTCCGCCGAGCCAGGCGAGGTCGTCCGACTCGTACAGCGCGATGCCGTCCTCGCGGGTCAGGCGGACGCCCGCCCTCACCTTCTCCTCCAGCTCGCGCTTGAGCCCGACGTCCATGCGTTCGCCCTTTCTACGACAGCTCGCCCAACGTTACGCCTAGACCTCCTCCGGCAGCTCACCCACCCGGTTCTCCCACTTGGTGGAGAGCACGATGGTGGTACGGGTCCGGGACACGCCCTTGGTCCCGCTCAGCCGCCGGATGATCCTCTCCAGCCCGTCGACGTCCGTCGCACGCACCTTGAGCATGAACGAGTCGTCGCCGGCGATGAACCAGCAGTCCTCGATCTCCGGCAGGTCCTTCAACCGGCGTGCCACGTCCTCGTGGTCGGCGGCGTCGGAGAGCGAGATGCCGATCAGGGCGGTGACGCCGAGACCGAGCGAGGCGGCGTTCACGGTGGCGCGGTAGCCGGTGATGACACCGGCCGCCTCCAGCCGGTTGATGCGGTCGGTGACGCTGGGGCCCGACAGGCCGACGAGGCGCCCCAGCTCCGCGTAGGAGGCCCGGCCGTTCTCCCTCAGGGCCTGGATGAGCTGCCTGTCCACGGCGTCCATGCGATCGAAGCCTTCCGCTGAAGTGTCTGACGAGTTCCTGGAGTTGATCAGGCGTTAGGTGGTGCGGGACCCGCCGCCCAGTTCGCCCTTCCAGCGGCGGTAGAGCGTGTGCGGGACGCCCGCCGCGTCGAGGACACGTCCGGCGACGAAGTCGACGAGGTCCTGGATGTGGGTGGCGCCCGCGTAGAAGGCGGGCGAGGCCGGCACGACGGTGGCGCCCGCGTCGTCGAGGCTGACGAGGTGCCGGAGCGTCTGTCCGTTCAGCGGGGCCTCCCGCACGGTCACGACCAGCGGGCGGCCCTCCTTGAGGGTCACGCTCGCCGCTCGTTGCAGCAGGTCCTTCGAGAGCCCGAGGGCCACCCCGGCGACACACGCGGTCGAGGCCGGCACGATGAGCATCCCCTTCGCGGGGTACGACCCCGAGGACGGCCCCGCCGCCAGGTCCCCGGCACTCCAGTGCCGTACGCCCGAGATGTCCACGGCGAACGCGTCCGGTTTCCCGTCGGCCCCCCGCGCGAGCCATTCCCGCAGGTCGTCCTGCCAGTGCGCGTCCCGGAACGACAGACCGGTCTCGTCGAGCAGCGTGAGCCGGGAGGCCCTGCTGACGACCAGGTCGACGCTCTCCCCCGCATCCAGCAGCGCTCGCAGCACGGCGGCGGCATAGGGCGTACCGGACGCCCCGGACACCCCCACGATCCAAGGCACGCGCTGCGTTTCTCCTGCGTTCACACCTTGAGCGTACCGGTGTACGGAAAGGTCTTCAGGACCGGTGGGGTGCCCCCCGGGTCATGCCCTCGAGGGCAGGGCGAACGCTGTTCACACGGTCAGGCCCCGGACCAGGAGATCCAGCAGCGCGCACCCGAACAGGGCAATCCCGATGAACCCGTTGACGCTGAAGAACGCGCGGTTCAGGCGGGACAGGTCGTGCGGGCGGACGATCGTGTGCTCGTACAGGAACGCGCCGGCGACGATCAGCAGACCCAGCCAGAAGAACGTGCCCGCGTCGGTCACCACGGCGTACCAGACGAACAGCGCCGTCGTCACGGCGTGGCAGACCCGCGCCCCCCAGATCGCCGCCGGGATCCCGAAGCGGGCCGGGACCGACATGACGCCGATCTCGCGGTCGGTCTCGACGTCCTGGCAGGCGTAGATCAGGTCGAAGCCGCCGATCCAGATGCCGACGGCCAGGCCCAGGATCACCGCCTCCCAGGACCACTCGCCGGTGACGGCCAGCCAGCCGCCGACCGGGCCCATGGCCTGGGCGAGGCCGAGGATGGCCTGGGGAAAGTTCGTGAACCGTTTGCCGTACGGGTAGACCACCATCGGGATCACCGCGACGGGGGCCAGGGCCAGGCAGAGGGGGTTGAGCAGGGCCGCCGCGCCGAGGAAGACCACCAGGGCGATGAGGGCGCCGGTCCAGGCGTGCCGTACCGACATCGCGCCCGTCACCAGCTCGCGGTGGGCCGTTCGCGGGTTCCGCGCGTCGATCTCACGGTCGATGATCCGGTTGACGGCCATCGCGAAGGTGCGCAGGCCCACCATGCAGATGGTGACCAGCAGCAGCCGACCCCAGTGGATGTTCCTGTCCCACTGGAACATCGCGGTGAGGGCCGCGATGTAGGCGAAGGGCAGGGCGAAGACGGAGTGCTCGATCATCACCAGGCGCAGGAACGCCTTCGTGCGCCCCGGCTGCGGGAGCGCCGCGGAAGCCGAACTCACAGTCCGTACTCCTTCCAGCGGCGGTCGACCTTCGCCGCCGTATCGGGGTCGGACAGCACCATGTCCGGCCAGCCGCCGTCGCGCGTGTAGCCCTCCTCGGGCCACTTCTTCGTCGCGTCGATGCCCGCCTTGCCGCCCCAGAACTGCTGGTAGGAGGCGTGGTCGAGATGATCGACGGGGCCTTCGACGACCGTGAGGTCGCGGGCGTAGTCCGTGTTGCCGAGGGCCCGCCAGGCGACCTCGTGCAGATCGTGGACGTCACAGTCGGCGTCGACGACCACGATCAGTTTGGTCAGGGACATCATGTGCGCACCCCAGACCGCGTGCATCACCTTCTGCGCGTGCTTGGGGTACTTCTTGTCGATCGACACGATCGCGCAGTTGTGGAAACCGCCTGCCTCGGGCAGGTGGTAGTCCACGATGTCCGGGATGATGATCTTCAGCAGGGGGAGGAAGAAACGCTCGGTCGCACGGCCGAGGGGTCCGTCCTCCGTCGGGGGGCGGCCTACGACGATCGACTGCAGGAGGGGCCGCTTCCGCATCGTCACACAGTCGATCTTCAGCGCCGGGAACGGCTCCTGTGGCGTGTAGAAGCCGGTGTGGTCGCCGAACGGGCCCTCGGGCAGCATCTCACCGGGCTCCAGCCAGCCCTCGATGACGACCTCCGCCTGCGCCGGCACCTGGAGCGGCACGGTCTTGCAGTCGACCATCTCGATCCGCTTGCCCGCGATGAACCCGGCGAACAGGTACTCGTCGATGTCGCCGGGGAGGGGGGCGGTGGAGGCGTAGGTGACGGCGGGCGGGCAGCCGAAGGCGATCGCGACCGGGAGCCGCTCGCCGCGCCTCGCGGCGACCTGGTAGTGGTTGCGGCTGTCCTTGTGGATCTGCCAGTGCATGCCGATGGTGCGCTTGTCGTGGCGCTGGAGGCGGTACAGGCCGAGGTTGCGGATCCCGGTCTCCGGGTGCTTGGTGTGGGTCAGCCCCAGGTTGAAGAAGGAGCCGCCGTCCTGCGGCCAGGTGAAGAGGGCGGGCAGCGCGTCGAGGTCGACGTCGTCGCCGCGCAGCACCACTTCCTGGACGGGTGCATTGTCGGATTTGACCTTCTTCGGCGGTACGTGGGTCATCGCGCCGAGCTTGCCGAAGGCCTCGCGCACACCGACGAACCCGTGCGGCAGCTCCGGCTTCAGCAGCCCGCCGATCTTGTCGCTGATCTCGCCGTACGACTTCAGGCCCAGGGCCTTCAGCAGCCGGCGGTCGGTCCCGAAGACGTTCATGGCGAGGGGCATCGACGACCCCTTCACCTTCTCGAAGAGCAGCGCGGGACCGCCCGCCTTCTGCACCCGGTCGACGATCTCCCCGATCTCCAGATACGGGTCGACCTCCACCTTGATGCGCTTCAGGTCCCCCTCGCGCTCCAGTGCCCTGAGCAGGGAGCGAAGATCGTCGTATGCCATGGGGCCAAGTATCCCCGAGGGGCTACCCTGGCCCCGTCACGGGGGCCGTGCGCGCGGCTCCCGACCACCGTTCCACAAGGGGAGTGCTGATGCTCCGGATCCTGATGTTCGTGGTGCCACTGGCACTGAGCGTGTATGCGTTCATCGACTGCATCAGCACCGACGAGAAGGACATCCGGCACATGCCCAAGCCGCTGTGGGCGATCCTCGTACTGCTGTTCCCGCTCGTCGGATCGATCTCCTGGCTGATCGCGGGCAAGAAGCGGCACCCGGCCGGCCCGGGCCGCCCCGGCGGCTGGGCGGCCGGCGGACGCCGGCAGCAGTGGGTCGCGCCGGACGACAACCCGGAGTTCCTGAAGTCCCTTTCCGAGGAGGACCGGGAGGAGCGGGACGGCCGGGACAAGAAGAAGGACGGCGACGACAGCTGAGGCCGAGCGTCAGGACTGCGCGTACGAGCCGAGGCCGATCAGGCAGTACACGTACTCGTTGATGGTCGCGCCGTTGATGGTGTAACGGGACGAGAAGGCGTACTCCGTCCTGGGATTGCTGCTGCAGCGGCTCATGTCCGAGGTGAAGGGGATCGTCTCGATCACCTGGTAGTGGGCGTCGGATGCCGAGCAGGAGACCTCCTCCACGTCGCTGACCTCCTGTGCGGTGGTGGAGTTGGGCAGCGTTCCGTTGAGGCAGGTGCCGGACTCGTACGGGTCGGGGGCCTCGGTCTCGGTGTCGTACGGGTCTTCGGCGTAGGGGTCGTCGGTGTCTTCGGTGTACGGATCTTCCGTGTACGGCTCGTCGGTGTACTCGTCCTCGGTTGGCTCGTCCTCCGTGTACGAGTCTTCGGTGCTGGGGTCGTAGGGCGCGGAGCTGCTCTCGTAGGCGGAGGAGTCGGTGGTGTTGTCGCCGGCGGCGCATCCGCTGGTCAGCGTCACGAGTAACACGGTCGCTGCGGCGGCTCCCAACGCCCCCAGCCATTGGGAGCCGCGCGACCGAGTAGGGGTGGAAGGGAGGTTGGGCGAAGACGACACTGGCAGCTCCAAGTCGTGAGGACGATGCAGGGACAGGGCTACAACTTCGTCCAGCGCTGCGAGACCTTCCCCGACTCACAGGTCGCGGCGCTGGGCCAGCCGGCGGACTCGTCGAGGCACAGGCTGTTGTACGTGCTCTGCAGGGTGCCGCCGGAGCCGGTGCGCCAGGACTGCTGGGCGCTGCCGTCGCATGTGCCCGTGCTGGTGACGTTGCCGACACTGGCGGTCAGGCACTGACCGCTGTACTCGTTGACCAGCTGGTAGGCGCCGCCAGACCCGTTCTTGTACGCCCACGACATCGCCGGGCTGTCCGAGCAGCCTCCGAACCTCACGCCGTAGGTGCCCTGACTCCCGTCCAGGCAACGGCCGTTGTAGGCGTTCTTGAGCTGGAAGTAGCCGGTGGGGGCTGCTGCGCCCGCGCCCGAGTCGGTGGCGCCGTCGGTGTCCCGGCCGGAGGTGCCCGAGCCTGCGGAACGGTCGTTTCCGTCCGAGCCACTGCCTGCGGCTGCGTCGCCGGAGTCGTCCTGCACGCCTTCCTCTCGGGCTCCGCTGTCCGCGGCCTGCGACGTGGCCGGGGGCGGGGAGTTCGATGGCCTTGCTGTGTTCGAGGGCCTCGGGTCCGAGGAGGGCGACGAGGACGGCGTGGGGGTGAGGGAGGCCGGGACGGAGGCGGACGGCTTGGCGTGGGCCCCGTCCGGTGGTGGGGAGGTGTTCGGCAGAAGCTGGATGGCGAGGGTCGTGCCCGTGACGACGACCACGACGGGGACGACGGCGAAAAGGACGCGGGTCCGGCGACGGTCGGGCCGCTCCGGGCGCTCTGGGGACTCTGAGGGCTCCGGGCGGGACGAGGACGGCTTCGGTTCGGCCTCCGGGTCCGGAACGGTGTCCGGAACACTCTCCGGAATCGTGGGAATCGCCGGAATCGTCTCGGAGAACGCGGTCCGCTCAGCCAGCCGCTCGGTGACGGCCTCCGGCCACAGCGGTTCGGTGAACGGCCCGTGCCGTTCGGCGAGTTCGACGAGTTCAGCCGCTGTGGGGCGGCCCTCGGGATCCTTGTCGAGACAGGCCTCCACGGTCTCGACGAGGCCCGGGCACCGGTCCCGCAGCGGCCCGAGGTCCGGCTCCTCGTGCACGATCCGGTACAGCACGCCGTGCCCCGACTCGTCGCCGAAGGGCGGACGGCCGCACGCCGCGTACGCCAACACCGAGCCGAGCGCGAACACGTCGACGGCCGGAGTCAACCGCCGGGCCCCCGAGGGCTGTTCGGGAGACATGTAGGCGGGCGTGCCCACGACCATGCCGGTCCGGGTGAGCTGGCTCTGCTCGGCCGCTCGCGCAACACCGAAGTCGATGAGCGTGAGGCCGTCGAGCGTCAGCATGACGTTGGACGGCTTGACGTCCCGGTGCACCATCTCCAGAGCGTGCACCGCCGCCAGCCCCGCGGCCGCCTCCCGTAACAGCAGCCACAGCGCCTCGGGGGGCAGGGGTCCCCCGTGCACCTCGACGGCCTCCCGCAGGGTGAGCCCTGGGACGTATGCGGTGGCGAACCACGGTGGCCGTGCGGTGCGATCGCTGGCGAGCAGCGGCGCGGTGGCGCGCTCGGGCAGCCGCGAGAGGTTGTCCAGCTCGTGCCCGAAGCGGCGCAGGAAGGCCGGGTCCTCGCCGACGACGGAGGGCAGCAGCTGCTTGACGGCGGCGTACCGCCCCTCGTACACGCCGAGAAACACCCGCCCCATGCCGCCGGATCCGAGCCGTCCGGCCAGCGGGATCGGCCCGATCCGCCGCGGATCGTCGTCCTCCAGCGGCTCGGCCCCGCTGCCGTTGAGGTTCAACACGCGCCAACGCCCCCCGATGTCCCCGTTCAGTGGCACCCGAACCCACGTCCACCCCTCCCCCCGACGGGCGGACGCAAGTCCGGGCACGGGCACAAGTGTGGGGCAAAAGACAGCAGAGTTGGAGGGTTTTTCTAGAAAATCACTCTAGAAACCTGCCGTACAATTTCCTTCATGAGCCCCAAGCAGCACCGCGGCGAGGTCACCACCGACCTTCTCCTGAACGCCGCGCTGCGCGTGTACGCCGAGTCGGGTGAGCAGGGGCTGACGGTCAGCGCCGTCACCAAGGCCAGCGGGGTCAGCCTGGGCAGCCTCTACCACCACTTCGGCAGCATCGACGGCCTCGTCAACGCCCTGCTGATGCGCTGGCTGGAACGGCTGCTGGGCGAGATGGTCACCGCCGTGAAACGTTCCCGCAGCGCCCGGACCGGTGTCCGCGCCATCGTGAAGGCCTACCTGGGCTTCATCCAGGAGCACCCGGAAGCGGGCATGCTGCTGCACTCCTCCCGCGCCGACCGCCTCGGAATGACGCAGGCCAGACAACTCCGTGACGCCCAGGAGGCCAGGCTGTCGCCGCTGTCGGACTGGATCAACCTGTACGTCGAGAAGGGCGAGATCGCGCCCCTGCCGCCGGCGCTGATCGAGAGCCTCGTCCTCGGCCCCGTCATCGGCACCGCCCGCCGCTGGCTGGCCGTCGGCGACGTCGACCTCGACGAGGCGGCGCGTGTCCTGCCGGAACGGATCTGGCGGTCGATCAGCGCAGGGTCGCAGTGAACGCGGACCACGCCTCGCGGCGGACGACCAGGACGGGGCCATCAGGGTTCTTGCTGTCGCGGACGGGGACGACGGCGGGGACAGCGGTGCTGGAACGCCAGTGACACCACCGCCTTTGAGGCAGTGACCGTCGGCTCGGGCACGTTGCCTCGGTGCTTGCACGCCAGCAGAGTGGACGTATGGATCAGGCACAGTCCCGCGCGTGGCTCGCCACCGCCGTCGCCGAGGCCCGTGCCGGGCTGGCGGAGGGCGGCATCCCGATCGGCGCCGCGCTGTACGGCTCCGACGGCACCCTGCTCGGCCGCGGCCGCAACCGGCGCGTCCAGGACGACGACCCCTCGATGCACGCGGAGACGGCCGCGTTCCGCAACGCCGGGCGGCAGCGCTCCTACCGCGGTACGACGATGGTGACGACGCTCTCGCCGTGCTGGTACTGCTCCGGCCTGGTCCGGCAGTTCGGCATCTCGCGGGTGGTGATCGGCGAGGCCGTCACCTTTCACGGCGGGCACGACTGGCTCGCGGAGCACGGCGTGGAGATCGTGCTCGTCGACGATCCCGAGTGCGTGGCGATGATGCGCGCCTTCATCGCCACGCACTCGGCTCTGTGGAACGAGGACATCGGTGAGTGAGCCGTAGGCCTGCTACGGGGCGCCGGCCTCCAGGAATGCGATCAGACGTTCGAAGCGGGCGCGCCAGCGTGGCTCCGACTCCTGCTCGCCCTCGAACTCGTGGGTGAACCGCAGGGCGCTGCCCTCCTCCCCGTCGCGCTCCAGGTGGAAGCGGATCCGGCCGCCGTCCTGCACCGTGTACTCGGCGACCCGGTCCACGTCCCAGGCGGTCACGTGTCCGGAGCCGACGTCACGCAGGGTGACCGCGCCGCCGAGGCGGGGTTCGAGCACGTCGGCCGGGGTGAACCAGGCCGCGAGCCCGTCCCCCGTGGTCAGCGCGGGCCAGACCTGTTCCATGGGCCGCGGAAGCCGCACCAGGAAGTGCAGGATGTGCGTGTTCCCGTGGGTCTGGCTGGTGCCCTGCTCGATGGAACCGGTCATGACACCAGCCTCACCCCGCCGGGGACGATATGCACCCCTTACGGCCGCTGACCCGCCTTGTCGACGACCGTGCGCTCCAGGATCGCGCTGCGCCCGGTCACGTCGCCCTTCTCGAAGCCCGACGGGCGGTCCTCGACGGCCACTTCCCGCTCTCCGAGGAACTCCTTGGTCTCCTTGTCGAAGATCAGCTCGACCCGCTCCCCGTCGTCCACCCGGGCGACCGCCACGCCGTGCCGCCCGGCCGCGTCGACGGCGTCGTCGATCACGAAGACGCCGGGGATCTTCGCGGCCGCCCGGTAGAGGGCCGCGGCCTGGGCCGGTGGCATCAGGGACTCGCGGGCGAGGTCGCCGACGAGGACGAAGTTGGCCTCGTCCTTGCTGCTGCCCTGGCTGACACTGTTCAGCCAGTCGAACATCCGGTCCGGGTCGGTGGGCAGGGTCTGGAGGTGCCGGTAGTTGGTGTTGGAGGGGATCCCGGGAGTCTCCTTCTCCAGCAGCTCGTGGTCGGAGCGGACCACGGGGTCGTGCAGCATGCCCCGCTTGCTGCCGTCCGCCGAGAGCCACACCTCGCGCTGGTGGATCGGTTCGAGCTTCGCGGGCTTGCCCTCCTCGTACACGCTCCAGCCGACCTTGCTCTTGATGTACACGAACTGGTCGTCACGGATCTTCAGCGTGTCCGCCTGCTCGGCAGCCAGCGCGATGTCCTCCAACAGCGCCACGGCCTCCTTCGAGGCGGTCGGCGTCGGCTGCTCGCCGGACGGTGCGGCGAGGGTCAGGGTCACGGCGGTCACGGCCGCGACGGCACCCGCAACGAGCGCGGGCCGCAGCCACTTGGGGCGCGTGCGCTGCTCGGTCGGTGCCTCTCGCCGGATCTCGGTCATCAGATGCTCCTTGAGGAGTCGGTGACGGCCCGGCGGAAGGTCGCGTTCGGGAAGCTGGTTCATCGGTTTCCCTCCCTGATGGGCCTGACCGCGGTGGTGCGGTCACCTCTCATCTGTCCGTGGGGGTGAGGCGGTTCCATGTGTTTCGCGAGTTTTGTCCGCGCGCGGGAGAGCCGTGATCGTACGGTGCCGACGGGCACGCCGAGCGCCTCGGCGGCAGCGGCGTAGTCGAGCCCCGACCACACGCACAGCGCCAGCACCTCGCGCTCGGCGCGCCGCAGCTTGGCCAGGGCGGTGCGTACGAGGGCCAGTTGGGCGGCGTCGTCGATCCGCCCGGCGACCTCGTCGGCGAAGTCCCGTACCGTCTCGTCGCGCGGCAGTCGGGCGACGGCGGCGGCGTGTCTTCGGGCGGCGCGGCGGGAGTTGCGCGTGACGTTGGTGGCGAGGCCGAGCAGCCAGGGGCGCGGTGAGCCGCCGTCCTCGTCGAGCTTCTCGCGCAGCCGCCAGGCTTCCAGGAAGGTCAGCGAGACGACGTCCTCGGCCGTCGACCACTCGCCCGTGAGCCGGAAGGCGTGGTTGTAGACGGAGCGTGCGTACGCGTCGAAGAGAGCACCGAAGGCGTCGTGGTCCCCCGCGCGGATGCGTTTCCGCAGATTCGTATCCACGTCCCTTTGCCTGTCCGTACGACGAGGGCCGGTTCCCGTGACCTGGGTCACAGGAACCGGCCCTCGCGTGGGGGACTTACACCCCGGCGTACGAGTGCTTGCCGGAGACGAAGAGGTTCACGCCGTAGTAGTTGAACAGCCAGCACGCGAACGCGATCAGCGCCAGGTAGGCGGCCTTGCGGCCCTTCCAGCCGGCCGTGGCGCGGGCGTGCAGGTAGCAGGCGTAGGCGACCCAGGTGATGAACGACCAGGTCTCCTTGGGGTCCCAGCCCCAGTAGCGGCCCCACGCGTCGCCGGCCCAGATGGCGCCCGCGATGATCGTGAACGTCCACAGCGGGAAGACGGCCGCGTTGACGCGGTAGGAGAACTTGTCGAGCGAGGCCGCGGCGGGCATCCGCTCCAGCACGGAGGTCGCGAAGCGGCCGGGCTTGCCGCCGCCGGCGAGCTTGTTCTCGTAGGAGTCGCGGAACAGGTACAGCAGCGTGGAGACGGCGCCGACGTAGAAGACCGCGCCGCAGAAGATCGCCGTGGAGACGTGGATGTACAGCCAGTACGAGTGGAGGGCGGGAACCAACTGGTCGCTGGCGGTGTACAAGACAGTGACGGCCAGGCCGAGATCGAGGAGGACCGTGGTGACCAGGGGAAGGCCGAGCCAGCGGACGTTCTTCTTCAGCGCGAGGAGTGAGAGGTACACGCCTACGGCGACGGTGGAGAAGGTGATGTTGAACTCGTACATGTTGCCCCACGGCGCCCGCTGCACCGAGAGCGCACGGCAGAGCACACCGCCGGCCGCGAGGAGGAAGGCGAGCACGGTGAGGGACACGGCGATACGCCCGTAGAGGTCGCCCTGCGCGTCCCCGCCGTGTGCTCCGGGTCCGTCCGGTACGTCACGGCTGCCGGCCGCGGCCCGGACGACGACCTTCGGCCGCTCCAGAACGGCGGTCCCGCCGGCCTTGCGCACGGTCACGGCCGGGGCGTCGGCCGTGGTGCCGGTCTTGGCGGTGAGCGCGGCGGCGGTGCGGCCGACCTTGCTGCGGCTGCCGAAGAGCCATTCGGCGATGTAGGCGAAGAAGGCCAGGGTGTAGATGGCCATCGCGGAGTAGATCAGCGTGTTGCTGAGGTCCGCGAGATTCTCGTTGGTCGCGGCGGCGAGCGTCACTGCTTCTCAGCCCCTTCGGCAGGAACAGCGGAGTCGGTTGGGTGGGGTTCGTGATCGGGGTCGGGTGCGCCAGGTGCCTTCTCGTACAGGAGCCCGGCGAGGTCGCCCAGTTCCTCCGGTACCTTTGCGGACTCGCTGCGGCCGAGGCCGGCCATCTCCACGACGGTGACTCCGTCGGCGCCCCGCACCGCCCGCACCCACACACGGCGGCGCTGGACGAACAGGGAGGCGGCGAGGCCGAGGATCGCGGCGATCGCTCCGGCGAGCGCCCAGCCGCTGCCGGGCTGCCGGGCGACCTGGAAGCCGGCCCACTCCTGGATGCCCTCGAAGGTGACCGAGCCGGCGCCGTTCGGGAGCGTCATGGTCTCGCCGACGGCCAGCCGCTTCTTGAACAGCTCGCCCTTGGAGTCCTTGAACTCCTTCAGGTGGCTCTTGTCCAGCTGGTACACGCTCTGCGGGATGCCCGAGTCGACGCCCAGGTCGCCGTGGTACGCCGACAGCGCGAGCCGTGGGTTCAGCACCGCCGGGAACTGGGACAGCATCGTGCCGTGGCCCTCGCCGGCGAAGGTCGGCACGAAGAAGGCGTTGAAGCCGAGCTGTTCCTTCTCGCCCTTGGCGTTGCGGTAGCCGTCCATGACCTTGATCGCACCGGAGGAGGTGACATTGGCGTCGAGCGGCAGCAGCGCCACGGCCTCCTTGTCCATCACGACGTTGCCCTTGGCGTCCCGGACGGTGACGATGGGCGCGTAGCCGTGGCTGACGAGGTAGACCTTCGAGGTGCCGATCTCCAGCGGCTCGTTGACCTTGATGGTGGTCTGCTGCTCCTTGCCGTAGGCGCCGACGCTGTAGGTGACCTTCGCCTGGTAGGTGCGCGGGGTGCCGCGGTTGGGGCCGGAGACCTCGTAGGTGCCCTGGAAGTCCTGCAGGTTGAAGCTGAACGCGTCCAGGTCGTCCTGGGTGAAGAGGCTGCCGGACTTGAAGTCGTCGTACTGGGTGAGGGTGTTGGCGAAGCCGTCGCCCTCGAGGATCAGCTTGTTGCCCTCGGACTTGAACAGCTGGCCCCAGCCGAAGGCGATCAGCATCACGATCAACGCGATGTGGAAGGCGAGGTTGCCGACCTCGCGCAGATAGCCCTTCTCGGCGGCGACCGCGTCACCGGTGGCGTGAGCACGGAAGTGGCGCTTCTTCAGCAGGGCCAGCGCGGCCTCACGGACCTGCTCGGGTTCGGCCTCGCTGCGCCAGGTCGTGTAGGCCGGGAGCCGGGTGAGGCGCTTGGGCGCGGCCGGCGGGCGGCCGCGCAGCTGGCCGACGAACTGCCAGGTGCGCGGGACGATACAGCCGATGAGGGAGATGAACAGCAGGATGTAGATCGCGGAGAACCACACCGAGCTGTAGACGTGGAAGAGGCCGAGCTTGTCGTAGATCGGCGCGAGGGTTTCGTGCCGGTCGCGGAAGTCGGCGACCGCGGTGGCGTCGCTACCGGTCTGCGGGATCAGCGAGCCGGGGATCGCGGCCAGCGACAGCAGCAGGAGCAGCAGCAGCGCGACCCGCATGGAGGTGAGCTGCCGCCAGAACCAGCGGGCCCAGCCGATGACGCCGAGGGAGGGCAGGTTGGGCGCCTCCTCGCGGGGCGCGGTGGACAGCTGGGAGCCGGCCGCGCTCAGGTCCTGGTCCTCGCCGGGGGCAGGGGTCTGGCCGGTGGGCGCGCTGGTTGTCGTCTTGCTCATCGATCAGATCCCCACAGTGAAGCCGTTGGACCAGGTCTGCATCTCCTGCACCAGGCTGTCCCACGCGCCGGTCAGCAGCAGCACACCGGTCGCGATCATCATGGTCCCGCCGATGCGCATCACCCAGACATAGTGGCGCTTGACCCAGCCGAAGGCACCGAGGGCCTTGCGGAAGGCGACGGCGGCGAGGACGAAGGGGAGGCCGAGGCCCAGGCAGTAGGCGATGGTGAGTATCGCGCCGCGGCCCGCGCTGGCCTCGTTGATCGCGAGAGCCTGCACCGAGGCGAGGGTCGGGCCGATGCAAGGCGTCCAGCCGATCCCGAACAGCGCGCCCAGCAGCGGGGCGCCGACGAGTCCGGCCGTCGGACGGGTGTGGAACCGGAACTCGCGCTGGGTGAGCCAGGGCATCAGTCCCATGAAGAACACACCCATGAGGATCATGAGCGCACCGAGCACCTTGGACAAGGTGGACTGGTGTTCCTGAAGGGTCTGGCCGAAGAACCCGAACAGCGCACCGCCCGAGACGAACACAGCGGTGAAGCCGAGCACGAACAGCGAGGCACCGATGGCCATCCGGCCACGCCGGGCCTCCGCCAGATCCGTACCGCCGACTCCGGTGACGTAGGACAGATAACCGGGCACGAGCGGCAGGACGCACGGCGAGAAGAAGGAGACGAGGCCGCCGAGCAGAGCAATCGGAATCGCGAGCATCAGAGCACCGCTGAAGACGGTCTCGTTCTGCCCGACGGCGGCGAGCACGGACACTCCGGTCACGTCACTTCTCCGCAAGGACCGGGGCGAGCATGTCGCGCAGCTTGTCCTCGCTGAGCGCCTGGAGCGTGCGGGCGGCGACCTTCCCGTCCCGGTCGATGACGAGCGTGGACGGGATGGCCTGCGGGTTGAGCGTGCCCTTCTCGAAGCGGAGCATCAGCTTGCCCGTCGGGTCGTACAGGCTCGGGTAGGTGACCCCGTACTCCTTCTCGAAGGCGAGCGCCGGACCGGTGCTGGTGTCACGGGTGTTGATGCCGACGAACTCGACGCCCTGGTCCTTGGTGTCCTCGTAGACCGTCTCGAGGTTCTTCGCCTCGGCGCGGCAGGGCGAGCACCACGAGCCCCAGACGTTCAGGACGACGACCTTGCCCTTGTAGTCGGCGATGTCGAGCTGCTTGCCGTCGACGGTCTCGCCGGACAGGTCGGGTACGGCGGTCCGGTCGCCCTTCTCGACGGTGTCGATGCCGTCGGAGCCCGCGACGAAGTTGGTGTCACCGCCGCCCCCGGAGGTGCCTCCGGAGCTGCATGCGGTGAGGGCGAGTGCCGCGGCGGCGGCCCCGGCCGTGAGCAGGGCGGCGCGGCGACGGGTGCGGCGTGTGGTGTTCGAGCGCAGGGGGGCGCGGCTGGCGGCACTCATGTGAAAAGTTTCGCATGTCCGTTCCGGGGATCTTGCGCACCCCCCTTGCGGGCGTGAACCCGCATCTCAGGACCACTTCAGAGCCGCTTCCACCCTTCGGCGGGCGCCTGCCCGACCTCGAGGGTCCGCAGCTTGTCGAGCACTTCCGGCTTCTGTACGTCCAGCCAGTCCACGAACTGCCGGAAGGACACCAGTCGTACGTCCCCGCCCTTCTCCTTCTCCCGCGCGATGTGCTTCAGCGCCTCCTCCACGGCGTCCATGTAGATGCCGCCGTTCCACTGCTCGAAGTGATTGCCGACGAAGAAGGGGGCGCGGTTTGTCTCGTATGCCCGCTTGAAGCCGGATATGTAGGCCTGTGCCGACTGCTCCCGCCAGCCCGGGTAGTTGTGGGAGGGGGCGTTGGTGGAGTTGACCGACTGGTTGGCGAGCATGTTGTAGTCCATCGAGAGGACCTCGAAACTGCGTCCGGGGAAAGGTATCTGCTGGAGCGGAAGATCCCATATGTCCTGCTTCTTGCTGGGCCAGACCTGAAGGCCGCCCGGCGCGGAGGCGTCATAACGCCAGCCCAGTTCGCGGGCGGTGGGCAGCAGGTTGTCCTGGCCCAGCAGACAGGGCGTACGGCCGCCGACGAGTTCCTTGTCGTAGTCGAAGGGCAGGGCGGGCAGATCGGTCCACCCCGTGTTGGTCCGCCACTCCTTCACGAAGGACTTCGCCTGATCGATCTCGCTGCGCCACTGCTGCGGCGTCCAGTTGCCGACCGAGCCGGACCCGGCGCAGAAGTGACCGTTGAAGTGGGTGCCGATCTCATGGCCCTCCAGCCACGCCCGGCGGATGTTCTTCAGCGTGTCCTTGATGTGCGCGTCGGTGAGGTAGCCGATGTCGGAGGCGCCGCGCTGGTTGTTCGGCGGGTCGTAGAGCCGCTTCTTCGACTCGGGCAGCAGATACAGGCCGGAGAGGAAGAAGGTCATGTGGGCGCCGTGGTCGCGCGCGAGGTCCAGGAAGCGCGGGAAGAGCCCGTTGCCGACCTCGCCGGCCCCGTCCCAGGAGAAGACGACGAACTGCGGCGGGGTCTGCCCCGGCTCCAACGGTTCGGGCTCGGCGGGCTGGTGGGGCTGCTTGCCGGTGAAGGCGGTGGAGCCGTCGCCGAGGGGGCGGTCGGGACGAGGGGTGGGACTGCCCTTGGTGGCGGAACCTCCGGCGTGGGCCGGCCCGTCTGAGGAGGTGAGGGTGCCGCACCCCGCGAGTCCGACGGCGGCCGCGGCCCCCGCGCCGAGCCCGATCGCTCCCCGTCGACTGATGTGACGCATGCCGTCCCCGTCCGTTGCGCTCTCTGGTGGTCACCCAGTCAGAGGGTGCGACGGACGGGGAGGTTCCGGCCGATTGCCAGCGTTTCGGAACGAATGCAACAACAGTGCAACAGCGCCCCATAAGGGGCGCGGGGCTGCATCGATACGCGGCTTCTCCCCCACTCTCGGCTTCGCTCGAGCGGGGGGACCCCCATGAGCGGGGGGGACCCCCACCGTCGGTGCGAACAATCCCCACCGGCCGGCAGCCGAAGAACTACTACCTGGAAAGCCCCACCAACCCAGCGGAGCGCTACGCCCCGAAGGCCTTGTCCTTCCCCTTCACCGGCTTGGCGCCCGCCAGCAGATGGGCGGGCACGAGGTCGCGGGCCGGCTCGGTGTAGCCGACGGACACGATCCGGTCGCCGTCGTAGGTGAAGGACGTCAGGGACGCGAGCGTGCACTGCCGGCGGCGCGGGTCGTGCCACAGCCGGCGCCGCTCAACGTACGACCGCACGATCCAGATCGGCAGCTGATGGCTCACCAGCACCGCCTCGTGCCCGCGCGCCGCGTCCTTCGCCGCGTCCAGCGCCCCCATCATGCGGATGACCTGCTCGAGGTACGGCTCACCCCACGACGGCCGGAACGGGTTGACCAGGTGCTTCCAGTTGCCGGGCCGCCGCATCGCGCCGTCGCCGACGCCGAACGTCTTGCCCTGGAAGACGTTGTCGGCCTCGATCAGCCGTGCGTCGGTCGCCAGGTCCAGGCCGTGCGCCTTGGCGATCGGGGTCGCCGTCTCCTGCGCCCGCTCCAGCGGGGAGGCGGCGACGTAGGTGACGTCGCGGGAGGCGAGGTGCTCGGCGACCCGGTCGGCCATCTGCCGGCCGAGCTCGGACAGGTGGTAGCCGGGCAGCCGGCCGTACAGGATCCCGTCCGGGTTGGCGACCTCGCCGTGCCGCATGACGTGGACGACGGTGATGTCACGGGTCTGGCTCATGCGGTCGCCTCCGCTGCCGCGCGGGCCGCCGCCGGAAGGGCGTCGGCGATCCGCTGGACGGCCTGCTCGTCGTGCGCGGTGGACACGAACCAGGACTCGAAGGACGACGGCGGCAGATAGACCCCGTTCGCCAGCATCGAGTGGAAGAACGCGTTGAAGCGGAACGACTCCTGCGCCCTGGCGTCCTCGTAGTCGCGCACCGGGCGGTCGGTGAAGAAGACGGAGAACATGTTGGAGGCGTTCTGCAGCGTGTGCGCCACGCCCTCCTTGCTCAGCGCCTCCGAGACCAGCGCCTGGATCTGCTGCGACACGGCGTTGATCTTGGCGTACGCGGCGTCGTCGAGCAGCCGCAGCTGGGCGAGCCCGGCGGCGGTGGCGACGGGGTTCCCGGAGAGGGTGCCGGCCTGGTAGACGGGCCCGGCCGGCGCGAGGTGCGCCATGACGTCACCGCGCCCCCCGAAGGCGGCTGCGGGGAACCCACCGCCCATCACCTTGCCGAAGGTCATCAGGTCGGGCACCACACCGTCGACGCCGAACCACCCGGCGCGGCTGGTGCGGAAGCCGGTCATGACCTCGTCGGAGATGAACAGCGCACCGTTGGTCCGGCACGCGTCCTTCAGCCCCTGGTTGAACCCGGGCAGCGGCGGTACGACGCCCATGTTGCCCGGCGAGGCCTCCGTGATGACACAGGCGATCTCGCCCGGGTGGGCGTGGAAGGCGGCGTGCACGGCCTCGAGGTCGTTGTACGGCAGGACGATGGTGTCGCCGGCCTGGGCGCCCGTGACGCCGGGCGTGTCGGGCAGCGCGAAGGTCGCGACACCGGAGCCTGCGGAGGCGAGCAGGGCGTCGACGTGGCCGTGGTAGCACCCGGCGAACTTGATCACCTTGGCCCGCCCGGTGAACCCACGGGCGAGCCGGATGGCGGACATGGTCGCCTCGGTCCCGCTGGACACCAGCCGCACCTGCTCGACCGGCGCGACCCGCTCGACGATCTCCTCGGCGAGCGCGACCTCGCCCTCACCGGGCGTACCGAAGGACGTACCGCGCGCGACCGCCTCCTGCACGGCGGCGATCACCTCGGGGTGGGAGTGCCCGAGGATCATCGGCCCCCACGAACACACCAGGTCGACGTAGTCCCGGCCGTCCGCGTCCGTCAGATACGGCCCCCTGCCGGACACCATGAACCGGGGCGTACCGCCCACCGCGCGGAAGGCCCGCACGGGCGAGTTCACGCCGCCGGGTGTGACGGCGGCCGCACGGTCGAACAGAGCCTGCGACGCAGGCGCTTCGTATGAATAAGGCAGTTCGCTCATGACCTGCGAGTTCTCCGACTTCTCGGACTCCGGTTGCCAGTGACCTCCTCAGGGTAGGCCAGCGGGGCCGGGCGGCAGGGGGCCGCCAAACCGGTGATCGATCCCACTCCCGTCTGCGAAACTGTGAGCCGATACTGGGACCTGTACGTACAGCTCATGCGGAGTATGGCGTTCAGGGGCTGCAAAGATCCTGCGGACAGGTGTTTCAACGCACGTTTCGGCGCGTGACCGTGGGGGAGGTCACTGACACGATGATCGGGTTGCGCAGCGGGCGCCACGCGTCCTAGAAAAGCAGTCGGGTGGAGATATGCATCGCGGTGGCGGACTGGGCGAAGGGACTGATGACCTGGGTCCTCGACGTGCCCGGCGGGGGAGGCACCGGCGCGACGCGGAGGAAGCCGCCGAAGCACGTCAGGCACAGACACAGGGTGTACCGAGTGAGCTCGAACCGATCGACCGGCGGATCGACCGAGGGGTCGACCGCCAGGTGGATCGCCTCCGGGCGGGGAGCAGGAATGGTGGTCGGGTGGGGGTGACGTACAAGTACTTCGGCGCGCCGGACGGTGCGACCGCGGCCCGCGTCCCGATCTCGATGCGCCCCGAGGAACTCGGCGGCGACGAACTCGGCATGAACGGCATGTTCACCAAGATCAAGCCGGAGACGATGGCCGCGATGGTCCTCACCGGCATCGAGGGTGTCCCCCTGCACAAGGTGCCGCCGCTGGAGCTGGTGGTCCTGCATCCCGACTACGCGGTCGTCAAGCTCCCGATGACGGTCGTGGACCCGCTGCGGGGCATCGGCGAGGAGGCGGTGGGCGCGGCGGCGTTCATCTGGTCGACGGTGCCGGACCGGGGTGGGCCGCGGGATGCGTTCAACGTGTACCAGCTGCTGCACGAGTGGCAGGACTTCAGCCATCGGTTGCATGAGGCGGGGCATCAGCCGTATTGCCTTGTGTGGCCCTGACCTGGGGTTTCGGTGGTTTCGGGCGGGGTTTTCAGACCCCGCCCTCGTCATGTGCCGGGAGGGGCCGTCAGGCGGCCAGGGCACATTGGGGGCACATGGGTTTGGGCGAGGGCACTGATGTGCTCTGGGCTTCTCCGGCGTCCTGGGGCTCCGCTTCCGTGAAGGCGTCGTCGATCGCCTTGCGGGTGCGGGTCTCGCTGGCAGCAGGTGCCTGTACGTCCGCAGCGTGAAGCCGGGGTCCGAGTGCCCGAGGTACTCGGACAGCGCCTTGATGCTCTCCCCCGCGTCCAGCAGTACGGAGGCTAGGCGTGCCGGAGGGCGTGCATGCCGTCTTCCGGGGCCGCCTGGAGGTACCTCGCCCCGCGCTCGCGGGGAGGTATGACGCCGGCGGCGGCCAGGGCGCGCTTCCAGTCGCCCATGTTGAAGACACTGCGGTTGTAGGCCCGCCCCTTCGCGTCGACGAAGAGGAGGCTGAAGGGCTTCCGCTCGCCGTCCGGCTTTATCCAGGGCAACGTGACCTCGACCGGCGGGAACTCCTTCATGTGGGCCTTGAGGGCGAAGGCGAGCTGAGCCGGCAGAGGTACGGACCGGATCTTGTTTCCCTTGGGCAGGGCGAAGACGGGCTTCGTGCCCACGAGCCGCACTTGGCGGTTGACGTGGACCCAGCCGCCCTTGAAGTCGATGTCCTCGATGGCGAAGCCGGACACCTCGCCCTGGCGCAGGCCACATCCGAAGGCGAGCTTGCCGCCGGCCTGAGCCGAGGGCTCAGGGGCGTCAAGGGCATCCTGGACGACACGGGGCGGATGATGACCAAATTGCCTGAAGGGCCGGGGCGGCAGACCCTCGGAGCGGCCCGTAACGCGATGCGCAAGTCCATCTCCCAGAACGTCGGCCTGGTCGCCAAGGGGCCGCTGAGGGTCAGCCCGTTGTCGACGCTGGTGCACCTCGGCGACAAGGAGATGGACGTCATGGACAAGTCGCTGGGAAAGAGCGACCTGACAAGCTGGGCCAAGGAGGAGTTCGGTACCGGCGAGAAGCCGTACAACGCGGCGTACTCGGACTGGAAGGACAACACCCTGAAGCCCGCCCCCGCCACCCACTGGTGAGGAATGACCATGGACCTGAACTCGGCGCAACGCATTGCCGAAGCCGAAGCCGCCCGTACCGGAATCGGCACCGGCCCCAACCGGCGGCTCCGGCTGACGCTGATCATCGGGATGCCGCTGTTCCTGCCGGTATTGGGAATCATGATCCTGGTGCCGAAGTCCCTGATGAATGACGTGCTCTACGTCTACGAGGCCGGGATAGTCGGCTGCCTCCTGCACTACGTCTGGGTGTTCGTGAAGTACCCCCGGCACGCGGGCCGTCCGCCCTACCTCACCGGGATCTCGCCATGGGCGGCGGCTTCTTCATACCCTCGCTGTTTTTCGGCTTCTGGCCGGGCATGATCGCCGCCCCGGCGTGGGCGCTCTTCGTAGGCGTTGCCTACGCCGTGGAAGTGACGCGGGGGCGCAATGACCACCGCTGAGCACCGCCGGCCCCCGAACGGTTTCAACCTGGTGCCGCCGCCCGGCTGGGACGTGATTCCGCTACGCACGGGCACCAAGGAAGCGATGGACCGCATCGTCCGCAAGGCCGTCGCACAACTGCCCGTCGGCTTTCCCAAGGACGACATTCCGAAGGCCCGGCTGAAGCTCACCCAGGAGATGAAGAAGGTCGTCCGCCGGGCCAGCGCCAAGGGAGGCATGACCCTCTACCTCCCCACCGAACGCCTCCACGGCATCGCGCTGCCCGTCTCGGTCGTGGCCTCCGAGCCGATCGAGATTCCGCGGGTCCGGCCCAACAGCGGCCCGGAATCGGTCCTGGCCGCGCTCGCCTCCGTGACTCCCGGTGCCGAGACGCGGGAGCTCGACACCATCGCGGCGCTGCGCTCGGAGCGAGACGTACCCGCCGACGCAGCCAAGGGCGTCGACGTTGCTCACCGCCGGGTCGAGTACTTCGTTCCGGTCCCGGACAGCGCCCCCGACCAGTACCTCACCTTCTCCTTCAGTGCCCTGATCGCGCCCGGCTCGGATCCCGCCTTCTACGACACCCTCGTGGAGTTGTTCGATGCCGTGATGGGCACCTTCCGCTGGAGCTACGCCTGAAGGCTCCCTTCTGCCGTGCCCCCCGAAGAAAGAGACCATTCATGTCCGAAGGCACTCTGTGGAGCACTGACCTCGGCGCCCCGCTCCACATCGACACGGATGCCAGCCCAGACCTCTGGGGCTATCTTCACCTCCAGATCGACAAGAAGACCTTCAAGGAATGGCTGGACCTGCACCTGACCGGCCTGGCCGCCGTCCACGACATCGAACTCACTCGCAAAATTCGCCGGTTCCACAAGAGCTTCTACGAGCAGACGATTGTCACGCTTCGGGACAAGCTGCAGGCCGACGAGGCGTTCATCTACCACCCCGTTCCGCTGACCTACATGCCGCTGGTGATGCACGCCACCCGCCTCCACTGCGAGGCCCGTGACGCTGCCTCCTGCGAGGGAGTCACCACGCTCACGGTGCCGCACCCGGACATCCCCGAGTGGCAGCAGCGAACCGGCAGCGTGCCGTTCGCCTCTCCCCACCTGGGCGCGGACGGGGTCCGGGTCACCCGCTCCTACCCTGCGGACAGCACCATCATGATGACCTCGGTGACGTACCACTGGCACACCCCGCCCGGCCTCCCCGACGTCCTGCTCCGCGGCCACCACGACGATCCGGAAGTGATCGCCGCGGCAATGGAGGCACTGGACGACTTCGCGCGGACGCTCCGACTTCCCGGGACGGCCCATTGACCGGCGCCGCCTGGGGCGGATTCAAGCGGTGAGCATTGTTGAGCGGCTTTCCGCATGCCCGTCCAGGACGCCAAGTACTACAGCCTCAGATCTTGTGACTGCTGATCGGCGATGTCGTTGTCTGGTCATGCTGGTTGATGTGGCGCCGGAGCACGTGGAGAAGTGGGCGGAGGAACTGGCCTCCACGATGAGCCGGTCGCCGCGGCTCGTCACGGTGTTGTTGACGACACACTTCCTCCCAGCGACCATGGCGCCGAACCCGGGGTTATGGGCGGGGTCTGCGCGCGTGGAGGACGAAGGCCGGGGGTGAGTTGCGCCATATCGTGCGGCTGGGCACGACTTCCTCGAAGCGCTCGGCCAGCAGCCCGCGGAACCGACGGGCGGGGCTGAGGGGAACGGCGTGGAGGTAGGTGAACGCGGTGAAGGCACCCGCCGGGGCGAGCACCGCCGCTGTCGCGTCCATCAGCCGGTGTTGGACGGCGAGGGGAAAAAGTGCCCAGGGCAGGCCGCTGACCACCACGTCGGCGCTTTCGATTTCACGCTCGTCCAGCAGGTGGCGCAGGTGTACGGCGTCGCGCTGGATCACCTCCGCCCCCGGGTGGCGGTGGCGCAGGCGCTGGGCGAGGAGTGGATCGATCTCGACGGCCAGGTGGCGGCCGCGCCCGCCGAGCCGGCGCTGGATCTCGGCGGTGAACGGTCCGGTGCCGGCACCCAGTTCCACCACGACGGGCTCTCCGCGTTCGGGCACCGGGGCGCAGACCGCCTCGGCCAGGTGCCGCGAGCTGGGGGCGATGGCCCCCATGCGGGCCGGTGCACGCACCCACTGCCGCAGGAACAGGGTGTAGTCGTTCGGCTCCTGCGAGGGCTTGCAGAGACGGCAGCGGGCTGTTCGTTGCGCGGTGCTGGTGGTCATGTCGATGCCCTTGTCGGAGAGTGGGGAGGGGGTGGGGGTGGGGGTGGTCGATCGTGTCGGCGTGAACGGGCAAGGCAAGGACGCCTGCCACCGGGAGGTGGCCGAACCGCTGGCCGCCGGGCATCCGTCCACGGAGGCGATCCACCCGATCTTCGAGGCGATCACCGAGCACGCCCGCGAGCGCGGCTCCCGCGGATCGCCGTTCCTGAACGCGGCCGCCGAGTACCCGGACGCCGACCATCCGGTATGGCGTCATCGGGACGGTGGAGCGCACATACGTGGCGCCCTTCGCGCGCAATTCGTCCTCCAGCAGGAACGGCGCCCTGCCCTCCTTGCCTGCCTCGGAGTTGGCTACGGGGATGGTGCTCAGACCTGCTCGGTGGGGCGTACGAGCAGTTCGGCGACGGCCACGTGCCGGGGGCGGGTCACGATGTAGCCGACGGTGTCGGCGATGTCCTGACTCTGCAACCGGTCGATGTCGCCCAGGGCGGCGACGATGTGCTGCTGGATGACGTCGGGGTTGTGCGTGCGCAGTTCGGTGTCGACGCTGCCCGGCTCGACGACGGAGACGCGGACGTGCTGACGGGCCAGTTCCTGACGCAACGCCTCGCTGAAGGCGCCGACGCCGAACTTGGTCGCGCTGTACACGGCGGACATGGCATAAGCGTTACGGCCGGCGAGTGAGCCGATGTTGACGATGTCGGCGACCTGGCGCGGCTCCTCGGCGGCGGCCTTGACCAGGTGGGGGACGGCCGCGTGGGCGGTGTACATCAGGCCCATGA
>NZ_JBHWJT010000014.1:72203-243473 GCF_042731325.1 Streptomyces sp. NPDC059866 | reverse complement strand
TGCCCAGGACGCCACGGCGGTGACGCACGCCGCCCGTATCGAGCACGTCTCGAAGTCCTTCCCCGCGCCGGGCACACCCGGCGGACAGCAACTCGCCTGGTGGGACATCAGGGGAGTCCACGGCGCGGCGTCAGGGCTGAGGATGAAGGGCCGGCCCCGCCGCTGGGACCGGCTCCGGTCCAGCAGGGCCTGGCCGAGGGGGACCGGCACCGGCTCCACAGAGGCATCGCCCCACAACGGAGCCGGTACTGATGTGTGCCTGGCCTCCAGGCCGAAAGGCACGAAGCATTCATCACCATGATGACGCGGCGCCTGACCCGCAGAAGCTCGCGGACCAGCCAGTGACGAGGAAGACTCTTGCCTGATCAGAAGCAGTTTGCCGCCCGTGGTCGGCAGACCTTGAACCAGTCGTGGCGACGGTGCATCTCCGGGCAGGCGCTTCCCCGAGTCGAGTACGTCAGGGATCAGGACGCATGCTTAGGTCCGCGCCACCTTTTACCAGCGCACCCCGTCCGGTCCCCTGAGCCTCGCCTCCGTCACCCGCGAGCAGGCCGACATCCTCGCCGCTCGCCCGGCCGATCTCGGCCGCCGCGCCCGCCACGGTGTGAGGTGGCGGCGGGCGCGGGCGGGCGCAGGGGTCAGCCCGCGACCAGCGTGACGTCCTCCTGCTGCGATGCGTGGAAGACGGGTACCGGCAGGCCGCTCTCGGAGTTCAGTTCCATGATCATGGCCTCCGCCCGGGCCTCGCCCGGCTCCACCGCGCCCGGTGACAGCTGCTGCGTGTTCTCCCAGCGGTGCGTCTCGCCGTCGCACTCGGCACGGGTTCCGCCGAAGCTGTGGCGGTCCGACGACGAGTTCGAGGCCTGCTGCACCGACGAACTGATGTACACCGGTCCGGTGGCGCCGCTGCAGCGGTAGATGCCGGAGAGGGTGACGGTGCCGTCGGCCGCGACACGGCCGGTCCGGTCGACCGTGACCATCTCGAACGGTTCGGCTGTCGCAGTCTGGGCGGGGGCGGTGGCGAGCAGGGCGAGCGCGGCGGTGGCGGCGGCGCCGAGCCCGGTGCGCAGGGGCAGAGACATGGAACGACCTCCAGGTGGCAGGGGGTTGCTGTGAGGTACTTCCACAGGTATCGGGACCGCGCATCCCCACGAGCATGATCATCACCCCTTCGGAGGCGACTGTTACGCCGGCCGTCCCGACTGCCGGACAGGCCCTACGGCAGCACCGCGAACCCGTCGAGTTCCACCATCGCCTCCTCGTCCCACAGCCGTACGACCTCGACGACCGCCATCGCGGGGTAGTCCCGGCCCGCCAACTGCCGCCAGATGCCGCCCAGTTCGGCAGCGTGGGCGCGGTAGGCGGCGACGTCCGTGGCGTAGACGGTGACACGGGCGAGGTCGGACGGGGTGCCGCCCGCTGCCCGCAGCGCGGTCAGCAGGTTCGTCAGCGCCTTCCCGAACTGCTCGGGAAGGGTGGTCCCGGTGACCTTGCCGTCGGTGTCGAGGGCGGTCTGGCCCGCCAGGAACACCAGTCGGGAGCCGGTGGCGACGACGGCGTGCGAGAAGCCGGTGGCCGGGGAGAGGTCGGGCGGGTCGATGCGCTCGGCGGTCACGGGGTCGTCTCCAGGCTCGCGTACAACTCCTTGGCGATGATGCCGCGTTGGATCTCGCTGGCCCCCTCGTAGATGCGTGGTGCGCGCACCTCGCGGTAGAGGTGTTCGAGCAGATGCCCGCGGCGCAGCGCCTGTGCGCCGTGCAGCTGGACGGCCGCGTCGACGACGTACTGGGCGGTCTCCGTGGCGAGCAGTTTCGCCATGGCGGCGCGTTGCGGGACGCCGTCGGCGCCTTCGTCGTACGCCGTCGCAGCCGCGTACACCATCAGGCGGGCCGCCTCCGTCCGTACCGCCATCTCGGCGACCCGGTGGGCCACGGTCTGAAGGTCCCTCAGCGGGCCGCCGAAGGCCTCCCGGCGGGCGGTGTGCGCAAGGCTCGCGTCCAGCGCCGACTGCGCCATCCCGACCGCGAAGGCGCCGACGCTGGGCCGGAAGAGGTTGAGGGTGCCCATGGCGACGCGGAAGCCGCGGTCGGCCTCGCCGAGCACGTCGTCCGCCGTCACCGGCACGGCGTCGAAGTCCAGGGCCCCGATGGGATGCGGCGAGAGCATGTCGAGGCCGGTGCCGGTGAGGCCGGGCCGGTCGCCCGGCACGAGGAAGGCGGTCACCCCGCGTGCGCCCGCGCCCGGCGTCGTCCGCGCGAAGACGGTGTAGTGGTCGGCCTCGGGGGCGTTGGAGATCCAGCACTTCTCCCCGGTGAGCCGCCAGCGGGACGGGCCGTCGGGCTCGGCGGCGAGGGACAGCGCCGCCGCGTCCGACCCGGCCCCCGGTTCGCTCAGTGCGAAGGCCGCGACCGTGGTGCCCTCGATCACCCCCGGCAGCAGGCGTTCCCGCTGGGCCGGGGTGCCGTGGGCGTGCACCGGGTGGGCACCCAGGCCCTGGAGGGCGAGCGCGGTCTCGGCCTCCGTGCAGGCGTACGCCAGGGATTCGCGCATCAGGCAGAGGTCGAGCGCGCCCGAGGTGAACAGCCGCTCCAGCAGCCCGAGCCGGCCGAGTTCGGCGAGGAGCGGCCGGTTGACGTGCCCGGGTTCACCCTTCTCGGCGAGCGGGCGCAGCCGTTCGGCGGCGAGGGTGCGCAGCTCGGCACACCAGGCGCTTTGGTCCGGTTCGAGCGAGAATACGGGCACTGCCGGTCCTCCCTCCGGGGCGTGACACCTCGACGGTATCGCGTGACATTGACTGCCGTCACCAACGCGCTACGCTCCTTGTGCGAGCCCACCCGACGCCCACCAGGCAAGGGGCGAACCGCCATGGCCGGACTGACCCGCTCCGCCCACGTCGACACCTTCGCGCGCGACCATCTCCCGCCGCCCGACCAGTGGCCCGCGCTCCGCTTCGACCTGCCGGAGCTGCGCTACCCCGAACGGCTGAACTGCGCCGCCGAACTCCTCCACGGCCCCCCGGACGACCGCACGGCGTTCCGCACCCAGAACGGCGAGCCGTGGACGTACGGCGAGCTGCGCACCCGTGTCGACCGGCTCGCGCACATCCTCACCACCGGCCTCGGGATCGCCCCCGGCAACCGGGTCCTGCTGCGCGGCCCGACCACGCCCTGGCTGGCCGCCTGTTGGCTGGCGGTGCTGAAGGCGGGCGCGGTCGCCGTCACCGTGCTGGCCCAGCAGCGCCCGCACGAACTGAGCACGATCTGCGAGATGGCGCGGGTGCGGCACGCCCTGTGCGACATCCGGGCCGTCGACGACCTCGCGAAGGCCGAGATCCCGGGGCTGCACATCACGACGTACGGCGGTGACGCCCCGGACGACCTGCTGCACCGCCCCGCCCCGGACACCCCGTACCCCACCGTGGACACCGCGGCCGACGACGTGGCGCTGATCGCCTTCACCTCCGGCACCACCGGCCGCCCGAAGGGGTGCATGCACTTCCACCGGGACGTCCTGGCGATCGCCGACACGTTCTCCCGGCACGTGCTGCGCCCGCGCGCGGACGACGTGTTCGCGGGCAGTCCCCCGCTCGGCTTCACCTTCGGTCTCGGCGGTCTCGTCGTCTTCCCGCTGCGGGCCGGCGCCACCGCGCTGCTGCTCGAACAGGCGGGGCCGAAGCAGCTGTTGCCCGCGGTCACCGAGCACCGGGTGTCGGTGCTGTTCACCGCGCCGACGGCGTACCGCGCCATGCTCGGCGAACTCGACGGACACGACGTGACCTGTCTGCGCCGCTGTGTCTCCGCGGGCGAGAACCTGCCCGCGGCCACCTGGCACTCCTGGCACGAGCGCACCGGCCTGCGCATCATCAACGGCATCGGCGCCACCGAGCTGCTGCACATCTTCATCTCGGCGGCCGACGAGCACATCCGGCCCGGCACGACGGGGCTGCCCGTTCCCGGCTGGCACGCGCGCGTGGTGGACGGCGACGGGCGCGAACTGCCCCACGGGGAGCCGGGGCTGCTGGCCGTGCGCGGACCGGTCGGCTGCCGGTATCTCGCCGATCCACGGCAGCGCGAGTACGTACGGGGCGGCTGGAACATCACCGGCGACACCTACGTCCGCGAGAGCGACGGCTACTTCCGCTACGTCGCCCGCGCGGACGACATGATCATCTCCGCCGGGTACAACATCGCCGGACCGGAGGTCGAGGACGCCTTGCTGCGTCATCCGGACGTGGTGGAGGCGGCGGTCGTCGGGCGGCCCGACGAGGCACGCGGTATGGCCGTGGTGGCGTTCGTCGTCCTCGAGGAGGGCGCCGAGCGGGACGCCGAGGCACTGCGCGGCTTCGTCAAGTCGGAACTGGCGCCGTACAAATGCCCGCGCGAGATCGTCTTCCTGGACGCCCTGCCGCGCACGGCGACCGGAAAACTTCAGAGGTTCCGCCTACGTACCGAGGGTGACCAGCAGTGATCCGCACGACCTAAGATGATCAACGTGTCCGACCAGCACGCTCCCCGGTCTCTCATCGTCACGCTCTACGGCGCGTACGGCCGCTCCATGCCCGGCCCGGTGCCCGTCGCCGAGCTGATCCGGCTGCTGGCCGCGGTCGGGGTGGACGCGCCCTCGGTGCGCTCGTCGGTGTCCCGGCTCAAACGGCGCGGTCTGCTCGTGCCGGCCCGCACGGAGCAGGGCGCGGCCGGCTACGAACTCTCCCCGGACGCCCGCCAGTTGCTCGACGACGGCGACCGGCGCATCTACGCGACCGCGCCGCCCGAGGACGAGGGCTGGGTGCTCGCGGTGTTCTCGGTTCCCGAGTCGGAGCGGCAGAAGCGGCATGTGCTGCGCTCCCGGCTGGCCGGCCTCGGCTTCGGCACGGCGGCGCCCGGTGTGTGGATCGCCCCGGCCCGGCTGTACGAGGAGACCCGGCACACCCTCCAGCGGCTGCGCCTCGATGCGTACGTCGACTTCTTCCGCGGCGAGCACCTCGGCTTCGCGCCGACCGTCGAGGCGGTCGCCCGCTGGTGGGACCTGGCCGCGATCGCCAAGCAGCACGAGGCGTTCCTCGACCGGCACGCGCGCGTGCTGCAGGACTGGCAGCGGCGCACGGACACCCCGCCCGAGGAGGCCTACCGTGACTACCTCCTCGCCCTGGACTCCTGGCGCCATCTGCCCTACGCGGACCCCGGCCTGCCTGCGCGCCTGCTGCCCGCGAACTGGCCCGGCGTCCGCTCGGCCGCGGTCTTCCGTGGCCTGCACGAACGCCTGAGGGACGCCGGCGCGGCCTTCGTCGGCGTGTGACGCGGGCCCGGTGGAGTTCAGCTCCCGAGCGTGAGGCGGGGCTTGGGGGCGTCCGTGCGTCCGGTCCGGGGGCGGCGGCTGCCCGCCCGGTACGGCGCCGGCCAGGCGACGCCCGGCCCCTCGTAGCCCTGCTCGGCGGCGGCGTGCAGGGTCCAGTGCGGGTCGTAGAGGTGCGGGCGGCCGAGCGCGCACAGGTCCGTGCGCCCGGCCAGGATCAGGGAGTTGACGTCGTCCCAGGAGGAGATCGCGCCGACCGCGATCACCGGGATGCCCGCCTCGTGACGGATGCGGTCCGCGTACGGCGTCTGGTACGACCGCCCGAACTCCGGCCGCTCGTCGGCCACCACCTGCCCGGTCGACACGTCGATCGCGTCGGCGCCGTGCGCGGCGAAGGCCCGGGCGATCTCGACGGCCTCCTCGGCCGTGGTTCCGCCCGCGGCCCAGTCGGTGGCCGAGATGCGGACGGTCATCGGCTTCTCCTCCGGCCACACACTCCGTACGGCGTCGAAGACCTCCAGCGGGAAGCGGAGCCGTTTCGCGAGGGAGCCACCGTAGCTGTCGGTGCGCTGGTTGGTCAGCGGGGAGAGGAAGCCGGAGAGCAGATAGCCGTGGGCGCAGTGCAGTTCGAGCAGGTCGAAGCCCGCCCGGGCGGCCCGCCAGGCCGCGGCGGTGAACTGCTCGCGCAGATCGGTGAGCTGGGCGCGGGAGAGCTGTCGCGGGGTCTGGCTGCCCGGCTTGTACGGGAGGGGTGAGGCGGCCACGAGCGGCCAGTTGCCGTCGGGCAGCGGTTCGTCGATGCCCTCCCACATCAGCCTGGTCGAGCCCTTGCGCCCGCAGTGGCCGAGTTGCACGCCGATCGCGGTACCCGGCGCCTGCGTGTGCACGAACTCGGTGATCCGCTTCCACGCCTCGGCCTGCTTGCCGGTGTAGAGGCCGGTGCAGCCGGGGGTGATCCGCCCCTCGGGGCTGATGCACACCATCTCGGTCATCACCAGTCCGGCGCCGCCGAGCGCGCGGGCGCCGAGGTGGACGAGGTGGAAGTCGCCGGGGACGCCGTCGGTGGCGGAGTACATGTCCATGGGCGAGACGACGACCCGGTTGCGCAGGGTCAGGCCGCGCATCCGGAACGGGGTGAACATCGGGGGTGTGCCGGGCGGGCAGCCGAACTCGCGCTCGACGGCCTCGGTGAAGTGCGCATCGCGCAGCCGGAGGTTGTCGTGGGTGACCCGGCGGCTGCGGGTGAGCAGGTTGAAGGCGAACTGGCGGGACGGCCGGCCGAGGTACAGCTCCAGGTTCTCGAACCACTCCAGGCTGGCGCGGGCGGCGCGCTGCGTGGAGGCGACGACCGGTTTGCGTTCCTCCTCGTACGCCGCCAACGCCCGCTGCAGCGAAGGCTGTTCCTCCAGGCAGGCCGCGAGCGCCAGCGCGTCCTCGACGGCGAGCTTCGTGCCGGAGCCGATGGAGAAGTGGGCGGTGTGGGCGGCGTCGCCGAGCAGGACGACGTTGCCGTGCGACCAGCGCTCGTTGACGACCGTGCGGAAGGTGGTCCACGTCGAGTTGTTGGAGCGCAGAGGCCGGCCGCGGAGCGCGTCCGCGAAGATCTTGGCGCAGCGGTTGATCGACTCCTGCTCGTCGAGCTCCGCGAACCCGGCCGCCCGCCACACCTCCTCACGCATCTCGACGATCACGGTGGAGGCGTCGGCCGCGTACGGATAGCCGTGCAGCTGCATCACGCCGTGCTCGGTCTCGGCGATCTCGAAGCGGAAGGCGTCGAAGGGGAAGTCGGCGGCGAGCCAGATGTAGCGGCAGCGGTGGGCTGCCGCCCGGGGACGGAAGACGTGGGCGTAGGCCTCGCGGGTGCTGCTGTGCACGCCGTCGGCGGCGATGACCAGGTCGTGTGTGTCCGCCAGGCCGGCCGGGTGCGGGGCCTCGGTGCGGAAGCGGAGCTCTACACCGAGGGTGCGGCAGCGGTCGTGCAGGATCTCGAGGAGGCGTTTGCGGCCGAGGGCGGCGAAGCCGTGTCCTCCGGAGGTGTGCTGGGTGCCTCCGTGCACGATGTCGATGTCGTCCCACCGGACGAAGTGCTGTTGCAGTGCGTCGTACACCGCCGGGTCGGCGTGTTCGATGCCGCCGAGGGTTTCGTCGGAGAGGACGACTCCGAAGCCGAAGGTGTCGTCGGGGGCGTTGCGTTCCCAGAGGGTGAGCTCGCGCTCGGGGTGGAGGCGTTTCAGCAACGCCGCGGCGTAGAGGCCGCCGGGGCCGCCGCCGATGATCGCGACTCGTAGGGGGTGGTTTGTCTCGTGGGGCGGCTGCGGGTCCGTTGTGGTTGGTCGCGCCCCGCGGCGGAGCCGCATATCGACACAGCCCCGCGCCCCTGGGGTGGGTGCGGTCACCGTCCCCTCCATTTGGGAGGGCGCTTTTCCGTGAACGCCGCATGGAACTCGGCGTAGTCCTCGCCGTTCATCAGCAGGGCCTGCGTCGAGGCGTCCAGTTCGACCGCCGCCGCCAGCGGCATGTCCAGCTCCGCCGTCAGCAGCGCCTTCGTCTGGGCGTACGCCAGGGCCGGGCCCTCGGCCAGGCGGCGGGCCAGGGCCTGGGCGGCCTCGTCGGCGCTGCCCTCGTCGGTGACCTCGCTGATCAGGCCGATCCGCTCGGCCTCCGGTGCCCGCACCGGCTCGCCGAGCATGAGGAGGCGGGTGGCGTGGCCCAGCCCGACGACCCGCGGCAGCAGGTACGCGGCGCCCATGTCGCCGCCGGACAGGCCGACCCGGGTGAAGAGGAAGGCGAAGCGGGCGGTGGGGTCGGCGACCCGGAAGTCCGCGGCCAGGGCGAGGACGGCCCCCGCGCCGGCCGCCACGCCGTGCACCGCGGCGATCACCGGGAACGGGCACTCCCTCAGGGCCCGCACCACCTGGCCGGTCATCCGGTTGAAGTCGAGGAGCTGGGCGGTGTCCATCGAGAGGGTCGCGCCGATGATCTCGTCGACGTCCCCGCCCGAGCAGAAGCCGCGTCCCTCGCCGGCCAGCACCAGGGCGCGCACGGACCGCTCCCGGGCCAGCTCGGCGAGCAGGTCGCGCAGGTCGGCGTAGGCGCCGAAGGTGAGGGCGTTGAGTTTCTCCGGGCGGGCGAGGGTGACGGTGGCGATGCCGTCGGTGCGGTCGACGCGCAGATGGCGCCAGCGTGAGGTGGGGGCGGCGGAGCCGGTGAAGGGACTCATGGGGTGCGGCCTCCTCGGGCGGGCACTACCTCAAGACCTCTTACCCATGACGCTATCACCAATCTGTGACTACCGTCATGATTGCGCGATATTCGCTGGTCACGACCCTGATCCCAGTGGCACGGTCCCGTCACGCAAGTAACCGGAAGTCAATAACGTGGTAACAGCGGAAGCAGCTTCGCGAGACCGCCCGTTCACCTGGGTAAGCCGTCATACGGGGCCGAAGGTCCCCGGCGACGCCCGTTGTGGGACCCTTTCGAGGGGCGTCGTACCATTCCTGAAGTTGAAAGCAGGACAGCCTGAATGTCGGCCCCAGGAGCCTGCTCCATGAACGGACCCGCCTTGCACGAACGCCCTCCTGCCTCCGCCTCCTGGCGTGTCGCACTGCCGCACTCCGCCGCGGCCGTACCCGTGGCGCGCGCGCTGGTCCGCTCCGCGCTGGCCGAGCTGGAGCACGGCGCCGACAGTGACACCGCGGAGCTGCTCACGGCGGAGCTGGTTGCCAACGCCGTGGAGCACACCGCCGGGGACACCCCGATAGAGCTGGTGCTGGAGCTGCTGCCGACCGCCTGCCAGGTCGAGGTGCACGACCCGGACCCGGCGCCGCCGGGCGACCTCACCCGGCCCGACGACGGCCCGCCCGACCCGTGGCAGGAGCACGGGCGCGGTCTGCTGCTGATCCGCACCCTCAGCGCCTCCTGCGGCCACCGCCCCACCGAGTCCGGCAAGGCGGTGTGGTTCAGACTCCCTGCAGTACCTCGTCAGTGGCGCCCTCGTCCGGCGTGACCTCGGTCAGCCGCGAGTTGCGGCGCCCGTAGCCGACGTACACCAGGAGCCCCACCGCGAGGAACACCGCGAACTGGATCCAGGTCGCCCGGCCCGTCTCGTACATCAGGTACAGACAGAAGGCGACGCCGAGCAGCGGCAGCACGGGGTACAGCGGCACCCGGAAGGTGCGCGGCAGGTCCGGCTCGCGGCGGCGCAGGGCGATCACCGCGACATTGACCACGGCCATGACGGCGAGCGTGCCGATGGTGCACAGGTTGACCACGGAGTCCAGCGACGCGAAAGCCGCCGGGACGGCGAAGACCACCGCGATGATCAGGGTGCCGGCGACCGGCGTGGCGGTCCTCGGCGACACCTTCTCGAAGACACGCGGGACGAGCCCGTCCCGGGACATCGACATCAGGATGCGGCTCTGGCCGTACATCACCGCCAGCACCACCGAGGCGATGGCCACGACCGCGCCGAAGGCGATCACTGTGCCGCCGATGCCGGAGCCGGTGACCTGGTCGACGACGTACGACAGCGCGGCGGGCCGGCCGCCGACCTCGTCGCCGCCGACGGCGCCGATCGCGGCCAGGGCGACCGCGCAGTACAGCAGGGTGACCAGGCCGATGCAGACGAGGATCGCGACCGGGATGTCCCGGCGCGGGTTCTTCGCCTCCTCACCGGCGGTGGTGATCGCATCGAAGCCGATGTACGAGAAGAAGGCGGCCGTGGTGCCCGCGCCGATGCCGGCCAGTCCGGCCGGGGCGAACGGCACGAGGTTGCCGTCCTGGAAGGCGCTGAAGCCGATCGCGCAGAACGCGACGAGGATGGCGAGCTTGAGCGCCGCCATGGCGGCGGTCGCCCGGGCGCTCTCGCGCACCCCGCGCACCAGCAGGACGGCGGCCATGGCGATGACCAGGACCGCGGGCAGGTTGACGACTCCGCCGTCGCCGGGGCTCGCGGAGAGCGCGGCGGGCAGCTGCAGGCCGATGAGGCTGTCGAGGAGTTCGTTGACGTACTGGCTCCAGCCGACCGCGACGGCGGACACCGACACGCCGTACTCCAGGAGCAGGCACCAGCCGACCAGGAAGGCCGTGGTCTCGCCGAGGCCCGCGTAGGCGAAGGAGTACGAGGAGCCGGAGACGGGGATCGCGCCGCCCAGCTCGGCGAAGGCGAACGCGGTGAACACACAGGTGATCGCGGCGAGCACGAAGGAGACGACGACGGCGGGGCCGGCCTGGGCCACCGAGTCGGACAGACCGACGAAGATGCCGGTGCCGACGATGGCACCGACGCCGAAGCAGATGAGCTGGAACAGGCCCATGGTGCGCTTCAGGCCGTGACCTTCGCGGTCGGCGCCGGAATCGGCCACCAGCAGGGCGGGGGACTTGATGCGGGGCATACGGGTGGTGCTCGTTTCTGGTGGTGCGGGTGCGACCGGGTCAGGTCGCGCGGCGGCCGCGGAAGGGGTGGCTCCGGGCCGCCGGACAGCATAAGGCGCTGGTCAGGCCAGCGTGGCCACCAGCACGGCCTTGATGGTGTGCAGCCGGTTCTCCGCCTCGTCGAAGACGACCGAGTGGGCGGACTCGAAGACCTCGTCCGAGACCTCCAGGTACTGGAGGCCATGCCGCTCGTGGATCTCGCGGCCGACCTTGGTGCCCAGGTCGTGGAAGGCGGGCAGGCAGTGCAGGAACTTCACGTCCGGGTTGCCGGTGGCGCGCAGGACGTCCATGGTCACGGCGTACGGGCCGAGGGCGGCGATCCGCTCGTCCCAGACCTCCTTGGGCTCCCCCATGGAGACCCAGACGTCCGTGGCGACGAAGTCGGCGCCCCGGACGCCCTCTTCCAGGGACTCGGTGAGCGTGATGCGGGCGCCGCTGGTCTCGGCGAGCGCGCGGGCCCGGTCGACGATGTCCTGGGCGGGCCAGTAGGACTTCGGGGCGACGATGCGGACGTCCATGCCGAGCAGGGCGCCGCTGACCAGGTAGGAGTTGCCCATGTTGAAGCGGGCGTCGCCGAGGTAGGCGAAGGTGATCTCCTTGATCGGTTTCGCGCTGTGCTCGGTCATGGTGAGCACGTCGGCGAGCATCTGGGTGGGGTGCCAGTCGTCGGTGAGTCCGTTGTAGACGGGCACGCCCGCGTACGCCGCCAGCTCCTCGACGTTGGCCTGGCTGTCCCCCCGGTACTCGATGGCGTCGAACATCCGGCCGAGGACGCGCGCGGTGTCCTTCACGGACTCCTTGTGCCCGATCTGCGAACCGGAGGGATCGAGGTACGTGGTCGAGGCACCCTGGTCGGCGGCCGCGACCTCGAAGGCGCAGCGGGTGCGCGTCGAGGTCTTCTCGAAGATCAGCGCGATGTTCTTTCCCCGCAGGTACTGGGTCTCGGCCCCGGCCTTCTTGGCGGCCTTCAGCTCGGCGGCCAGCTCGATCAGGCCGCGGAACTCGTCCTCGGTGAAGTCCAGCTCCTTGAGGAAGTGGCGGCCGGCGAGTGAGGTCGGGGCTGTCGCCATCGGGCGCTCCAGAGTGACGGGTACACGGACTCCTGGAAGTCTATACGACTGTCGACATTTCTATGCACCCGGTGGGACTTCTGTCCGGCGGGACCTCTATACGGCATCCCGTTCGACCGGACAGCTCATGCACCGCGGCCCGCCCCTGCCCCGGCCCAGCTCGCTGCCCGGGATCTCGATCACCTCGATGCCCTGCTTGCGCAGATGCGTGTTGGTGGTGGAGTTCCGCTCGTAGGCGACGACGACGCCCGGCTCGACGGCGAGGACGTTGCAGCCGTCGTCCCACTGCTCGCGCTCGGCCGCGTGCACGTCCTGGGTCGCGGTCAGGACCCGGATCTCGCTCAGGCCCAGCGCGGCGGCGATCGCCCGGTGCATGTGCTCCGGAGGGTGGTCGGTGACCTTGAGCTCCTTCTCGCCGACGCCCGGCTCGATGGTGTACGAGCGGAGCATGCCGAGCCCCGCGTACTGGGTGAAGACATCACCGTCGACCATCGTCATCACGGTGTCGAGGTGCATCAGGGCGCGCCGCTTGGGCATGTCGAGAGCCACGATGGTCTGCGCGGAGCCCGCGGCGAACAGCTTGTGCGCGAGCATCTCGACGGCCTGGGGCGTCGTCCGCTCGCTCATACCTATGAGGACGGCACCGTTCCCGATCACCAGGACGTCCCCGCCCTCGATGGTGGACGGGTAGTCGGCCTGCCCCTCGGACCAGACGTGGAAGCCCGTGTCGCGGAAGAGCGGGTGGTGCCGGTAGATCGCCTCGAAGTGCACCGTCTCGCGCTGGCGGGCCGGCCAGCGCATGGCGTTGACGGAGACCCCGTCGTAGATCCAGGCGGAGGTGTCACGGGTGAAGAGGTGGTTGGGCAGGGGGGCGAGGAGGAAGTCGTCGAGCTCCATGACATGGAAGCGCACGGAGGTCGGTTCGGGGTGCACTTCCAGGAACTCCCGCTTGGTCATGCCGCCGACGAGGGCCTCGGCCAGCTCGCGCGAGGGCAGGCCTTCGAAGGCGGCACGGAGGTGGTCGGTGGCGAGCACCCCGTACTCCTTCTCGTCGAAGACCCGGTCCAGGACGAGCTTCCTGGCCGCCGGGATCTCCAGGGCCTCGGTGAGCAGATCGCCGAACAGGTGGACGGTGACGCCACGGTCGCGCAGCACGTCGGCGAACCCGTCGTGCTCGGCCCGCGCCCGGCGGACCCACAGGACGTCGTCGAAGAGCAGGGCGTCCTTGTTGCTGGGCGTGAGCCTTTTGAGCTCGAGATCGGGCCGGTGCAGGATGACGCGGCGCAGCCGCCCGGCCTCGGAGTCGACATGGAATCCCATGCCTCCATCCTGACCACCGAGGACCGCCTTCATCCCCTGCTCGACCGTTTCCGTTTTCGTCCCCTTGACGACAATCAGTCGGAGCGGTTATCGTCTGCCTGACGAAAAGCGAGGGGGTCTCATGGCCGACATCACCCGGCGCCTCGGGTGGCGCCATCTGCGCGGCGCTCCGACGGCACACATCCGCCACCATCGCTCCGGCAAGCTGGTGCACGACGGCCCAGGACTGAGCTTCTGGTTCCGCTCCCTGACCGCCGCACTCTCCGAGGTGCCGGTCGACGACCGCGAACTGGCGATGACCTTCCACGCCCGCACGTCCGACTTCCAGGACGTCACGGTGCAGGCGACGGTCACCTACCGGATCGCCGACCCGGCCCTCGCGGCCGCCCGCCTCGACTTCTCCGTCGACCCGGACACCGGAGTCTGGCGGGGCACTCCCCTGGAGCAGTTGGGCACGCTGCTGACGGAGACGGCCCAGCAGCATGCGCTGGACGTCCTCGCCCGTACGTCGCTGTCGTCGGCGCTGGTGGACGGGGTGACGGCGGTGCGCGAACGCGTAGCGGCGGGGCTGGCGGCGGAACCCCGGCTGCCGGCCACGGGCCTCGAGGTGGTCGCCGTACGCGTCGTCGCCCTGCGCCCGGAGCCGGAGGTGGAGCGGGCCCTGCGCACGCCCGCCCGGGAGCAGATCCAGCAGGAGGCCGACCGGGCGACGTACGAGCGGCGGGCCGTGGCCGTCGAGCGGGAGCGGGCCATCGCCGAGAACGAGCTGGCCAGCCGGATCGAACTCGCCCGCCGCGAGGAGCAGTTGGTCGACCAGCGCGGCACGAACGCACGCCGTGAGGCCGAGGAGCATGCGGCGGCGGACGCGGTACGGGCCGAGGCCGAGGCGGCGCGGACGGTGACCCTGGCGGAGGCGGAAGCGGCGCGGACGGTGAAGCTGGCGGAGGCGGAGGCGGCCCGTTCCGTACGGCTGGCCCGCGCGGAGGCCGAGGGTGCCCGTGAGGTCGGTGCGGCGCGGGCCGCGGCGCAGGCGGCATGGCTGCAGGTGCACGCGGGTGTCGACGTATCGACACTGCATGCTCTGACCGGCAGCCAACTGGCCGAGAATCTGCCGCACATCGACAGCGTCACCATCTCGCCGGACGTCCTCACGGGGCTGCTCGCCCGGCTCGGCGGCGACGGGACACGGGCGTGAGTCTCGCCCCGCGTGCCGTCCTCGTCCGTCGCACCACGGAGTACGAGGAGTTGGTGGCCCGGCACGGTACGCACGGCCAGGCCGCCTTCTTCCTCCGCTCCCGCGGCCGGGACGTCGAGGAGCTCGCGGACCGGCACCACCGCACCCGCCGCACGCTGGCCGAGGTCACGTCCGCGATTCCTCCGACCTGGCGTCAGGCGCAGGTCGAGCGGGCCGACTTGGACCGTTTCCTGTTCGCGCCGGAGGACGTGGTGGTCGTGGTCGGTCAGGACGGACTGGTGGCGAACGTCGCCAAGTACCTGGCGGGACAGCCGGTGTTGGGGTTCGATCCGGACCCCGACCGCAATCCGGGTGTCCTGGTCCGGCACCGCCCCGTGGACGCGGCGAAGCTGCTGCCGTCCGCGACCACGGCGGCCACGGACGAACTCACCATGGTCGAAGCGGTCGCCGACGACACCCAACGGCTTGTCGCGCTCAACGAGATCTATCTGGGAGCAGCCGGACACCAGACGGCCCGATACCGCCTGGGCCTCGAGGACGACGGGGGTGTCGTCGAGGCCCAGGCCTCGTCCGGTGTGCTCATCGGCACCGGGACCGGGGCCACCGGATGGCTCCGGTCGGTGTGGCAGGAGCGCTCCAGCGGCCTTCGGCTCCCCCGCCCCACCGACGAGCGCCTGCTGTGGTTCGTACGAGAGGCATGGCCCTCCCCGGCCACCGGTACGTCACTGGTGGCCGGGGAACTGTCGGCTTCCTCGCGGCTGAGTCTCACCGTCGAGTCCGAGCGGCTGATCGCCTTCGGGGACGGGATGGAGTCCGACGCCGTGGAGCTGACGTGGGGTCAGTCGGTGCGGGTCGGAGTGTGCCGGGAGCGGCTCCGGCTGGTGGGCTGACGGGCATACTACGGGCGGGGCCGACGCCGACGGGTGCAGGCCGGGCAGGGGGTGAAGCCATGCCGGGGGCAAGGCGCCGGGGGCGGTCGCGAGGTGAGCTCATACGGCAGCGTGCGCAGGCGCAGTTCGTCGGACGGCGATCCCAACGCGCCCTGTTCGCCCAGAACTTGGCGAAGGACCCCGAGTCGGAGAACGACCCGGCGCACTTCCTGTTCCATGTGCGCGGAGTGGGCGGGGTGGGCAAGTCCACGCTGCTGCGGCAGTGGCGGGAGGCCGCCGCCGAGCCGATACCGGCGGACGCTGCCGGGGCGGCGGACGGCGAGGACGTGGACGCCGACGGGGACGTGGTGGACCGGGCCGTCGAGCGGTTCGTGCAGTGGATCGCGGACCCGGGGCAGCGGGAGACGGTCCTCGCGTGCGCGCTGGCACCGCAGCTCAACGAGGACGTGTTCGCCGCCGCCGCGCCGGAGGGCGCACGCGGGCTGTGGGGGGTGGCTGTGCGGGCAGCCGTTCGTCAGCGGCCACGGCGACTTCAAGCAGTACCACGCGGTGGTACGGGCAAGCATGGTCCGCCAGCAGCGCACCCGCTCCCCGCAGCGCTGGACCGCGGCGCACCTCCGCCTCGCCGACACCCATGCCGCCTGGCGCACCGACGCCGAGCAGGGGCTGGCCGAGTCGAAACGGTGGGCGGATCCACTGTGGCGCCGGCACCGCCTGGACGAGACGTACCACCGACTGTGCGCCAACCCCGCGGTCCACTTGGCGGCCGCGCTGGAGCAGGCCGTCCAGGCCGCGGGCCAGGAGACGGCGATCCTGCGGCAGTGGACCGACACCCTGGGGCAGGCGGCACGCGACACCGCCGAGCCGACTCTGCAGTCCTGGGCGGACCGTCTGCAGAACGCCGTGGCCGAGGACGAACCCGCTCTGGCGGCCCTCACGGCGCTGCTGGCGCACGGCCAACTGGGCAGCACGGCCCGGGCATGGGCGCACACCTATCGGGGGCAGTGCTTGTGTCTCGCCGACCTTGACGACGAATCCATCGCCGAACTGGGCCGTGCCATCGCCGTCGATTCCAGCAATGCCCGCGCCTGGGCCTTCCGCGGCGAGGCCCATCGCTGTCGTGGCAACAACGAGCAGGCGGTCAGTGATCTGACCACCGCGCTCAGCCTCGACCCCGCTGACGTCTGGGCACTCGCCGGCCGAGGTGAGGCCCACCGCATGGCCGGACACCACGACCAGGCCGTCGCCGACCTCACCAGCGCACTCGACCTCGAACCCGACGACGCCTGGGCACTCGCCTACCGAGGAGCAGCCCACCGCATGACCGGCCGCTACGACCAAGCCCTCACAGACCTGACCGCCGCACTAGACATCCAACCCGACTACGCCCGGGCATTCACCCAACGCGGATTGGTCCACCTCCAGACAGGCCGCTATGACGAGGCCGTGGCCGACTTCAGCGCCTCCCTCGGCCTCAAGGCCGACAACCCCTGGGTCCTGTGCCAACGGGGCGTGGCCCGTCGAGCCGCGGGACAGTTCTCGTCGGCACAGGAGGACATCGCCGACGCTGCGGACCAGGACGCCATCACCGACCTGCTCCTCTACCTGGCCGAACTCTCCGCCCTGGACCACGCGCCGACAGCGGACCGTGCACAGCAGTGCAGCCGGCTCATCCGCGAACGTACCTCGCGCTGAGCCGGCCGCACCGACGCCTCACAACCGCGGATCCACCGGCTCCGACTCCAGCGCCAGCACCCCGAACACCGCCTCGTGCACCCGCCACAGCGGCTCGCCCTCCGCCAGCCGGTCCAGTGCCTCCAGGCCGAGCGCGTACTCGCGGATCGCGAGGGAGCGCTTGTGGTTGAGGAAGCGGGAGCGGAGGCGGGCGAGGTTCTCGGGGCGCGTGTACTCGGGACCGTAGATGATCCGCAGGTACTCGCGGCCCCGGCACTTGATGCCGGGCTGCACCAGGCGGCCCTCCTTGCTGCGGACCAGCGCACCGAGCGGCTTGACGACCATGCCTTCGCCGCCGCGGCCGGTCATCTCCAGCCACCAGTCGACGCCTGCCCGGATCGACTCCGGGTCGCCGGTGTCGACGTACAGGCGCCGGGTGGTCTGGAGCAGGCCCGTGCTGTCGTGCTCCACCAGCCGGTCGAGGAGCGCGAGTTGCTCGTCGTGCGGCAGGGCGGCGAGGCTGCGGCCCTGGACGGCGAGAATCTGGAACGGGGCCAGACGGACGCCGTCGAGGCCGTCGGTGGTCCAGCAGTAGCGGCGGTACGAATCCGTGAACGCGGCGGCGTCAAAGGCCCGTTCGCGCTGTCGCGCCAACAGGTCCGTCACCTCCACGCCCCGCGCCGCCGCGCCCTCCAGCGCGCCCAGCACACCCGGGAACACCGCCCCGGACGCGGCGCCCACGGCCGCGTACTGCGAGCGCAGCAGCCCGGACGCCTTCAGCGACCACGGCATCAGCTCGGCGTCCAGCAGCAGCCAGTCGGTCTCCAGTTCGTCCCAGAGGCCCGCCTCGCCGACGGCCGTCCGCAGCCGGCTGAGGATCTCCTCCGTGACCGCCTCGTCGTCGAAGAACGGACGGCCGGTCCGGGTGTAGAGGGACCCGGTCGGGCCGTCCACCCCGAACCGCTTCCGCGCCGCCTCCGCGTCCCGGCACACCAGCGCCACCGCCCGCGAGCCCATGTGCTTCTCCTCGCACACGACCCGCGCGACCCCGTCCGCCGCGTACTGCGCGAACGCCTCGGCCGGGTACTCCAGGTAGCCGTCGACATGCGAGGTCGCCGTAGGTGCCATGGTCGGCGGCAGGTACGGCAGCAGGCGCGGGTCGACCGCGAAGCGGCTCATCACCTCCAGCGCAGCCGCCGCGTTCTCCTCGCGGACGGAGATCCGGCCGGCGTGCCGGGTCTCCACCACCCGGCGGCCGTGCACGTCCGCCAGGTCCAGCGGCCGCCCGTCGTGTCCGCCGGGCGCCTCGGACCTCAGCGGCTTGGCCGGCTCGTACCAGACGCGCTCCGCCGGTACGTCGACCAGTTCCCGCTCCGGCCAGCGCAGCGCGGTGAGCTTGCCGCCGAAGACGGCACCCGTGTCGAGGCAGATGGTGTTGTTCAGCCAGGTGGCCTCCGGGACGGGAGTGTGGCCGTAGACCACCGCCGCCCGGCCCCGGTAGTCCTCCGCCCACGGGTAGCGCACCGGCAGCCCGAACTCGTCGGTCTCCCCCGTGGTGTCGCCGTACAGCGCGTGCGAGCGGACCCGGCCGGACGTCCGGCCGTGGTACTTCTCCGGCAGACCGGCGTGGCAGACCACCAGCCTGCCGCCGTCGAGGACGTAGTGGCTGACGAGCCCGTCGATGAACTCCCGTACCTGCTGCCGGAACTCCTCGCTCTCCCCCTCCATCTGCTCGATGGTCTCGGCGAGCCCGTGCGTGTGCTGGACCTTGCGGCCCTTGAGGTACCGCCCGTACTTGTTCTCGTGGTTTCCGGGCACGCACAGGGCGTTGCCCGACGTCACCATCGACATCACACGGCGCAGCACACCGGGGCTGTCCGGCCCGCGGTCGACGAGGTCACCGACGAAGACGGCGGTACGGCCGTCGGGGTGCACTCCGTCGACGTACCCCAACTTGCCCAGCAGTGACTCCAGTTCGGCCGAGCAGCCGTGGATGTCGCCGATGATGTCGAAGGGGCCGGTGAGGTGGGTGAGGTCGTTGAAGCGCTTCTCGGTGACGATCGTGGCGTTCTCGACGTCCTCCGCTCCACGCAGGATGTGCACCTTGCGGAAGCCCTCGCGCTCCAGGTGGCGCAGGGAGCGGCGGAGTTCGCGGGTGTGCCGCTGGATGACCCGGCGCGGCATGTCGGCCCGGTCGGCACGGGCCGCGTTGCGCTCGGCGCACACCTGCTCCGGCACGTCGAGCACGATGGCGATGGGCAGCACGTCGTACTGCCTGGCCAGCTCGATCAGCTGCCGCCGGGCGTCCGGCTGCACGCTGGTGGCGTCGACGACCGTGCGGCGGCCGGCGGCCAGGCGCTTGCCCGCGATGTAGTGCAGGACGTCGAAGGCGTCCCGGGTGGCGCCCTGGTCGTTCTCGTCGTCGGAGACGAGCCCGCGGCAGAAGTCGGACGAGATCACCTCGGTCGGCTTGAAGTGCCGGCGGGCGAAGGTGGACTTGCCCGAGCCGGAGGCGCCGATCAGCACCACGAGGGAGAGGTCGGTGACGGGCAGGGTGCGCCCCTTGGTGTCGACGGTCATGCGGCCTTCTCCTCCTTCGTGGTCCTGATCGTGAACACAGCCATCTGGGTGGGCGGCCCCACCTCGGGGTCGTCGGGTCCGACGGGCGCGAACTCCACCTCGTAGCCGTGCCGTTCGGCGACGTGTCCGGCCCATCGCCGGAACTCGTCCCGCGTCCACTCGAAGCGGTGGTCGCCGTGCCGGACGTGACCGGCCGGGAGGGACTCCCAGCGGACGTTGTACTCGACGTTCGGCGTGGTCACGAGGACCGTCCGAGGGCGGGCGGCGCCGAACACCGCGTACTCCAGCGCGGGCAGCCGGGGCAGGTCGAGGTGCTCGATCACCTCGCTGAGCACGGCGGCGTCGTACTCCTTGAGCCGGTTGTCGGTGTAGGCGAGGGAGCCCTGGAAGAGCTTCACGCGCGAGGCCTGCCGCTCCCCCATCCGGTCCAGCTTCAGCCGCCGGGACGCGATGGTGAGCGCCCGCATCGACACGTCCACACCGACGATCTCGGTGAACCGCGGGTCCTTCAGCAGCGCCTGCACCAGCTGGCCCTGACCACAGCCGAGGTCGAGGACCCGCGCGGCACCGGACGCGTGCAGAGCCGCGACGATCGCGTCCCGCCGCTGCACGGCGAGCGGCGTCGGCTTCTCCTCGGCCTCGCCCTCGGCCTCCACGGCGTTGTCGATCTCCTCGACCTCGCTGTCGTCGGCCTCCGCGAGCCGCACCAGCTCCAGCCGCTCCATCGCCTGCCGGGTCAGCGACCAGCGGCGCGACAGATACCGGCTGGTGATCAGCTTCTGCTCCGGGTGGCCGGGCAGCCAGCCCTCACCGGCCCGCAGCAGCTTGTCGACCTCGTCGGAGGAGACCCAGTAGTGCTTGGCGTCGTCGAGGACGGGGAGGAGGACGTACAGGTGGCGCAGTGCCTCGGCGAGGGTCAGCGTCTCCGACTCCAGGAGGAGCCGTACGTAACGCGAGTCGCCCCACTCCGGGAACTGCACGTCCAGTGGCACGGGCTCGACGTCCACCGCCCAGCCGAGCGGCTCGAAGAGCCGTCGTACGAGCTCCGGGCCGCCCCGGGCCGGAAGTGCCGGCACCTCGATACGCAGCGGCAGCGACTGCACGGCCCGCTCGGGCCGGGCGTTGCACACGCCCTGCATCGCGCTGGAGAAGACGGCGCTCAGCGCCACGGCCAGCAGCGAAGAGGCGGCGTAGGGGCGGTCGTTGACGTACTGCGCGAGCGCCGCGTCGGGCGCCCCGCCCCGGCCCTTGCCCTTCCCGCGCCGGACCAGCGCCACCGCGTCGACCTCCAGCAGCAGCGCCGCCGTGCAGCGCTCGGCGTCCGCCTCGGGGTAGAGGACGTGCGCGGTGCCGTAGGAGGTGGAGAACGCCTGCGCTTTCTCGGGGTGCTTGTGCAGCAGGAAGCCGAGGTCGGTGGCGGGGCGCTCCGGGGTGCCGGTGGTGCTGATCGTCAGGAACACGGTGGACTGGCCTCGGAGTAGTGGTCCGAACTGCGGATACGCACACCGTACAGAGCGGGCATCGGCAGCACTCGGGAATTTTCGCCAGCCTCCGGTCGACCGGGCGTTCGGGGACAGACGGCATGGGCGCCCACGCACCCACAGAAGCGGAGGGCTCACGTGACAGACGCCGGGTCAGGCGCGGACCGCATCGACACCAGCAAGCCCCACTCTGCCCGTATGTACGACTACTTCCTCGGCGGGAAGGACAACTGTCCGGTCGACTCGGCAGCGGCCGAGCAGGTCATATCCCTCTTCCCCGCCGTCCGGGACATGGCGCGGACCAACCGCTGGTTCATGCACCGTGCCTCCCGGCTGCTGGCCGAGCGAGGTGTCCGCCAGTTCCTCGACATCGGAACCGGAATACCGACCGAGCCGAACCTCCACCAGGTCGTGCAGAGCATCGTCCCGGACGCTCGTGTGGTGTACGCGGACAACGATCCGATCGTCCTCAGGCACGCCGAAGCCCTGCTGCACAGCACACCGGAGGGAAAGACCGCCTACGTCCAGGGCGATGTGCGGGAATCGGGAAAGATCCTCGCGGCGGCGCGGGAAACCCTCGACTTCGCGGAGCCGATCGCGCTGTCCCTCGTGGCTCTCCTGCATCTGGTGGCGGACGAGGACGAGCCCGGCCGGATCGTGCGTGAGTTGCTCGAACCACTCGCGCCCGGAAGCTACTTGACGCTTTCCCATGCGACGGGGGACTACGACCCGGAGACCTGGGAGCGCGTCGTCGAGGTGTACCGCAAGGGCGGCACGTCGGCGCAGGTGCGCTCGCGCGGTGAATTCTCCGGATTCTTCACGGGACTCGAATGGGTGGACCCCGGTGTCGTGCTCGCGGCTCAGTGGCATCCCGAGCTCGGTGACCGGCACGGCGGTGAAGAAATCCCGCTGTACGTAGGAGTTGCACGCAAGCCATGACCGCCGGCCTCCGGCGGATCGCACTGCACGGCCCGATCCGCCGGGTTGCCGATCCGTCGGTCTGTCGATCGGTCGTACGAGCGTTACGACAACTGCGACTGGACCTGGGCGGAGATCAGCTCCAGGTGGTCCAGGTCGTGCAGGTCGAGGACCTGGAGGTAGATCCGCCGGGCGCCGGTCTCGGTGTAGCGGCCGATCTTGTCGACCACCTCGGCCGGTGTGCCCGCCAGGCCGTTGGTCTTCAGCTCCTCGACCTCGCGGCCGATCGCGGCGGCGCGGCGGGCCACCTCCTGGTCGTTGTTGCCGACGCAGACCACCAGGGCGTTGGAGTACACAAGGTCGTCGCCCTTGCGGCCGGCCTCCTCCGCGGCGGCGCGGACCCGGGCGAACTGGCGCTCACTGTCCTCGACGGAGGCGAACGGCATGTTGAACTCGTCGGCGTACTTCGCAGCCAGCCGCGGGGTGCGGGTGGCGCCGTGGCCGCCGACGAGTACGGGGATCTTCGGCTGGGCGGGCTTGGGCAGCGCCGGCGACTCCTTGAGCTCGTAGTACTTCCCCTGGAAGTCGAAGGTCCGGCCGACCTCCGTCGCCCACACCCCGGTGACGATCTCCAGCTGCTCCTCGAGACGGCCGAACTTCTCCTTCGGGAAGGGGATGCCGTACGCGGCGTGCTCCTCGGCGAACCAGCCGGCACCCAGGCCGAATTCGACACGGCCGCCGGACATCTGGTCGACCTGGGCGACCTGGATGGCAAGGACGCCGGGCAGCCGGAAGGTGCCCGCGGTCATCAGCGTGCCGAGCCGGATGCGCTTCGTCTCGCGGGCGAGGCCGGCGAGGGTGATCCAGGCGTCCGTGGGGCCGGGGAGGCCGTCCCCGGAGCCCATCTTCAGGTAGTGACGGAACGGAAGAAGGCATCGAAGCCAAGGTCCTCAGTGGCCTTCGCCACGGTGAGCAGGGTGTCGTAGCTCGCCCCCTGCTGGGGCTCGGTGAAGATTCGAAGATCCATATTTCCATCCTGCCCCCTCGCCCTCCGCACGGCGTCATGGGACCCACCGCCGAGGAGGCCCCCATGTCCCGACCTGCTAGCCCGCCTCCCGCTCCGGCACCACCTGCTCCCGGTCCGCCAGCTTGCGCAGCATCTCCAGCACCCGGTCCCGTGACTCGTCCGCCGCGTCGATGGCCTCCATGCACTGCCAGTACGTGCCCTCGTCGGGCGCGGAGCAGGCGATACCGACGAGGGCGATGCCGACCTCGCCGAGCAGGCCGCCGAGGTGCAGCAGAGCCTGCCGGGCGTCGCCCAGCTCGGTGAGCTGGGCCGCGCGCAGCTCACCCGGGTCGAGCTCCGGTGTGTCGAGCACGCCGCAGCCTCTGCCCGCCAGCTCGGTCAACCCCAGTGCCTCACCGCGCAGTTCGGGCGGTCCGGAGACCGCGAGCCGGCTGCCGATCGCCTGGGCCAGGGCCTGCGCCTGCCACACCTCCGTCATGGCCTGAGCCGTATCGCCGCTTGCCGCCAGGGCACGCCTGCTCGTCAGGATGAGCCGCACCGCATCCATGCGCTGCCCCCGTCTGTCCCGCCGCGCTCTCAGCACGTCGCCCGAACTCCCTTGTCCACTACCCAGAGTGAGGGAGCGTGAGACGAAAAGCCAGAGGAAGACGGAAATCTGTGGACAACAATTCGGATGCTGTTCAGATTTCAACTGCGGAGAGTGAAAGTGGAGCCTTCGACTCCCCACCCGGGCCGGGAGCCTGAGACCCCCGCCCCGGAACCGGAGCGGGGTCAGGGGCCGTCCGGTGCCGGGAACCGCCGCTCGTTGCGGTCGATCTTCGCGTCGAGCGCGGCCAGCGGGTCGATGCCGAGCACCTCGCACAGCTGGAGCAGATACGCAAGGACGTCGGCCACCTCGTCCGTGACGCGGTGCGCGGTGTCGGGGTCGGACATGACGCGGGCCGACTCCTCCGGCGTCAGCCACTGGAAGATCTCGACCAGTTCGGAGGCCTCCACACTGAGCGCGGCCACGAGGTTCTTGGGCGTGTGGTAGCGCTGCCAGTTGCGCGCGGCGGCGAACTCGGCCAGCCTGCGCTGAAGCTTCGCCACGTCCAGGTCTTCGGTCACGCGTCAAGGTGTACCACCGTGACTCCGTCCGTCCCCTGCGCCCAGGACGCGTCGCTCACCGCGCCGACCAGGCGGATGTGCCCGCGCTCGCACATCCGAGCCGCCAGCCGCAGCAGTTCGCCGCACTGCCGTGGGTCGAGTGCGCGGTCGAAGCCGTCGGCGAGGACGGTGAGCGTCTGCATGGCCGCCGGCACCTCGCCGGCCGGGTCGACCTCCAGGACGCCCGGGCCGGTGAGCAGCACCAGGGTCAGGGCGAGGTATCGCAGCTCACCGTCCCCGAGCCGTTCGAGGGCGGTCCGGATGCCGTCGCCCCGGTCCAGCACCGCGCGGACCGTGCCGGCGCCGAGCGGTTCGGCGAGAACCTCCGCGACGGTTCCGGCGCATCCCGCGCGCACCGCGGCGACGAGCTGCGCATGCCGCCGGGCGCACTCCGCGCGGGTGCGCCACAGGACGTCGGCCAGGTTGTCGCAGCCGCCGAGCAGCCGGCCGGAGCCCATCGGCACGGGGAGGCGCATGCGTTCCGGCCGCGGGTCGCAGGAAAAGACGGAGCGCAGGGCGACGACCATCTGTTCGGCGGCGGCGAGGACGCGCCGCTGTCCGTCGGTCTTGCCGGCCACCCGCAGCGGCAGCAGCGCGGTGCCGAGCCGGTCGTCGGGCAGCGGGGCGCGGGTCACCGGCGCCGAGCCGGCCGTGTGCCAGGCGGCCTGGACGGCGCGCCGGCCCGGGTCGCGCAGGGCGGTCTCCAGCAGGACCACGCCGTCGGCCGACAGCCGCTCCCCCACGACACGCAGGTCGGGTTCGGCCTGGACGGCGACGTCGAGCCGGACCGGGCCCTCGGGGCCGTCGGCCGTGCAGCCGATGCGGAAGCCGCGGCGGCGCTGGGCGTCGGGCCGGGCGCGTTCGGGCACGCAGGCGGCCGGGGCGGGGAACGCCTCGCCGAGTTCGGCTCCACCACCGAGCCGGGCCAGCGCGTCGTACGCCCGCAGCGCACTCGTCTTGCCGGAGCCGCTGGGCCCCGCGAGCAGGGTGAGCGGGCCGAGCGGGAGTACGGCACCGCGGTGTCCGGCGAAGGCGGAGAGTCGCAGCTCGGTGACGTGCGGCCGGTCCGGCGACCCGGGGCGGGGCGGGGTGGAGGTGCCGGACGCGGACGTCATGGATGACACGGCCATATCCGGACCGTAGGACTCCATGATCGGACGAACCGTTCCGCCTCCGGGACCTTCCTACGATCGGGCGACCGTACGGGGGCGATGTCACCCACAGGGGGTGCCCGCCCGGTGTGCGCCGGCCCTCACGGGCCGGACACACCCGCGCCCTCCATCAGGCCCTGCACCTCGGTACCGGGCGGCGTCAGCAGGAACACGTTGCGGTCCACTCGGTGCATTCCGCTGCCCCGGCCGAAGACGACGCCCGTGCTGAAGTCCAGGACCCGCTTGGCGACCTCCGTCTCGGCGCCGGTCAGGTCCAGCAGCACCGGGATGCCCGCCATCAGCGTCTCGGCGACCTCACGGGCGTCCCCGAACACATTGACCCGGAGCACGACGAAACGACGGCGCGTCTCGGTCTCCGCCTCCGGCAGCGCCCGGTGGTCCACGGCGGACGGCCAGGCGTCGCGGCCGCGCAACGGAACGACCTGGGCGAGTCCTTCCCACTGTTCATCGGTGACGTCGTGGCTGTTCACCGGCTCCCCCCGATCTGACTCGCACTCGTCGCCTGCACCAGGCAATTCTTACGGCAAGTCACCCGTTCGGCCGAACAGCGACACGGTCTGCGACGATTCTGTGGCCCTTTCCTCCGGAGTTGCGGCTTATTTTCCTCAGGTGGCGGCGCGGGTGAAGCGGAGCGTGGTCGCGATCGTGGTCAGGCCGCCCATCATGCGCAGCTGGTTCCAGGTCATGCCGAACTCGTTTCGGTCCACGGTGAACTCCGCATCCAGCGTGACCTGTTCGGCGTCGGCCCCGAGGAGGCGGGCGTCGAAGGTCAGCGGCCTGCTGATGCCGAGCACGGTGAGCTGACCCTTGACGTGCACCTTGTCACCGTCGCGCAGTTGGGCCTCGCGGGCGACGAAGGCGATCTCCGGGTGGTTGTCGGCGTCGAAGAAGTCGGCGGACCGCAGGTGCGTGTCGCGCTTGGCGTTCTTGGTGTCGAGGGAGGCCACGTCCAGGGTGAGGGTGCCGGTGGCGGTGCCGTCGGGGCGGACCTCGCCCCGGCCGCTGACGGTCCCGAAGGCGCCCTTGACGGTGACCAGGCCCCAGAACGTCTTGTGCCGCACGGCGACGGTGGAGGCGGTGGTGTCGAGCTGCCACAGGCCGGTTTCCACGGCGACGCTCATGATCGTTCTCCTGTCGGCCGGGTACTCCGCATGAGTACTCCAAATTTGGATGACCTCACGCTAGCCGACTGTCCAAATCTGAACAACTTCCTCGTCCAAAATTGGACGACAGGTACACTCGAAACCATGGCCGACCCCGCCAAGCACCCCGCTGACCTGCCCGCATGCCCGTCCGCACAGGGCGGCGGCCTGCTGCCGCCGGAGCTGCGCGCCTGGATGCTGATGCGGGCCACGATGGGGGCCGTGGAGCAGCGGCTGCGGTCGGTGGTGAAGGAACGGCTCGATGTGTCCCACGACGAGTTCCTGGTGCTGTGCCTGCTCGCCGAGCAGCCCGAGGGCGGCCTGCGCATGACACGGATCGCGGAACTGCTGGGCCGTCCCAAGACCCGGCTCACCTACCAGATCGCCTGCCTCCAGCGCGCCGGTCTCGTCACCCGCCGGTCGGCCTGCGGAGACCGGCGGGGCATCGAGGTCACCGTCACGGACCAGGCCCGGCGCCTGCTGGAGGAGGCGTCCGGAGCCCTGGCGGAGACGGTCACCGAGGCCCTCGCCACCTGCGTCGGACAGGCCGAACGGGACGCGTTGTCCGCCCTGCTGCCGAGGCTCACCGGCGAGGCGCGCGCCGAGTGACCGGCTTGTCCGGGCGGCCGACGGGTACTCGGCGTGCCGTGCTTCAGGGCGCGGTCGCCGCCATCCCGGAGGAGGCTTCATGGGCGCGCTGGACCTGCCCGATCCCGTCACCCTGCGGCCGGGCGCACCGCCCGTCGACGCCGCGGCGCTTCAGGCCGCGCTGCGGGCGCGGGTGGACGGGGAGGTGCGGTTCGACGCCGGGAGCCGGGCCGCGTACTCGACGGACGCCTCCAACTTCCGGCAGACCCCGATCGGCGTGGTCGTCCCCCACACGCCCGAGGCGGCCGCGGAGGCGGTGGCCGTCGCCCGGGAGTGCGGCGCGCCGGTGCTGTCGCGGGGCGGCGGGACGAGCCTCGCCGGGCAGTGCACGAACACCGTCGTGGTGCTCGACTGGTCGAAGTACTGCAACCGGCTCGAGTCCGTGAACGAGGAGACGCGCACCTGTGTCGTCCAGCCGGGCATCGTGCTGGACGAGCTCAACCGGCACCTCGCGCCCACCGGTCTGCGTTTCGGCCCGGAGCCCGCCACTCACGCCAACTGCACGATCGGCGGCATGATCGGCAACAACTCGTGCGGCGCCACCGCCCAGGCGACCGGCAAGGTCGTCGACAACATCGCCCGGCTGGAGGTGCTGTTGTACGACGGCACCCGGTTCTGGTGCGGGGAGACGAGCGACGAGGAGTACGCCGGGATCGAGCGGCGCGGCGATCCGCGGGCCTCCGTGTACCGCGCCCTGCGCGCCCTGCGTGACACCTACGCCGACGAGATCCGCCGCCGCTTCCCCGGCATCCCGCGCCGCGTCTCCGGTTACAACCTCGACTCACTCCTGCCCGAGCACGGCTTCGACGTCGCCGGACTGCTGGTGGGCAGCGAGTCGACGCTGGTCACCGTCCTGCGGGCGGAGCTGGAGCTGGTACCGGTGGTGAAGGAACGGACGCTGGTGGTGCTGGGGTTCGACCGGGTCGACCGGGCCGCCGACGCGGTGCCGGACATCCTGCCGTACGAGCCGATGGCGCTGGAGGGCGTCGACTCCCATCTGATCCGCGACGAGCGGCTCAAACACCTCAATCCCAGGGCGATCGCCGAACTCCCGGAAGGACATGCCTTCCTGATGGTGCAGTTCGGCGGGGACACCGTCGAGGACGCCGACGAGCGGGCGCACCGCATGCTGGCCGCGCTGCACGAGTCCGAGCACGACCCCGAGGTCGCGTTCCTGGACGATCCGGCGCGGGAGGAGGAGCTGTGGCAGGTCCGCGAGGCCGGCCTCGGCGCCACCGCACACGTCCCGGGCCGGCCCGACACGTTCGAGGGCTGGGAGGACTCGGCGGTGCCGCCCGAGCGGCTCGGTGACTATCTGCGCCGACTGCATGGTCTCTACGAGGAGTTCGGCTACCAGAGCGACACCGGACCCAGTCTGTACGGCCACTTCGGGCAGGGCTGCGTGCACACCCGGATCCCCTTCGACCTGTACACGGCCGAAGGCATGGCGGCCTACCGGCGGTTCATGGAGCGGGCGGCGGATCTGGTCGCGGAGTTCGGCGGCTCGTTCTCCGGGGAGCACGGGGACGGGCAGAGCCGGGGTGAGCTGTTGCCGCGGATGTTCGGCGACGACCTGGTGGAGGGCTTCGGGCAGCTCAAGGCGGTGTTCGATCCACAGAACCGGATGAACCCCGGCAAGGTCGTGGCGCCGTACAGACTCGACGGGCACCTGCGGCTCGGCGGCGACTGGGCGCCGTACGACCCCCGGGACCTCCGCTTCCGCTTCCCCGACGACGGCGGCTCCTTCGCCCAGGCGGCCAACCGGTGCGTCGGCGTCGGCAAGTGCCGGCAGCTGACGACCGAGGGCGGCACGGTCATGTGCCCCTCGTACCAGGTCACCCGGGAGGAGGAACACTCCACGCGCGGGCGGGCCCGGCTGCTGTTCGAGATGCTCGACGGCCACGGCGACAGCGCCGTCCACGACGGCTGGCGGTCCGAGGCGGTGCGGGACGCCCTCGATCTGTGCCTGGCCTGCAAGGGCTGCAGGACCGACTGCCCCGCCAATGTCGACATGGCGACGTACAAGGCCGAGTTCCTCGCCCACCACTACACGGGGCGGCCCTGGCGCAGGCCGCGCTCGGACTGGTCGATGGGCTGGCTGCCGGCGCTGGCGCAGGTGGTCGGCCGGGCACGGACGGGACCGGTCGTCAACGCGCTCACCCACACACCCGGACTGTCGCGGGCGGCCGTCGCGGTCGCGGGCGTCGAGAAGCGGGAGGTGCCACTGTTCGCGGCCGAGACGCTCCAGCAGTGGTTCGCCCGCCACGAGCCGTACTGCGACACGGACCGCGGCACCGTCGTGCTGTGGCCGGACACCTTCACCAACTTCTTCCACCCGCACATCGGCCAGGCGGCGGTACGGCTGCTGGAGCACGCGGGCTGGCAGGTCGTCGTCCCCGACGAGCCGCTGTGCTGCGGGCTGACCTGGATCTCCACAGGCCAACTGGGCACCGCCGAGCGCATCCTGGCCCGCACCGTGCGGCGCCTCGCCGGGCATCTCCGGGCCGACGGGCTGGTGGTCGGCCTGGAACCCAGCTGCACGGCCGTCTTCCGCGCCGACGCCGGAGAGCTCCTCCCCGGGGACCACGACGTGCGCCGGCTGCGCAGCCAGACGGTGACCCTGGCCGAGCTGCTCACCGAGCACAGCCCCGGCTACGCGCCGCCTCAGGTGCCGGGCTCGCGGGCACTGGCGCAGGTGCACTGTCACCAGCACGCGGTGCTGGGCTGGGACGCCGACCGGGAGCTGCTGCAGCGCGCCGGGGCCGATGTGGAGCGGCTGGAGTCCGGGTGCTGCGGGCTGGCCGGGAACTTCGGCTTCGAGCGGGGTCATCTGGAGGTCAGCCGGGCGTGCGCGGAACGCGTACTGCTGCCGGGGCTGCGCGCGACGGACGCGGAGACGGCCGTCCTGGCCGACGGCTTCAGCTGCCGTACGCAGATCCACGAGTTCGACAGCGGCGGCCACGAGGCGGTCCACCTGGCGGAGCTGTTGGCCTCCGCGCTGCCGGGCGCCCCGGACGGCGGGTACGGCACACGCCCCGCCCCTCCGGGCCGTACCGCCAAGGCGCTCGCCCTCGCCGGAACCGGACTGGCCGTGGGAGCCGCCGTCGGCCTGCTGCGCCGGCCGGCCCGCCGAACCCGGCGCGTCCTGGCGCCGATACCTTGACCGACGATTCCGACGTATTACCGCCGGGCCGCCCGTCGACATACCCATGAAATTCGGTGCCGTGCCGGGAATGCGAATCGATCGGTATTCATCGGCTCGGCCACTCGAATCCCCCTGCCATTTCTGTGCGTTGCATTTCTTCGCCGGTACTCTCGCCGGCGTACTCCCGTGGGTGTACTGCCACCCCCGGAACGCCCCGGGGAGTACCGCCCCTTTCCCCCTTCTGCGCGACGCAGCGTGCCTTTCGCTGCGGAAGCCTGGATGCGCTCACAACTTTTGACTGTACGGCGGACATCCAGAAGGAGGCCGGCCCCATGGGTAGCGCGGCGCAGCAGAGCGGGAGCGGCAAACGACGACGGGCGCTGCCCTGGGCGGTGCTCGGCCTGTGGGTCGGGTTACTGGTCCTGATCGCCCCGTTCTCGGGCAAGCTCTCGGACGTACAGGTGAACCGCGCGGTCGACTATCTGCCGACCAGCGCGGACTCCACGCAGGTGGCCAGGATCCAGGACAGTCTGCCGGGCGGTGAGGCCACATCGATCGTCGTCGTCTACCACCGCGACGGCGGCCTCACCGAAGCGGACCGCACCACCGCGGCCGACCAGATCGCGCAGGTCGAGGGCGACTTCGACCTCAGCGCCGGGCCGCAGGCCGTGACGTCCCAGGACGGCACCACGGTGATGTACCCCGTCAGCACCACCGCGCCCGGCCAGGACGACGAGGCCCGTGACGAGTTCGTCGCCGGTGTGCGGGACATCACCCGTGGCGGTGACGGACTCGACGTGAAGGTCGGCGGCCCCGACGCCATCTCCACCGACGCACGCGAGGTGTACGGCTCCCTGGGCGGTCCGCTGCTCTACACCACCGCCGCCATCGTCGCGATCCTGCTCGTCCTCATCTACCGCAGCCCGTTCCTGTGGCTGGTGCCGCTCATCGTCGCCGGTATCGGCGACTTCATGTCGATGGGCGTCGCCTACGGCCTCCACGAGCTGTTCGGAACCACCATCAGCAGCCAGAGCTCCAGCGTGATGACGATCCTGGCGTTCGGCGCGGGCACCGACTACGCGTTGCTCATCGTCGCCCGCTACCGCGAGGAACTGCGGCGCGTCGTGCACCCGTACGACGCGATGCGGGCCGCGCTGCGCGGCTGCGGCCCCGCCGTCCTCGCCTCGTCCGGCACCGTCGCCGCCGGTCTGCTGTGCCTGCTCGCGGCCGACCTCGGCAGCAGCCGTGGCATGGGGCCGCTCGGTGCCGTCGGCGTGCTGTGCGCACTGGTCGCGATGATGACGCTGCTGCCCGCCCTGCTCGTGCTGCTGGGCCGCCGGGTGTTCTGGCCGGTGGTGCCGGCCTACGGTTCGCAGCCCAAGGAGCGCCGTTCGCTGTTCGCCTCCATGGGCAGCTCCGCGGGCCGTCGACCGGTGACGGTCCTGCTCGGCGGTGTCGTCGTGCTGGGTGCGCTGACCCTGGGCACGCTGAACCTCCCCGGCAGTCTCAAGCAGGAGGACTCCTTCACCGAGACGCCGGACTCGGTGGTGGCCATGAAGACGCTCGCCGAGGCGTTCCCCGAGCGCGGCACGGAACCCGTCGTCGTCACCGCGCCGACCGACAAGGCGGACGCGATCCTCGGCACGGTGCGTGGCACGTCGGGTGTCGAGAACGCGGAGCTCGGGCGGTCCGGCGGCGGCTGGACCGAGATCACCGTGATCACCGAGTCGGTTCCGCAGACCCCCGCCGAGTCCGAGACGATCAAGAAGCTGCGGAGCGAACTGCACGGCGAGGGCGCCTACGTGGGCGGCCCCAGCGCCGAGCAGCTCGACCTGAAGGAGACCAACAACCACGACCGTGTCGTCGTCGTGCCCATCGTCCTGGCCGCCGTACTGCTCATCCTGATCGTCCTGCTGCGCAGCCTGGTCGCACCGCTGATCCTGCTCGCGGCGGTCGTCGCGGTGTGGGGCGCCTCGCTGGGCATCGCGGGTCTGGTCTTCGAGCCGCTGTTCGGCTTCGAGGGCACCGACCCCGGACTGGGGCTGCTGTCCTTCGTGTTCCTCGTCGCCCTCGGGGTGGACTACGGCATCTTCCTGATGCACCGCATGCGCGAGGAGTGCCTGGACGGGGCCGAACCCTCGGTCGCCGCGCTGACCGCGCTGCGGACGACCGGATCCGTGATCGCCTCGGCGGGCCTGGTGCTCGCGGCGACGTTCGCGGTGCTCACCAACATGCCGATGGTGCAGCTCGTCGAGCTCGGTTTCACGATCATGGTCGGTGTGCTGCTGGACACCTTCCTGGTGCGTACGTACCTCGTGACCTCGGCGAGCCTCGCGCTCGGCCGGAAGGTCTGGTGGCCGGGTCCGCTGTCCCGGCGGCCGGCGGCGCGTTCCGTCGAGCGGGAACTGTCCCCCACCGCGTGACGGTTCGCCGACCGGGGGCGTCCCTCTTTCAGAGGGGCGCCCCTTCGACAGAGGATGGCGGTGTGAATGTGAGTGACACGTTACGGCGGTTGGGCAGGGCTGTGCCCGGCAACCGCCGGGTCATGGTCGACGACGGTCTGCTCGCGGCGGCGATGGCCGCAAGCGCCGTGGTCGTCACGCAGGTCGGCGGGACCAGCGGCCGTGCACCCGACGCCCTCGGCTGGCTGCTGCTGCTCGCGGCGCACATCCCGATGGTGTGGCGGCGTACGGCGCCGATCCGCTCGTTCCTTGCCCTGACGGCCTTTCTGGTGCCGTACCACGCCCTCGACTACGACCACGGGGCGCTGATGGCCGCCTCGATGGCCGCCCTGTACACCATCGCCTCCACGGGGCCCGTCCTGCGCTCCGCGCTCGCCGGAGCCGGGGTGGTCGGACTGATGCTCACGGTGAAGTTCGCGCAGGGCCTCAACGAGGGCACCGCCGCGCTGCGCGTCTCCGGGTGGATCATCGCCTTCCTCGTCCTCGGCATCTGCATCCGCTACCACCGCCAACACGTCGCCGCCGTCCTCGAACGGGCCGAGCGCGCCGAGCGCAGCCGCGAGGAGGAGGTCCGCCGCCGGGTCATCGAGGAGCGGCTGCGGATCGCCCGTGACCTGCACGATCTGCTGGCGCACAGCATCACGCTCGTCGGTGTGCGCACCTCCGTCACCGCGCACGTGCTGGAGCAGGATCCCGATCGCCTGGACCGTGCGGCCGTCGCCAAGACGCTCGAGGACATCGCCGAGGCGTGCCGTGCCGCGCGGGTCGAACTCCGCGCCACCCTGCAGGTCCTCAGGTCGGGACCGGACGACACGCGTGGCCCGCTGCCCGGCCTCGACGCCCTGTCGGACCTGGTCGCCACGGCCCGCGCCGCGGGAGCCACGGTGCGCCTGGACGTCGCCGAGACCCGGCCGCCGGCCGCCGTCGGCGCGGCCGCCTACCGCATCGTGCAGGAGGCCCTGACCAACGCGGTACGGCACGGCGGCCCGAACCCTGCGATCCGCCTCACCGTGCGCGAGCAGGCCGGGTCCCTGCACGTGTCGGTCACCAACCGCGGCACCGCACCCGCCGTGCCCTCGGCGCATCCGCCCGGCTTCGGCCTCGTGGGCATGCGGGAACAGGCCCGCAGCGTGGGCGGCACGCTGGAGGCCGAGCCGCGCCGGGACGACGGTTTCGAGGTGCGGGCCGTGCTGCCCTTCACCACCTCTCCGCTGTTCGCCGCGTCCGCCGAGCCGGCCCCGGCTCAGGCCCCGGCGGCGGCCTCCGCACGCCCGTCCGTGACGGCCGCGTTCGGCAGATCCTTTCGCCTCGATCCGTCCGGTGGCGGTGCCCAGTGACCGAGACCGCTCCCATCCGTGTCCTGCTCGCCGACGACCAGACGCTCGTACGGGCCGCCTTCGCCATGCTGGTCGACTCGGCCCCGGACATGGAGGTCGTCGGGCAGGCCGGCACCGGCCACGAGGCCGTGGAACTGGCCCGCTCCACCCGGGCCGACCTCGTCGTCATGGACATCCGCATGCCGGACCTCGACGGGATCGAGGCGACCCGGCTGCTGGCCGCCGACGAGGACCTGGCCGGCGTGAAGGTGCTGACGCTGACGACGTTCGACACCGACCACCACATCATCGAGGCGCTGCGCGCCGGCGCCTCCGGGTTCCTCGTCAAGGACACCAAGCCCGCCGAACTGCTGGAGGCCATCCGGACGGTGGCCGCCGGAGACGCCCTGCTCTCCCCGGGCCCGACCGCCCGTCTCATCGCCCAGGTGCTGCGCGCCCCCGACGCGGCACCGCGCTCCGCCCCCGTCGCCGGTCTGACGATGCTGACCGCCCGGGAGCGCCAGGTGCTGACCCTGGTGGCACGCGGCCTCAACAACAAGGAGATCGCCGATGCCCTGGGCGTGAGCCCGCTGACCACGAAGACCCAGGTCAGTCGCATCATGGGCAAGCTCGGCGCGCGTGACCGGGCCCAACTGGTGATCGTGGCCTACGAGTCCGGCCTGATCACCCCGGGCGCGGACTGACGACACCGCTCCACGCGCCGGCCGCGCAGAACGCCTCCGGCCGCTGCCCGCGCGTTCGGCGGGCAGCGGCCGGAGGCGTTCTGCGTCGACGGCTCAGCTCACCAGCTCGCCCTTCTCCGCGGGTACCTCGGCGGACCTGCGCTTCTCGGCACGGGTCCCGAGCCAGGCCCGTAGCCTGCGCTCGATCGGATCCTCGTAGAAGCGGTGCACGAGCCAGCCCACCAGGAGCGAGACCGCGAGGCTGACGGCGCCCCACAGCCAGTGGGCGTTGACCGGTGTGACGGGGTCGAGGAAGAAGTCCACCATCTCCTTGTCGGGGTAGACCATCGCCGCGACCGTGAAGAGCACCGTGAAGTGGAACAGGTAGACGCCCATGGACGTCTTGCCGAGCGCCACCAGGGCGGGCCTGCTGAACAGCGAGCCGTGGCCGTCCGCTTCGCGCTGTGTGTAGGCGGCCAGCAGAAGGGCGTACATCGGCGCCATGACGAGGTCCAGCGGGTCGTGCGGCACCTCGCTGCGTACCGAGGTGCCGCTCATCGCCAGCATCACGCCGAGCACCACCGCCATGGCCGCGTACACCTGGCCGACCGAGAAGCGGAACTTCAGGCCCCGCCGCATCGCCGCCGCCATCCAGACACCGCACAGGAACTCGTGGATGCGGCCCAGCGGGGAGTAGATGCCGAAGGTCAGACCGCTCGCGTCCTCCAGGGCGAGCGGCTCGCCGGGCGGGTAGGCGGCCCACAGGGCGATCCTGATCACCCAGCCGTAGGCCAGCGTCAGACCGGCCAGCCACAGCAGCTGCCGGGGGGTGCGCCGCAGCGCGAACCGGCCCACCCACAAGAAGATCGCGTAGAAGAACACGACGCACGACAGCATCCACGTCACGGGGTTGGTCGACTCGAGCACGACCGGCGGTATCCACGCCTGCACGAAGAACAGCGCGGCCACGGCGGCGCCGATCATGTGCGCGGCGTCGGTGGCGGGGTCGGCGAGCGCGAAACCGAGGGGCAGCGCGAGCGCGATCACCAGCGTGGGCCAGATCCGCGCCATGCGGCGGCCGAGGAACCACCCCAGCCGGTCGTTGCCCCGGAAGCTCCAGGTCAGCGCGAACCCGGACAGCACCAGGAAGAAGGTGCCACCGGAACCTGCGAGCCCGAGCACGTCGTTGACGTGCGGGACGGGCATCAGCACCGCCAGATGGGAGATGAACACGGTCATCGACATCAGAAACCGCAGACCGGTGAGGGAACGGACGTTCCGCAGTGGCGGTGGCTGCAGTTCTTCGTTGCCGGGCTTGGTCATTTTCGCCTCACTGAAGTCTCGGGTCGACCCGTCGACGGTCCCAGCAGGCGGCAAAGCCCCCATCAATCCCGGGCAAACCACACATCCCGCCAACGCGCCCAGCGCAGTCGCGCGGCCGGGCCGCGGGACTGCGCTGGGCATGGTGAGTGCGAGATGTGGCCGGTTCGACTCAGTCGATACCGCGGACGATATGGGGCTCGATCGGCTCCTCCTCCACGCCGGCGAGCCCGAGCACGGGCACCAACACCTCTTCACGATCCGGCAGTTGTTCCTCCTGCTCCTCGTTCATCACTCCTCCTGAAGATCGTGCGACTCCGAACGGACCGGCCTCGCTACCTCGTCGCCGCCTCGCGCAGGGCGGCGGCGCGGTCGGTCCGCTCCCAGGTGAAGTCGGGCAGCTCACGGCCGAAGTGGCCGTAGGCGGCCGTCTGCGCGTAGATCGGACGCAGCAGGTCGAGGTCCCGGACGATGGCGGCCGGGCGCAGGTCGAAGACCTCCGTGACCGCCTGCTGGATGCGCTCCCCCGGGACCGTCTCGGTACCGAAGGTCTCGACGAACAGACCGACGGGCCTGGCCTTGCCGATGGCGTACGCGACCTGCACCTCGCAGCGTCGCGCGAGTCCGGCGGCGACCACGTTCTTGGCGACCCAGCGCATCGCGTACGCCGCGCTGCGGTCCACCTTCGACGGGTCCTTGCCCGAGAAGGCACCGCCGCCGTGGCGGGCCATGCCGCCGTACGTGTCGATGATGATCTTCCGGCCGGTCAGGCCGGCGTCGCCCATCGGGCCGCCGATCTCGAACCGTCCGGTCGGGTTGACCAGGAGACGGTAGGAGTCGGTCTCCAACTTGATTCCCTGATCGGCCAGTTGGGACATCACCGGCTCGACGACATGCTGACGGACATCGGGCGTCAGCAGCGTGTCCAGGTCGATGTCCGCGGCGTGCTGCGTGGAGACGACGACGGTGTCCAGACGTACGGCACGGTCGCCGTCGTACTCGATGGTGACCTGCGTCTTGCCGTCGGGCCTGAGATAGGGGACGGTGCCGTCCTTGCGCACCTGGGTCAGCCTGCGGGACAGCCGGTGCGCCAGCTCGATCGGCACGGGCATCAGGCTCGGCGTCTCGTCGCTGGCGTAGCCGAACATCAGGCCCTGGTCGCCGGCGCCCTGCCGGTCGAGTGCCTCGTCGTCGCCCGCGCCGGAGTCCTGCACGCGTGTCTCGTAGGCCGTGTCCACCCCCTGCGCGATGTCCGGCGACTGGCCTCCGATCGACACCGAGACCCCGCAGGACGCACCGTCGAACCCCTTGGCCGACGAGTCGTAGCCGATCTCCAGCACGGTCTGCCGCACCAGCGCGGCGATGTCCGCGTACGCCGAGGTGGTGACCTCACCGGCGACATGGACCTGGCCCGTGGTGATCAGCGTCTCCACCGCGACACGCGCGGTCGGGTCCCGGCTGAGCAGCGCGTCGAGGATCCCGTCACTGATCTGGTCGGCGATCTTGTCCGGGTGACCTTCGGTCACCGACTCCGAGGTGAACAGCCGCTTGGCCATCGTGTGCTCCGTTGCGAGGTGTGAGGGGGTGCGAGGGAAGGGTGGTGGCCCCGGCGGCACGGGCCGCCGGGGCGCTGATCAGGGGTCGGTGTAGAAACGCGCCCAGATGTCGATCTCGTCGGGGGACAGCGGCACATGGCTGCTCAGCCGCTCCGGATGCCCGTCGGGCGGGGCGTCGAGCAGGGGTGCCGACGACTCCGGCTGCGCGGCGGGGATTTCGGGCGGCGGCGGGTGCACCCACATCAGACCCGCGGCCTTGAGCCCCTCGTACACGGTGGTCAGGAACCACGTCCCGCAGACGACGACTCCTCGGGACAGGGCTGCGAAGTACCCCTGGCTCTCCCCTTTGTCCTCGCCGGGACCGCCGGACGGGCTCTCCCCGTCCGCTTCGCGCTCTCTGTCCGGCATGACGCGCCCGCTCCCCCGCCTATTCCGGGATGATCACTTCGCGCGGGGCGGACCCGCCGCTCGCGCCGGCCGTCGACTCCATGGGGGCGAGATAGCGCATCTCCTCGGGAGCCTCGTCGAGCAGCCATGCGGACATGGCCTTCAGCTCCGGAATGCCCGGGAACATGAACCGGCGGTTCTTGTCCTCGATGCCGATGCCGCGCAGGATGCCGGGCGAGTTCTCGATGGCCGCCATGAGCCGTCGGCCGGCGACGGCGGCGGGGAGTTCACCCCGGTCGACGGCGTCGCACAGGGTGACCATCTGATCGAAGACCGCCTTGTACTGGGGCTGGTCGGGAAGCAGCAGGCCCGGATAGGGCACGTCCTCCATCTCCCGGAAGACCCGGTCGTCCCGCGTCTTGCGGTAGCGCTCGATGAACCGGTCGAAGCGGAGGTTGATCGGCACCTCGGCGGCCGCCCACACGCGGTAGACCGCGTTCCACAGCTCGTAGTCGGAGAACGCGATGAACGAGGCGTTGACCAGCTGGTCGTTGTAGCGGATGAGACCCTTCTGCAGGGTGTCGACGTAGCGGAACCGCTCCACGTCGAAGTCGTCCTCGCGCAGGGCGTCCAGCAGACGCCAGGCGAAGGAGTTGATGATCTCCGTGGTGTTGGTCAGGCCGCGCGAGTAGAGCGGGTCGAGGAAGCCCGCGGCGTGCGACATGAGGCACCAGCGGTGGCCGACGGTTTCCTTCGAGGTGTACTGCAGCCGGCCGGTCGAGACCCAGGGGCGGACCGTCACCGCGTCGGCGAAGATCCGCTCGACCGCGGGGAACCGCTTGACGAAGGTGCGGAACTCGTCCTCGGGGGTCACCCCCTCCTCCTTCGGATAAAGCCGCTCGTCGTAGGTCAGGCCGACGCTCACCAGCGGGTTCTTCGACCTGGGCTCGTTGTTGAACGGGATGGACCAGATCCAGCCCCGCTCGAACATGTGGTGCATGGTGCCCTGCACCCAGGGGATCGGCGGCAGGTCCTCCGGCTCCATCCGCAGGACGTCGTCGGTCGGCTTCACCCCGATCATGTGCGTGAACAGGGAACGCGAGTGGTGCTTGAGGGCGTCCGGTCCCTCCCGCAGCCCGAGCTTGTCGGCCACCGGCGAGCGGAAGCCGCTGCCGTCCACGAGGTAGCGGGCGGTGAAGCGCTCCCCCGCCGCGTCGGCCACGGCGACCTGGTCCTCGCCCAGCTCCAGGTCGGCGACCCGGAAGCCCTGTCGTACGGCACAGCCGTACTTGATCGCGGTGTGGAAGAGGAAGGCGTCGGTGTCCTGCCGGAACAGGTGCCCGGTCTGCAGCGCCTTGGAGGGCGGGCTGAACTGGTTGACCTCCAGGGGGTCGGGCTCCTCACCCTCCTTGTGCAGCATGAAGCCGAAGTGCTTCTTGACCCCGGACGTCGGGCCGATGTTGTGCAGGCCCCCTTCGTACGACGTCAGGTACTCCAGCTCCGGAATGCCGTAGCGCTCGGCGAGCTGCCGGTACCCCTTCAGGGTGTACAGGGTCGTGGACTCCCCCACGGCGAACTTCGGATGCACCGCGGCGTCGATGAGCAGCACCCGGACGTCCTGGCGCGCCAGAATGGCGCCGAGGACCGTGCCGGCGCTGCCCGCGCCCAGGATGATGACGTCGTAGTCGTACTCGACCGCGCCGGATCGCGTCATGTCGGTCTCCTCTTCCTCACGTGCCGTCAGCGGCCGGGGCGGTGATCTGTGCAACGACTTCGCCGGTGTCGAAGACATTCCAGTCCCGCACGACCTTGCCGTCGCGGATCTCCCAGATGACGATCCCGGAGACCCTGATCCACCGTCCCGAGGCGGGAACCCCCCGGTACACACCGGTGTGCCGGGCGGTCGTGGTGTAGTGCGTCACGACATGGCTGCCGTCCGTCAGGACCAGATCCAAGGTGACGCCGATGTCGGAGAACGCGCTGTGCACCGCACGCACGCTCCGGCGGGGCCCGTCCGGGCCGACCTTCCTGCCGTTCAGTACGAAGTCGTCCGCGAAGACCTCCCCGGCGACGCTCACATCGCCCTCGGCCCAGCCCTTGGCGAACCAGAACTCGGCGAGCCGCGCGTGCTCCGGCGCCGCGGTGGCGCCGGTCACTTCTTGGTCCCGGAGACGACGACGAAGGTGCCGAGCATGAGGAAGGTGCCCTGGGCGTCACGGCGCTGGATCTCCTCGCCCCAGCCCAGGGCCCGGGTCTCCTCGGCGATGCCCTGCGCGGCGGCGGCCGCGGCGGCCTTGCCCACCCAGGTCAGGGCATCGGCGGCGGCCAGGCTGGTCAGCGCCACGGGCATGAGCTTGACGGTGACGTCGACGGCGCCCGCCTCGATGAGCAGCCTGCGCAGCTGGCGCGCCACCCAGGCGTTGGGGACATGCTCGCCCCACCAGGTCATGATCCGCCGGGTCAGGTCACGGTCCGTCAGGTCCGGTGCCCACAGCCCGTGGTCGGGGTCGGTGATCAGCACCTGCCCTCCGGGCTTGACCACCCGGAGCATCTCGGCGACGGCCGCCGCGGGGTCGGGCACGTGCTCGATGACGCGCTCCGCGCGAGCGGCGTCGAAGGTGCCGGCGGCGAACGGCAGCGAACCCGCCTCGCCGTGCAGGAACTCCACCTCGGCGGCCCCGGGGCCGGCCGGCGTCGCCTGCGCGATCAGCTGCTCGCTGGAGTCGATCCCCACGACCCTGCCGCCGGGGCCGACCCGCTGCGCGATCGCCCGCACATCGGCGCCGGTGCCGCAGCCGACGTCCAGGACATGGCTGCCGGTGGTCACGCGCAGCATGTCGTCGAGTTCCGTCTTGACGGACGCCAGCACGATCGCGGCCTGGTCGAGGAACTTCTTCGCGTCGTCAGCCGCACGCCATACGTCGGCCGGCTTGACCTGGCCCGTTCCGGTAGTCATCGATCGGCTCCCAGTGATGAGTCGTGAATTCACCCGCCGGACGGGCGGGATCTGCCGGACGTCACCGTCCGCGCAAGATCACGGGACCGATGACGCTTCGACGGTACGGACGGCCGATAAAGCACCGCGAAAGCACGGTGACGGCCTGCCGTGAATCGCCGGGCGACCAGCCGGTTTCACATGGTTTTCACCACGCGTTCAGGACGGTCGCGGCCACGTCCCGCACCGTGTGGTCGAGATAGAAGTGACCGCCCTCGAAGACGCGCAGCTCGCCCTTGGCCGTGGTGTGGGCCCGCCATGCCGCGGAGTCCCGGAGCGAGACGATCGGATCGTGCGTGCCGACCAGCGCGGTTATCGGGCAGGTCACCCGCGCGTCCGGAGCCGGCCGGTACTTCTCCACCGCCCGGTAGTCGGCCCGCACGGCGGGCAGTGACATCGCGCGGATCTGCGCCGCGGACAGGCGGGCGGGATCGGTGCCGCCGAGTCTGCACAATTCGGCGACGAGTGCATCGTCATCACCGAAATGCGCCGTCGACTGTCTGAAAACCGACGGCGCGGAAACCGCTGATGCAAACAAACGCCTGGGACCAGGAGCGGAAACCTGCTGGAGACGCAGGGCCACCTCAAAGGCGACGAGGGCACCGAGACTGTGCCCGAAGAACACGAAGGGCCCCTCCACCGCAGGTCGCAGCGCCTCGAACGCCGCATCGGCGAGCTCCGCGATGCTTTCCAACGGCGGTTCCGCGCGCCGCTCTTGACGTCCCGGATACTGAACCGCGAGGGTCTCGGCATGCGGGGCGAGCTCGATCGCCAGGGGGCGGAAGTAACTGGCGGACCCGCCCGCGTGCGGAAAGCACACCACGCGGACCGAGCTGTCCGGGGCCGCGACCAGCCGCCGTATCCAGGGTGTTTCTGTGTGCGTCAGCATCGCAACGCCCTCCAGCACATGAGGCGGCAGCCGCCTCTTTCATCGGATGCAGTGCCGGGCACGAGCGTAGGCAGCACAACAAGTGGGGGAAACAAGGGAATCGCCGGCTTAAACCAGAACTGACAGCGCGCTTAATCTCCTCTTCACCGCACACTCGACAGGACGGGCTTGCGCCTCTGGGCAGCCAGACGGTTTGATTACCCGAGTCCTACGACTGTGTGCACTTCCGCATGTCACAAGTGCCGTAACCCACAACACGGGGTATTCGTATGTCTTTACGTCGTTCCCTCCTCTGCCTACGCATAGCCGCATTGCTCCAGTCCGTGCTTCTCATCGCCCAAGTCGCCCTGGCCGGCGGCTTCCTCGGCGGGCATTTCGACATGCTGCAGATGCACGGCGTGCTGGGCCGCGGAATCGTGGTGGTGGCCCTGCTGATGGCCGTGGCCGCCTTCCTGGTGCGCCGGGCGGGCGGACCCTCGTCGGTCCTCGGCACTTCGGTCGTGCTGCTGCTCGCGCTCATCGGCCAGATGGCGCTCGGCCTGAACCGCAGCGTGGCCGCGCATGTGCTGCTCGGCGTGATCATCGTCGCCGCCGTCGCCGTCCTCTCCCAGCGCGTGATGACCACACCACTGCCACCCGCACACTCCTCCGGCACGCCGAAGCGTGAGTCGGAGCTGGTCTCGTGAGGCGCCGCACCTTCCTGGGCACGGGCGGCGCCGTTCTCGGCATGGGAGCCGTGACGCTGGCGGGATGGCCGCTGCTGCGCTCCTACTTCAGCGAGGGCAAGCCCGGCGAACTGCTGAGCAGCACGGCGAAACTGCCCGAGCCCTACCAGGTCCCCCTGCCCGTCCCGCCGGTGCTGGAGCCCGCCTCCACCAGCGGCACCACGGACTCGTACGACATCACCCAGCGCGTGGCCGAGTTGGAGATCCTGCCGGGTCTGCGGACGAAGGCCTGGACGTACGGCGGTACGTTCCCGGGGCCGACCATCGTCTCCCGCTCCGGGCGGCGCACCGTGGTCCGGCACCGCAACGAGCTGGACCAGCCGGTCGTCGTGCACCTGCACGGCGGACACACCCCGGCGGCGAGTGACGGCTATCCGACCTCGCTGATCCTCCCCGCGAACGGCTCCTACGACGCCCATCGTGCGGCCCAGGACATGGCCGGCGGCAAGCACGGCATGTCCATGGACCACGGGGCGATGGACCTGGCCGAGGGCGTGCGGAGCTACACCTATCCGCTCGAGCAGCGCGCCGCGACGCTCTGGTACCACGATCACCGCATGGGGTACACCGGGGCGAGCGTGTGGATGGGCCTGGCCGGGTTCCATCTCGTCCACGACGACGAGGAGGAGCGGCTGCCGCTGCCGGGCGGCGAGCGTGACATTCCACTGATGATCACGGACCGGTCCTTTGCGGAGGACGGATCGTTCCGTTACCCCCTGGTGGACCCTCAGTTCCACGCTCCGGGCGTCACCGATGCCTATATGAACGGCGTGCTGGGTGACGTGGTGCTGGTCAACGGTGCGCCCTGGCCGGTGCACGAGGTGGAGCGGCTCCGCTATCGACTGCGGTTCCTCAACGCGTCCAACGCCCGTCTGTACAAACTGGAGTTGGACCCGCAGCCGGAGGGCGGCGACGCCTTCGTCCAGATCGGCAGCGACGGCGGGCTGCTGGCCGCCCCTCGCCGTCACGACTCCCTGGAGATCGCCCCCGCCGAGCGCTTCGACGTCGTCGTCGACTTCTCCCGGTACCGGCCGGGCACCAAGGTGCGCCTGCTGAACCGCTTCGGAGACGGCACGACCGCCGAGGTCATGCGCTTCGACGTGGGGTCGGGATCGCCCGCGGACGACACGACGGTGCCCGAGAAGCTGAGCGAGGTGGTCCCGCTGGATCCGGGCCGGGCCTCGGTCACCCGGGACTTCCACTTCCGCGGCTCGGCCGCGGGCTGGACCATCAACGACCTGGAGTACCAGCCCGGCCGGGCGCTGGCCCGGCCCAAGCTGGGACAGACCGAGGTGTGGCGGTTCACCACGAACTTCCACCACCCGATCCATCTCCACCTGGACCACTTCCAGGTGGTCTCGCGCAACAACCGGGATCCCGGAGCGTTCGACCACGGCTGGAAGGACACCGTGGACCTGCGTCCGGCCGAGGCCGTCGAAGTGGTCGTCCGCTTCACGGACTACGCGGGCCCCTTCATGCTCCACTGCCACAACCTGGAGCACGAGGACATGGCCATGATGGGTGACTTCGTCACCGAGTAGGGCCCCGCCGAGCGGCCGGCTGCCTCCCCGTCGAGGGAGGCAGCCGGCCCTTTTTCGTCTGCTTGACGGCCGCTTCATCCGACTCCCCTGAGATGGGTGGGGACAGCGGTGAGCGGACCCGGCGGAGTGAGGCGAACGCATGACAGCAGCACCGGCCCACCCGGCCCCTACGGCTCATTCCGTCGTGACGTTGGCGAGGATCTTCTCCAGCAGCCGGCTCAGCTGCGCGATCTCGCTGTCGCTGATTCCCTCCAGCATCCGCTCATGGCTGCGCAGGGCGATGGACTCGATCTTCGAGTACATCGCGTCGCCCTCCGGGGTGAGCTCGACCGTGACCGCCCTGCGGTCGGCACCGCTCCGCGTCCGCAGCACGATTCCCCGGCGCTCCATCGTCTCCAGATGGCGTGTGAGCGTCGGTCCCTCGATGCTCAGGTACTCGGCGAGTCTGCGCTGGATCATCGGCCCCTCGAGCTTCAAGGTGGCCAGCACGGTCCAGGTGGCGAAGGTGACGCCGGATCTGCCGAGCTCCGCCTCGAAGAACGCGCGCGACTCCTTCGCGACCAGTCGTAGTTTGGGGGCGATGCTGCTACGCAGCCACATCGGACCGGCGTCCGCCCCTGTCGTGTCGTGCCGCGGCACCCGCGCCTCCGCTCATCCCGTGCTCACCGTGAGTATCCCCCGCCGTCCTTCCGGCGAACAAAAGCAGGTTGACCATGAACCAATTAGTTCGTTAGGGTACTAACTATTTTGCGGACCGGCAACCAGCGGGAGCCAACGTGAGTGAGTTACGTTCCGAAGCCGCTGCCCCCTCAGCCCCGGCCGGGACCGAACCACCGTCGCGACGCGCATGGCTCGGCCTCGCCGTCGTCCTCCTGGCCGCCTTCATGGAACTGCTGGACGTCACCGTGGTCACGGTGGCGTCGCCGGAGATCCAGGGCTCCTTCCACACCAGCTACGCCCAGGTGCAGTGGATCCTGGCGGGCTATCAACTGACCTTCGCCGCGGGCCTGGTGGCCGGCGGACGACTCGGCGACATCTACGGGTACCGACGCGTCTTCGGCTACGGCGTGCTGGCGTTCACCGGCGCGTCACTGCTGTGCGGCATCGCCTCCAGCGGCCCGCAGATCGTGCTGTTCCGGCTGCTCCAGGGGCTCGCCGCGGCCCTGATGTTCCCGCAGGTCCAGGCGCTCATCCACGTCACCTTCACCGGCAGGTACCGCGCCGCCGCGTTCGGTGCGCTGGGCGGCGTGACCGGACTCGCCGGCATCGCCGGGCCACTGATCGGCGGGGCGCTGATCGAACTGGACCTGTTCGGCACCGGCTGGCGGATGATCTTCCTGATCAACGTGCCCATCGGGATACTCGCCGCGATCGGGACGAGACTGCTGGTGCCCGAATGGCGGTCCGGGCAGCGCCCCCGGCTGGACCTGTGGGGCACCGTCCTGGGCACCCTCGCGGTGACCCTGGTCGTCTTCCCGCTGATCCAGGGGCGGGACGCCGACTGGGCGTGGTGGATCTGGGGTCTGCTCGCCCTCTCCGCACCCGCCGTCCTGCTGTTCCTGCTGCACCAGCGCCGGCTCGAACGGCGCGGCGGATGGCCGGTGATCGACCTGGGGCTGTTCCGCGGCGGGTCCTTCGGCACCGGCCTGGTCGTGCAGTTCATGAGCTTCGCGGGAATCTCGGCCTTCTTCCTGGTGCTGGCCGTGGAACTGCAGGCGGGGTACCAGTGGTCGGCGCTCCGGACCGGACTGGCCTTCCTGCCCATCGCGTTCGGCACGGGTCTCGCCTCCGGGATCGCCATCCCGCTCATGCCCAGGCTGGGCAAGCGGGTGGTACAGCTCGGGGCCGCCGTGATGATCCTCGGGATGATCGCCCTGATGGCCACGCTCAGCGCCTACCCCACCGACCTGTCCTTCTGGCGGCTGGCACCCGCCGGGCTCGTGGTGGGGCTGGGCCTCGGCGTGATCGTGACCACGGTGAACGACGTCGTGCTGGCCGAGGCGGTCGGCCCCAGCGCCGGATCCGCGGCCGGGGTGAAGGCCATGGTGGGCCAGTCCGGCAACGCGCTCGGGGTCGCCGTGCTGGGCGCGATCTTCTTCGGTCTGCTGAGCGGCAACGCCTCCGCCGCCGTCCATGACGGACTGCCCCGCTTCCGGGCCGAGTTGAGGCAGCTGTCCGTACCGGTGCAGACCGCGCGGAGCCTGGAGCGCTCCCTGGGCGACTGCTTCACGGCACGGGCCGAGGCCGGGGACCGGACCGAGGCTCCGCCCAGCTGCACCACGCTGACCGACCAGGCACGCCGGACCGGGAACCCGGCCGTGGGCCGCCTGGTGAACACCACGCTCACCGAGACCGCACAGCGGCACTTCGCGGGCTCCATGAAGACCAGCCTCCGCTACGAGGTGGTGGTCTACGCCCTGGTCTTCCTGCTCGTCTTCCTCTTCCCGCTCCGCCGACTGCAGGCGGGTTCCAGGAACTGACCCAGCCGTACACACGAAGGGACCGAACGCCCGATGGACGCAGCTCGACATGAGGACTTCACCGGCAAGGCCGCACTGGTCACCGGAGGCAGCAGCGGGATCGGCTCCGCCACCGCGCTGCTGCTCGCCCGGCACGGCGCCGGTGTGGTGGTGAACTACCGCGCCAACGAGGAGGCGGCCCGCGCCGTGGTCGACGAGATCAGGGCCGAGGGCGGCACGGCGGTGGCGCTGCAGGCCGACGTCACCGTCGCCGAGGAGGTGGACCGCATGGTCGCGCGAGCGGCGGAGGAGGTGGGGCCGATCGACATCCTGATCGCCAACGCGGCCGGGGTCGACGGGCGGACCGCCCGGCCCGGGCCGATGCTCAAGACCCCGCCGGAGCACGCCCTGCACGTGGTGGACGCGCAGCTGAAGGCCTTCCTCAACCCCGTGCACGCACTGGTGCCGGGCATGGTCGACCGCGGCAACGGCGGCGCGGTGGTCGCCGTAGGGGCGTCATTGTCCCGACGCTCCCCGGAGGGGTTCGGGGCGCTCTCCATGTCCAAGTCGGCACTGGAGGCCGCGGTCCGGACGCTCGCCCGTGAGGTGGGGCCGGCCGGAGTGCGGGTCAACATGGTGGCGCCCGGCCTGATCATCAGCGCCCTGTCGTCGAGCGTGCCGGAGGCCGTGCGGACGGCCAACGCCGAGCGGACGGCCGTCAAGCGGAACGGTGTGCCGTCCGACGTCGCGGAGTCGATCCTCTTCCTCGCCTCCGAGCGCTCCTCGTACCTCGCCGGCAGCTATCTCCTGGTGGACGGGGGCACCGCGATGCTCTGACCGGCGGGTCCGGCGCCCGGCCACCCCGACGCATGCTGCGGCTCAAGGCGTATGCCTTGAGCCGCAGCCATGTCCGCCCCGCCGCGCCCCGGCATTCCGCAGCTTATTCATCCCGCGGTTGGATATGCCCTCGACGTGATCGTGATAGTTTCGGTCTCACGGAAAAGCGCAGACCTAATCACCGCACCTCGAGCATAAATCCACCCCCAGCACGGGGACCAGGCTCCGTCCGGCCGCTCCGGTGCAATTCGCCCTCTTGATGTAACACAGGAGGAACAGCGTGATGGTAGGCCAGACAACCGACGGCGACAAAGACGTCGCCAACATCATCGACAAGCGTGAGCTGCGTGCCATATTCGGGCGTTTCGCAACCGGCGTGACGGTCATCACCGCAAACTACTCCGGGGAGCTCTTCGGAGTGACCGTGAACTCCTTCACGTCGCTCTCCCTCGATCCCCCACTCGCCCTCTTCTGTCTGCACAGCAGGTCCTCGTTCCGTGCCGCGCTCGGCGTCGGATCCTCGTTCACCGTGAACATCCTGTCCGAGGAGCAGCGGGACATCGCCGCTCTCTTCGCCTCCGGTGTCGACCGGTTCCTCAAGGTCAACTCGGTGCCCGGCCGGGGCGGGAGCCCGGTGCTCACCAACTCGCTGGCCTATGCGACCTGCGAAGTGGAGCAGGAGGTTCCAGGCGGTGACCACGTGATCGTGATCGGCCGCGTGATCGACATCGGACTGCTGCGCCGTGAAGGCAAGCCGCTGGCCTTCTTCGCCGGCGCAATGCACAAAATAAATACGTACCAGTGATCAGCCGAACACGGGGGTAATTGAATCATGCGATTCAAGCTGTTGGGGCAATTGCAGGTGCACGACGGGGACCGTATTCTGACGCCTCGAGCACATAAACTGCGCGTACTACTGGCCACGCTTCTGGTGAATCACCGCCAAGTTCTCTCGATCGAGTCCCTCATCGATGAGCTGTGGCCGCAGGGCCCTCCTCGGACCGCACTGCAGGCACTGCGGGTCTACATTTCGCAGCTTCGGAAGATGCTGCACGACAGCAGCGCGAACGGCCGAATCTGCCTGATCGGCGAACCGCCCGGCTACTGCCTCTCCATCGATGAGGGAATGCTTGATGTCGTCGAATTCGACCGGCATCACGAACTCGCCACAACAGCTCTGGAAGCGCACGACGAGGAAGCCGCATTACGCCATTTCGCGGCGGCCGCGAACCTCTGGCGCAGCGCGCCGCTCGCCGGCCTGCGCGAGGGAATGCTCCTGCAGAGCGCCGCGTCCCGGCTCGAGGAGTCCTGGATGGCGGTCGAGGAGGGACGCATCACCCTGGAGGTGCGCCTGGGCAGGCGCCGCGGCGAGGCCATCGCCCGGCTGCGTGAACTGATCGCCAGGAATCCCTACAACGAACGCCTGCACGGGCTGCTCATGATCGCGCTCTTCCTGTCGGGTCGTAGCGGAGAGGCATTGCAGGTCTACCGAAACATGAGACGACGTCTCGTGGACGAGCTCGGCATCGAGCCGGGCGACGAACTCCGTCTGGTTCACCAGATCGTTCTGGACTCGGACCGGGCGGCGCTGGAGCACGCCGGTATGTGGACCGCCTGAATCGCGAACCGAAAGGACAACGAGATGAGCACGCACACGAGCACCCCGAACCAGCCGGGCGCGACGGCCGGGGGAGTCGACGGGCCCCTCGACGACGCCTTCGACATCATGCTCGTCGGCTGGTCGTTCATGCGCAGCAAGCTCCTGCTGACCGCGATGGAGCTGGGCCTGTTCGAAGCGCTCAGCAAGGAATCCGGTACCGCCGAACAGATAACCGGCCGGCTGGGCCTGCACCGGCGCGGAGTGCCCGACTTCCTCGACGCCCTGGTCGCCCTGGGGGTGCTGGCCCGTGACGAGGCGGGCGTCTACCGCAACAGCCCCGCCGCGGGCCGGCACCTGATCCCCGGTCAGCAGGGTTACGTCGGCGGCTTCCTGAAGATGACCACGGACTTCATGGGCGCGGGCTGGGAGAGCCTGGCGGACATGCTGCGCTCGGGCGACGCCCACGGGCAGGACGCCAACAAGGTGCCGTTCGCCCAGATCTTCCGTGACCCGCAGCGGCTGCGGCAGTTCCTGTCGGCCATGGACAGCCTCAACGGCGCGATCGGCCCGGAACTCGCCCGGCAGTACGACTGGTCGCAGCACAAGTCCTTCGTGGACGTCGGCGGCGCCCGCGGCAACCTGGCGTGCACCCTGTTGCTGGCCCACCCGCACCTCACCGGCGGGGTGTTCGACCGCCCTGTCATGAAGCCGTTCCTCGAGGAACTGGCGCAGGAGCGCGGTGTGCCGGACCGGGTCGGCTTCCACGGAGGCGACTTCTACGTCAACGACATCCCGTCCGCCGACGTGGTGGTCTTCGGCAACGTACTGCACGACTGCCCGGTCGAGGCCCGCAAGAGCCTGATCGCCCAGGCCGCCGAGCGGGTTCCCGCGGGTGGCGCGGTCATCGTCTACGACCCGATGATCGACGACGCCCGCACGGACGCCGACACCCTTCTGATGAGTCTGACCATGATGCTCCAGTCCCCGGCCGGCAACGAGTACACGGCGGCCGAGTGCCGCAGCTGGATGGAGGAGGCCGGCCTCGACGTCGAGTCCGTCTTCCGGCTCCCCGCGCACGCGACGGCCGTGGTCGGCCGCAAGCGCGCCTGACCTCGACCGAAGTCCCGGCGGCGGCCGGCCGGATCATCCGGCCGGCCGCCGTCGCCCATGAGCAGCCGATGAGGAAACGGGGTGCACACAGGACATGGCCACGAACGCCAAGAACACCAAGAACACTCGGAACACCCGGAACACCCGGAACACCAAGACCTCCAAGAGCTACGTCGACCTCACGATCATGCTGGTCAGCCATGACGCCTTCCGCCGTGACATCCGGCGGCTGGAGAAGGCCGCGGCCGGCCGGGCACGGTCCGGGCCGCTCGACCGGGGGCGCGTCGAGACGGGCTGGGAGATCTTCAAGACCCAGCTGCACATCCACCACGAGGGCGAGGACCGGGACCTGTGGCCCCGGATGGCCAAGGGCCTCGCCCACCGCCCGGACACCCTCGCCACGCTGGCGGAGCTGGAGGCCGAGCACCAGCGGATCGATCCGCTGATCGCCCGTGTGGACGCCGCGTTCGCGGATCCGGGGGCGGACTCCGCCGCGCTCGAGCAGGCGGTCGGTGAGTTCGGCGACTGCCTGGTCTCGCATCTGGAGCATGAGGAGCAGGAGGGTCTCCCGTACGTCCAGGAGGCGCTCTCGGAGAAGGAGTGGAAGGCCTTCACCGCCGACCAGCGCGAGAGCCTCGGGCTCACCGGAGCGGCCGAATTCTTCCCCTGGCTGCTGGACGAGGCCACCCCCGGGAACGTCCGGAGGATCAACTCCTTCATGCCGATGCCGATGCGCATGGCCCTGAAAACCCTCTGGTTGCCCGCGTACCAGGCGCGGGACTCGTGGACCGGCTGAGCGGGCCGGCCTGCCCTTCGTGCCTGCTCCGGCGGCATCGGTGCCGCGGTGTTATGGCGGCTTAATTGCGATGTGCCACCGTACTCGTGACCTCACGGGTCACGCGAACGCAGCGGAAAAGTCCGGAGCAACGGTGCCACGGCCGGACCCTGCCCCGCCGCCGGTACGGCCCCAGCCCGTTCGCGCTGGCCTCCCGAGGGGACCGGTCCGTACGAACGGGAGGGTTGTTCCATGGAGAACGGCATGTTCGCCGACAACGGCTTCAAGCTGGGCCTGTTCGCACCCAACGCGTCATCCGGCCTGGCCATCACCACGATCCCCGGACGCTGGTCGGGAAACTGGGCGGACAACCGCGCTCTCGCGGTCCTCGCCGACCGGCTGGGGATCGACTTCCTGCTTCCGGTGGGCCGCTGGATCGGCTGGCCCGGCACCACCTTCCACGACAGCGTCCTGGAGACGATCACCTGGGCCGGCGGGATGCTGGCGGTGACCGAGCGCATCTCGGTGTTCGCCACGGTCCACAGTGCACTGCTGCCGCCCGTCGTCGCGGCCAAGCAGTTGGCCACCGTCGACCGGATCGGCGACGGGCGTGCGGGACTCAACATCGTGGCCGGTTGGTACCAGGCGGAGTACGAGGCGTTCGGCCTCGACCTGCCCGGCTCCCCGGCGCAGCGCTACGCCCACGCCCAGGAGTGGTGGGACGTGGTGCGCACGCTGTGGAGCAGCGAGGAACCGTTCGACCACGACGGCGAGTTCTTCCCCGGCCTGACCGGCCTGCACACAAATCCCCGACCGGTGGCCGGCAGGCTGCCGGTCATCAACGCCGCGGTGTCGGAGGCCGGGCGCGGTTTCGCCACCCGTAACGCCGACTTCCTGCTGACGGCGGCCTTCGACCCGCAGCGGGGCTCCGCCCTGGTCGACGGCGTCGAGCGGGCGGCCGCGCAGCACGGCGGGCGCCGGGTGACGGTCATGTCCAACGCGTATGTGGTGTGCCGGCCCACCCGGAGCGAGGCGGAAGAGTTCCTCCGGTACTACGCCGAGGAGAACGCCGACTGGCAGGGCGTCGACACGGTGATGAGCGGTCAGGGCATCAACCCGCAGTCGTTCAGCGAGGCGCAGATCCGGATGTTCCGGCCCCGCTTCGCCGCCGGCCACGGCGGACTGCCGTTGGTGGGCACCCCCGACGACATCGCCGCAACGATCGTCTCGTTCGCCCGCGCCGGCCTCGGCGGCCTCGCGCTGTCCTTCGTCGACTACCTGGGCGAACTGGAGTTCTTCGCCTCCGAGGTCATCCCGCGGCTGGAGAAGGCGGGCGTCCGCCGACCGGTCGGCGGTTGAGCGGTCGTCGCATCATCACCTTGCGGTAGCCCTTCGTATGACATCGTGCGGAGTCGTACCGTACGCCTGCGTGTGCGCGTTTCTGGCCACCGCGGCGTTTTCACGACTGGACAGGGGGAGTCCATTGGTAGCGGTCATAGTCATGAGTCAGGACGCGTCCCGGAGAACCGCTCTGGAGCGTCGTTTCGCGGCCCTCGACGGGTTCAGCGTCCTGCCTCACGGCCGAGGAGAGTTCCAAGCCGCCGACGTGGCCGTGCTGGCGGCAGACCGGGAGAGTCTGAATCTGACCCGCCGGGTCGCGTCCAATCTCGCGGGAGTGTTCGCACCGACGCTGCTGGTGGTGGAGGAACCGTTCGAGGAACTGGCCGGCGTGATGTGGTTCGGTGCCTACGGGCTGATCCTCAGCTCCGCGTCGGACCGCGAACTGGCCGACGCCGCCGTGCTGGTCTCGAACCGGTACACCGTCGTGTCCGAGGAGATCATCGAGGACGAGCGGCTGAGCGAGGGCCGGCTGGCGTTCGAATGGACACTGAACAACGACACCCAGTCCGCGCTCAACGGTCTGTCCCGCCGGGAGCGCGAGGTCCTCACCCTGGTCGGCACCGGCCGCAACAACGCCGAGATCGCGGCCCGGCTGTGGGTGAGCAGCAACACCGTGCGCTCCCACGTCCAGCGCCTGATGCGCAAACTCGGCCTGCGCAGTCGGCTCTGTCTGGTCATCTTCGCCCATGAGCTGGGTCTCGTGGACATGAACGACACCGTCCTGAACGGCGGGGAGGAGGAGCCCGCGGCGCCGGCTCACCGACGCGCCTGAGCACGACACGACCGGGCCCCGGCCGCGCGAACGCGGCCGGGGCCCGGTCGTGTGGAGCGCCGGTTCACACCCGGTACATACGGCGCACCATCGCCTGCAGCACAGGGCGCGGCAGGGCGCCGAGGAAGAACGGCTGCGGACGGTTCATCGCGCCGGGCGTGACGAAGGCCTTGCCCTTGGCGACGGCCCGCAGCGACGGCTCCACGATCTGCTCGGGAGTCATCCAGGCCAGCTTGGGAAGCCCGGCGGTGTCGATACCTGCGGCCTCGTGGAACTCCGTGCGCACCAGACCCGTCCGTACGGTGGTGACGTGCACGCCGCTGCTGCGCGCCTCCAGGTGCAGGCTCTCGCTGAAGGAGCCGAGGAACGCCTTGGACGCCCCGTAGACCGCGGACTTCGGCATCGGCAGCGCCGCGACGATGGAGGAGACGTTGAGGATTCCGCCGTGCCGGCGCTCGCTCATCCGCCCCAGGGCCGCGTGGGTGAGGACCACCGGTGCCAGCAGGTTGACCCGGATCTGGTGGGTCTCGCGCTCCCTCGGGAGATCCCGGAAGTACCCGGTGGATCCGTAGCCGGCGCAGTTGACCAGCAGGTCGACCGCCCGGCCCGGTTCGCTCACCCGCCCGACCGCGACCTCCAGGTCGCTCTCGTCGCCCAGATCGAGCGCGAGCACCTCGGTCGACACCCCGTACTGCTCGGAGAGTCTGGAGGCGAGCTGCTTGAGCCTGGTCTCACGCCGGGCGACGAGCGTCAGATCGGCGCCGCGGCGGGCCAGTTGCTCGGCGAACTCGGCGCCGATGCCGCTCGACGCACCGGTGATGAAGGCGCTTTTGTACGGGTAGGACATCGTCGGTCTCCCTCGAGCCGGACAGGTACGGAAAAGAGGGCCGGCGGCAGGGCCGCCGCACACCTCACTTGGCCTGCGGTACAACCGCCTCCGTGAGCGGCAGTTCGGTGTCGCCACGCGCATAGGACTGGCGGGGCACGAGCGGGCCGGCCAGGGCCGTGGTCACCAGCGCCATCAGCACCATCATCGTGAACATGCGGTTGTCCAGGACGCCCATGCTCACCCCGGCGTTCAGGATGATGAGCTCGGTGAGCCCCCGGGTGTTCATCAGCACTCCGACGACCGAGGACTCGCGCCAGGTCATGCCCGTCATCCGGGCCGCGGCTATCGCCCCCGACATCTTCCCGAAGCAGGCGACCAGCACGATGGCGACCAGTTCCAGGAGCCCGGCCCCGCCCAGCTGCGTGACGTCGACCGAGAGTCCGGTGGTGATGAAGAAGATGGGCATGAGCAGCGTCGTGATGTGCTCGAACGGCACGCACACCGAGGACTTGAGCCGCTTGAGCGAGTCGCGCGGCATGATCAGACCGAAGGTGAAGGCACCGAAGATCGCGTCCAGTCCGATCCGGTGCGTGACGTAGGCGGAGAGGAAGACGCCGGCCGCGAGGATCGGAAGCAGCCGCGGTGAGACGACGTCGTTCTTCGTCATCCCGTCGATCAGCCTGCGCAGCAGTGGGCGTACGACGACGACGAGCACCAGGGCGTACAGCGCCGTGCCGCCGACGACCGTGATCACCTGGCCGGAGCCGGTGGAGACCGCCACCACCGACACCGCCGCGAGCATGCACCAGGCGAGTGCGTCGCCCACGGCGGCGCTCGCCAGGGCGACGATGCCCACGCGAGTGTGCTGGAGGCGGTGCTCCAGGATGATCCGGGCGAGCACCGGGAACGCCGTGATGGCCATCGCCGTGCCGACGAACAGGACGAAGGACAGCTTCCCCACGTGGTGCCCGCCGACGGTGTCGTGCTCGGCGTGGATCCAGGCGGCCAGCGCCGCACCGGTGACGAACGGCACCGCGATCGCCGCCAGGGAGATGCTGAGCACCGCCTTCTTGCGGGCGCTCACCTGCCTCAGATCGATTTCCCACCCGATCAGGAACATGAAGAGCAGGATGCCCACCTGCGCTATCGCGGCCAGCCCGGAACGCGTCTGAGCCGGGAACAGCACGTCGGGCAGGTCGCCCGGAAGGAGGCCGAGCAGGCTGGGACCCAGCAGAATCCCCGCGAGGATCTCGGCGATCACCGGTGGCTGCCTCAAGCGCCGCAGCAGGGGGACGAGCACCGACCCCGCCGTCAGGATGACGGCGACGCCCGCCACGGTCCCGGCGAGGATGTCGGCCGAGTTCCCAGCCATGGCCTAGCCCCGTTCCGCGGGCGCGCCGCCCGCAGGTCCACCCGGCCGGCCGCCCCCCGCCGCGAGCGGACCGCGCTTGGGACGGAACCCGACGATGTGGTGCTTGGTGGCGAGCGCCTGCATCTTCTCCCAGTCCGGCGGGCCCTGACCGTCGATCAGCTGCCCCAGTTCCTCGAACCAGTTCTCGACGCCACCCGGGGTGGCGATGCACAGCATCTTGCTCGGCCTGTGCCAGGTGTTGACGAAGGCGTGCCCCACCCCGCGGGGCCCGTACACCAGACTGCCGGCCGGCGCCTTGTGCTTTTCTCCGTCGAGCTCGATCTCGTATTCCCCGTCGATGACGTAGAAGGACTCGTCGACGTCCTCGTGAATGTGCAACGGCGGTCCGCCGCCGGGCGGGGTCGTCACCTCGAAGAAGGAGTACAGACCACCGGTATCCTCGCCACGGAGCAGCCAACGCCCCGTCTCACCAGCCCATTTGATGGGCTTGACGCCGTCCAGGTGGACTACGCGTCCGCGCGTCGCAGTCATTGTCCGTCCTTTCCTTCCGGTCATTCGGCTGCCCCGAGTATCGGCGGCCCCGATAAAGCGCCGAATAAGCGGCGTCGAAGCCCCTCGGCTTTGCGACGGACTAATAGGAACTTTTTTTCGCCGCAGCAGACTCCGACGGGTGCCGGTCGATCGGGCCGGCCATGTGAAGCGCGTCTGCTGGAGGGAGCGTGAGTGGCGTGTCGGACGATCAACGGCATGGCACTGCTGTGACGGAGGTGCGGGAGAAGGACCTCGATGCCCCGGCCGGACTGCCCGCCGAGGGGCTCATCGACCGGACCACCGAACTCGCCGTCATCAAGCAGCGCGTGGTGGAGGGCCTGAACGAGGAGTCGGCCCAGCGGCAGCACCGGCTGGGCAAGTTGACGGCGCGGGAGCGGATCGAGCGGCTGCTCGACCCGGGTTCCTTCACCGAGCTGGAGATGCTGCGCCGGCATCGGGCCACCGACTTCGGGATGGACGCCAAACGCCCCTACACGGACGGTGTGCTGACCGGCTGGGGCACGGTCGACGGCCGCAAGGTCTTCGTGTACGCACACGACTTCGGGATCTTCGGTGGCTCACTCGGCGAGGCCCACGCCGCGAAGATCCACAAGGTGATGGATCTGGCGCAGAGTGCGGGCGCTCCGTTGATCGGGCTCAACGACGGTGCCGGCGCCCGTATCCAGGAGGGCGTGATGGCCCTCGCGGGGTACGGCGGCATCTTCCGCCGCAATGTCGCGGCGTCGGGGGTGATCCCGCAGATCAGCGTGATGCTCGGACCGTGCGCCGGCGGCGCGGCCTACTCGCCGGCACTCACCGACTTCGTGCTGATGGTGCGCAGAACGGCGAGCATGTACGTCACCGGGCCCGATGTGATCAAGGCGGTCACCGGGGAGGAGATCGGTCTGGAGGGGCTCGGCGGCGCGGACGTGCACGCCGAGTCCGGGCAGGCGACGTTCGTCCACGACGACGAGGACGACGCGTTCGAGACGCTGCGCTGGCTGCTGTCGTACCTGCCCTCGAACAACCGGGAGTTCCCGCCCGCACAGGCCCCGGCCGACCCGGTCGACCGCTCCTGTGACCGTCTGCTCGACATCGTCCCCAACTCCCCCAACCAGCCCTACGACGTACGTCAGGTGATCGAGGAGATCGTCGACGACGGCGACTTCCTGGAGTTGCAGCAGGCCTGGGCCGGGAACGTCGTCATCGGTCTCGCCCGGATCGGCGGCGAGGTCGTCGGCATGGTGGCCAACCAGCCCATGGTCCTCGCCGGTGTCCTGGACATCGAGGCCTCGCAGAAGGCCGCCCGGTTCATCAGGTTCTGCGACTCCTTCAACATCCCGCTGGTGACGCTGGTGGACGTCCCGGGCTTCCTGCCGGGTGTCGACCAGGAACGCAACGGCATCATCCGCAACGGGGCCAAGCTCCTGTACGCGTACTGCGAGGCGACGGTGCCCCGCATCCAGGTGCTGATGCGCAAGGCGTACGGAGGGGCCTACATCGTCATGGACTCCCGGTCCATCGGCACCGACCTCTCCCTCGCCTGGCCCTCCAACGAGGTGGCCGTGATGGGCGCCGAGGCGGCGACCAACGTGATCCACCGACGGGCCATCCAGAACGCCGACGACGAGCAGGACACCCGGCGTCGGCTGATCGAGGAGTACCAGCGCACCCTGATGCACCCGTACTACGGAGCGGAGCGCGGCCTCGTCGACGACGTCATCGACCCGCGCGAGACCAGGTCGGCCATCCACACCGGTCTGCAGATGCTCCGCTCCAAGCGGGTCACCCTTCCTGAGCGCAAGCACGGCAACTCGCCGCTGTGACCGCACCCGACACCCTGAGGAGTCACGTCTCATGAGCAACGAGAGCACGGACAGCGCGCGGAAGAGCTTTCGCAAGGTCGCCTTCGGCGAGGTGCCCGTGAACCGGCACCGGGGCGGCACGCTGCGCACCCTGCTCGGACCCGCGAACGTGGGCGCCACCAGCGGGTTCATGGGCCACGCCCGGCTCGAGCCCGGCGAGTACATCAGCGAGCACTACCACCCCTACTCGGAGGAGTTCGTCCTGCTGCTGTCCGGACGGATCGTCATGCGGCTCGACGGCGAGGACATCGAGCTGGGCCCCCAGGAGGGCATTCTCGTCCCGATCGGGGTCCGGCACCGGCTGGAGAACAAGGGCACCGAGGCCGCGGAGCTCGTCTACCACCTGGGCCCGCTGGCCCCGCGTCCCGACCTCGGGCACGTGGACACCGAGGACCTGCCCTTCCCCGAGCTGGCCCCGGCGGGAGAGCCGCGATGAGCGACTGGGGAGCCGTCGTCACCGGGGTGGGCGTGGTGGCGCCGGGCGCCGTCGGCCGGGCGGCCTACTGGGATCTGCTGACCGCCGGCCGGACCGCGACGCGCGGGATCACACTGTTCGACGCCGCCGGCTTCCAGTCCCGGATCGCGGCGGAGGTCGACTTCGACCCCCTCGCGGCGGGGCTGACGCCGCACGAGGTGGAACGCATGGACCGCAGCGCGCAGTTCGCCGTGGTCGCCGCCCGCGAGGCCCTCGCGGACGCCGGTCTGGAGCCCGGGCAGACCGACCCGGAGCGGGTGGGCGTCAGCATCGGCAGTGCGGTCGGCTGCACCACCCGGCTCGAGGACGAGTACGTGGTGGTCAGCGACTCGGGCAAGAACTGGGAGGTCACGCCCGAGTTCGCCACCGACCACCTCTACCGGGCGCTGATCCCGAGCACCCTCGCGGTGGAGGTGGCGTGGACGGCCGGCGCGGAGGGGCCGACGACGGTGGTCTCCACCGGCTGCACCTCCGGGCTCGATGCGGTCGGCCACGGGGTGCAGCTCATCTCGGAGGGCGCCGCCGATGTCGTGATCGCCGGGGCGACCGACGCCCCGATCTCCCCGATCACGGTGGCCTGTTTCGACGCCATCGGCGCCACCTCGCGCAACAACGAGGACGCCGCGCACTCCTCACGCCCCTTCGACCGGGACCGGGACGGCTTCGTGCTCGGCGAGGGGTCCGCGGTGCTGGTCCTGGAGAGCCGGGAGCACGCGGCCCGCCGGGGCGCGCACGGCTACGCGGAGATCATCGGGTTCGCGCAGCGCAGCAACGCCTACCACATGACCGGGCTCAAGCCGGACGGGCTCGACATGGCCGAGGCGATCGAGATCGCCATGCGCCGGGCCGGCATCACGCCCGACATGATCAGTTACGTCAACGCCCACGGCTCCGGCACGGCGCAGAACGACCGTCATGAGACGGCAGCGGTGAAGAAGGCCCTGGGCGAGGCGGCCTACCGGGTTCCCGTCAGTTCCATCAAGTCGATGATCGGTCACTCGCTCGGCGCCATCGGCGCCCTGGAGGTCGCTGCCTGCGCGCTGGCGATCGAGACCGACACGGTCCCGCCCACGGCCAACCTGCAGCACCAGGACCCGGCTCTGGACCTCGACTACGTGCCGCTGGCCGCGCGCAAGAACGTCAACGACATCGTGCTGAGCGTGGGCAGCGGTTTCGGCGGCTTCCAGTCGGCGATGCTGCTGGCCCGGCCCGGCCTGGCAAGCAGGAAGTGACGGAATGACCAAGAACCGTCGCACCGTGTTCAGTGGTGTGTCAGCGATCGCCCCGAACGGCTCCACCACCAAGGAGTTCTGGGACGCGACCCTCAACGGTGTCAGCGGCATCGGGCCGATCAGTACCTTCGACGCCTCCGGATATCCGGTCCGTCTGGCCGGCCAGGTCGCCGACTTCGCGCCGCGCGACAGCATCGACGGCCGGCTCATGGTGCAGACCGACCGGTGGACGCAGCTCGGCCTGGTCGCCGCGGGACGCGCACTCGAGGACGCGGAGATCGATCCGGCGGCCCTCGACGAGTACGACATGTCGGTGATCACGGCGACCTCGTCGGGCGGAAACGAGTTCGGCCAGCGCGAGATCCAGAAACTGTGGGACAAGGGCGCGCGCTATGTCGGGCCGTACCAGTCCATCGCCTGGTTCTACGCGGCGACCACCGGCCAGATCTCCATCCGGCACGGCATGAAGGGCGCCTGCGGGGTGCTGGTGGGCGAGCAGGCCGGCGGTCTCGACGCGCTGGGCCAGGCCCGTCGGGCGCTGGTCGACGACGCGACGACGGTGGTCAGCGGCGGCACGGACGCCCCGCTCGGCCCCTACGCGCTGGCCTGTCACGCCACGTCCCGACTCCTGACGGAACGTCAGGACCCGGTCGGGGCCTACCGGCCCTTCGACGCCGAGGCGGACGGATACGTCGCGGGCGAGGGCGGGGCGATCTTCATCCTCGAGGCAGAGGACACCGTACGCGCCCGTGACGCCGGTCCGGGCTACGGAGTGCTCGCCGGCTACGCCGCCACCTTCGACCCGCGTCCCGGTTCGGGCCGCGAGCCCGGACTGCGGCGGGCGATCGTGCGGGCGCTGGCCGATGCCCGGGTCGACCCGTCCGAGGTCGACGTGGTCTTCGCCGACGGGCTCGGGGTGCCCGAGGCCGACCGGGCCGAGGCCGAGGCGATCAGCGCGGTCTTCGGGGCGCGCGGGGTGCCGGTGACGGTGCCCAAGTGCCTCGTGGGACGCCTGCATGCGGGCGGAGCACCGCTGGACGTGGCGATGGCGCTGCTGTCCATCCGGGACTCCGTCATCCCCGGCACCCCGAGCCTGGGCGAGCTCGCCCCGGGCATCGACCTGGACGTCGTACACGAGACGCGTCAGGCGACCGTGCGCACCGCGCTGGTGCTGGCGCGCGGCTTCGAGGGCTTCAACGCGGCCGTCGTCATCCGGTCCGTGTAGGACCTCCGACTCACGAACTCACAGAAAGGCACACCCCACCGTGACCGCCACCGTGATCTCCCTTGACGAGTACGCCGAACTGATCAACCGTGCCTCGGGTGCGGGCCTCACCGCCGACCAACTCCTCGACGAGACGGTGTCCTTCGACTCCCTCGGCGTCGACTCGCTCGGCGTGCTCGGCGTCGTCTCCGAGCTGGAGCAGCGCTACGGCCTGGAGCCGGACAGCGGCGCCGACCACAGCAAGAGCGCCACCGCGCTGCTGTTCGCCCTGAACCGGCGGCTGGTCGACGCCGGCCTGCTGACGGCGGGCCACACCGAGCAGAGCATCGTCATCGACGCCCCCTACGACGAGGTGTGGCGGCAGACGAACGACGTCGCCGCCTGGCCCGAGCTGTTCAGCGAGTACGCGAAGGCCGAGATCCTGCAGACCGCCGAGAACTCCGTGACCTTCCGGCTCAGCATGCACCCCGACGAGAACGGAACGGTGTGGAGCTGGGTGTCGGAGCGGACCCTGGACCCGGAGACGGGCACGGTCCGCGCCCGCCGGGTCGAGACCGGCCCGTTCGAGTTCATGGACATCGTCTGGACGTACCGCAAGGTCGAGGGGGGTGTCGAGATGCGCTGGGTCCAGGACTTCGCCATGAAGCCGCAGGCGCCGGTCGACACCGAGACCATGACGGCCCGCATCAGCACCAACTCGTCTCTGCAACTGGCGCTGATCCGCCGCCGGGTGGAGGAGCGCGCCCGCCTCGCCGCGTGACACTCCCGCACCCAGGAGAAGCGGCCCCCCGGCTCCGGGCGGGCCGCTCGTCCTGGCTCAGCCGATGCTCTGCGGGAAGCGGAACAGCCGGTACGGGTCGTACCTGCGCTTGACCTCGACGAGGCGGGCGTAGTTCTCCGCGTAGTACGCGGAGCGCCAGTTCTCCAGCCGCGGGTCGACGAAGTTCTGGTACGTCTCGCCGTTGGCGTGCGGGTCCAGGACGCCGAAACCGGTGTCCGCCCACTGCCGGGCGGCGGCCCGCGCCGATTCCTCCACGGGGCCCACGGCGATCACGCCCAGGCAGCTGACGTTGAACAGGGCGTCGCGGTGGACATAGGCGGTGTCGGTGCGGCCCGGGTCGTTGGCGGCCCCGCCCAGGGCGCCCACCTGGAGGAGATGCCGCTGTCCCGGCACCCGGACCTGGTCGAACAGTCCGACCACGTCCTCCCACATGGTGCGGGCCGGCGGCCCGTCGAAGAGCCGGCTGCGCTCCGTGGCGAAGGCCGCCCGGGGCAGCCGTGCCTCGGGGTCGGAGCCGGTCCGGTGGCACTGTGGCACGGAGTAGTCGCCGCAGCCGTACTGCTCCATCATCGCGGTGACGTAGGGCTTGGTGGTGGTCTGCTGCCGGGCGGGGGCCCGGCCGACCGCGGAGACCAGCCGTGCCGCCTCCGCGGCCAGCACCTCCGGTCCGCCCGTCGAGCCCAACAGGACGGACACCAACGGGGTGTTGCCCGGCGCCGCGTCGGGCAGGGCCACGACCGTGGAGCCGCCGACCGTGCGCGGGGCGTCCACGATCCAGCACGCCCAGGCGTCGAGCACGTCGACAGCGGCGTCGTAGCTCCACTCCAGGGTGGCGCGCGAGAGCTCGGTGACGGGCACGGGGTCGATTTCGTACGACGTCACGATGCCGAAGTTGCCGCCGCCGCCTCCGCGGATCGCCCAGTACAGGTCGGCGTGGCGGTCGGGCGAGACCCGGACGTGCCGTCCGTCGGCGAGCACCACCCGGGCGGCTCGCACGGTGTCGCTGGCAATACCGGCGTAACGGGTGAGCAGTCCGGTGCCCCCGCCCTGCAGGAAACCGCCGAGGGCCACGGTGGGGCAGAACCCGCCGGGCACGGCAAGGCCGTGCGGGGCGAGCGCGTTCGTCGCGTCGACGAGCTGGGTGCCGGCGCCCAGCGTCGCGCGGTCCGGGCCGACGCTCACCCCCGCGAGTCCGGACACGTCGATGACGAGGCCGGTGGTGGTGGAGTATCCGGCGGCGCTGTGACCGCCGCTGCGGGCGGCGAGCGCGAGGTCCTCGTCCTGGGCGAAGGCCAGGCACAGCGCCACGTCGGCGGGGCTCGCGCAGCAGGCGACGGCCTGCGGGTGGATGCTGTCGAACTCGGCGGTGCTGAGCTGTTTGGCCAGCGGATAGGCGCTGTCCCCCGGGAGCACCAGACGGCCCTTCAGATGGGCCCGCAGCCGGTCCCAGTCCGCCGTGCCCCGCGGCCCGGCCGAGGGCGGTGCGGCCCCGAGGGAAAGGGTCATCGCGCCGGCCCCGGCCGCCCCGAGCAGTGCTCTTCGCGTGATCATGCCGTGCCTTCCTGGTCATGGTGAGGCTCGTGACAGGTCGAATCGCATGAGAGGGCTGCCGCTGGCGGGGGATCACAGCGGCAGCCCATGGCCACGATAGCCCAAAACGTTAGCCAGCAAGCTAATTGGTTGATCCGCCGGGCCGTTTGTCGCCCCCTCACAACGGCTTTATCCGTGACATCGAGGATGTCGCCAGGCGGTCGGGGACCGATCGGCCACCGGGAAAAGGAGTGCTCATGCAGTACACGCTCATCGTCGCGCGCATGGCCCCCGAGGACAGCGGGGTCGTCTCCGACATCTGGGCCGAGTCGGACGCCACCGAACTCCCCCGTCTCGTGGGGGTGAAGCACCGCAGGCTCTTCCAGTTCCACGGCCTCTACTTCCAGTTGATCGGCTCCGAGGGCGACATCGGCGGCCGGATCGAGGAGGTGCGCGGCCACCACCTCTTCCAGGACGTCAACGAGAAGCTGAAGCCGCACATCGCCGCCTACGACCCGGTCACCTGGCGCGGTCCGGCCGACGCGATGGCCAAGGAGTTCTACTCGTGGAACGCGTGACCGCGGCCCCGGACGTGCTGCGGATCGTGCGGGGCACACCCGACGCGCACGAGACGGCAGCGGTGGTGTCCCTGCTCGTCGCCCGGCTCGGTGGCCCGTCCACCGAGCCGCCTGCGATCCGGCCCGAGCGGCCCCTCTGGCAGCCCTTCACCGGGCACCGCACCGGCGGTTGGGGGCGGCCGTGATCCGCACCGCACTGGACATGCGCGTCCGCGAAGGATGCACCGACGCCTTCGAGCGGACCTGGCGGGACGCCGCCGAGGTGGCGAGCCGCTACCCCGGCTCCATCGGCCAGACGATGCTGCGCGGCGCCGAGGACCCCCTGCGCTACACCATCACCGCGGACTGGGAGACGGCCGAGCACCTCGGGCGCTACCAGCGCAGCGAGGACCGGCAGGCGCTGTCCGCCGCGCTGGACCAGCTCCGGGACTCGGCGACGAAGACCCTCTTCGAGGTGGTGGCCCACATCGCCTCGCCCGCACCGAGCGAGACCTCACCGACCGAGAAAGGAACGGCTCCGCGATGAGTATCCGCGTCATCATGACCGCGACCATCAGGCCGGAGGACTTCGAGGCCTTCGAGAAGGCGTACATCGAGGTCACCGGCAAGGTCCGGGGAACGCCCGGCCATCTGCGGGACGAACTGGTGCGGGACACCTCCGACCCCACGAAGTACGCGCTGATCGCCGAGTGGGAGTCGGAGGAGCTGTTCCGGACGTGGGCGGACGACCCCGAGCACATGCGGCAGTCGGCCGCCATGTTCCCGTACTGGGCCGACTCCTTCCGGCGCTCGATCCACGAGGTGCGCGCCACGCTCGAGTCGTACCGCACCCCGGGCGACCTGCCCGCGGCCGGCTGAGGGGATCGCCATGTCCGTGCAGAAAGCAGTGGTGATCGGCGCCGGTATCGGCGGCCTCACCACGGCGATCGGTCTGCGGCAGGCCGGCGTCGACGTCAAGGTGTTCGAGCGCAGGACCGAACCGAGCCGGCTGCTCACCGGCGGCGGTTTCATGCTGTGGCACAACGCGTTCGTCGCCCTGCGGAAGCTGTCCCTCGACGACCAGGTCGCCAAGGTCAGTTCGGAGATACTCGTCCACGAGTTCCGCTCCGACAGCGGCCGCACCCTGGCCCGCTGGCAGATCGGGCCCGAGGCGCAGCGCATCGGCGCGCCGGCCGTGGCGCTGCGCCGCTCCGACCTCAACTCCCTCCTCCTGGAGGAGGCGGGTGACTCGGTCGTGATGGGCGCCCAGTGCGTCGGGTTCGAGCAGGACGCCGAGGGGGTGACCGCCCGGTTCGCGGACGGATCCGTGGAGCGTGCCGACGTACTGATCGGCGCCGACGGCATGCGGTCGGCCGTACGCAGCACACTGCGGCACGGCCACGACCTGCCGCCCCGCTACGCCGGCTACACGGCGTGGCAGGCGATCGCCGAGCTCCCCGGCGAGGACGTCGTCCCCAGCGGCACCTTCTTCAACCTGTGGGGGCGTAACGGACTGCGCTTCCTCTACTGCCGGCTCAACGACCGCGAGGTCTACTGGGACGCGATCACCTCCGACGAGACGAGCGCCGCCTTCGACATGTTCCGCAAGACCAAGCGGGACGTGATGTGCGAGACGTACGCGCACTGGCCCGACCCCATTCCGCGGATCCTGGCGGCGACCCGCGAGGACGCGATCCTGCCCATCGACATCGCGGACCGTCCGCCGACGCGTGACGCGGCCTGGGGTCACGGACGGGTCGTGCTGGTCGGTGACGCGGCGCACGCCATGACCCTCAATCTCAGTCAGGGCGCCGGCCAGGCCATCGAGGACGGTGTCGTGCTGTCCGGGCTGCTGGCCCGCGAGCCGGATCTCGGAACCGCCGTCGCACAGTACGAGAAGGTGCGCCGGGAGCGGGTGGAGGCGATGGTGCGCGGCGCGTACCGGATCGGCGAACTCGGCAAGTGGCGCGGCTCGTTGGTGTGCGGGGCGCGCGATCTGTTCATGCGCGCGTTCTTCGGGACCTTCGCGAAGAAGGGGACCTACCGCCTGATGATGAACTTCGACTACTGACGACCGAGGAGCCGGTTACCCATGTTCGTCGACGCCCTGGCGGCCCTGCTCATCCTGCTCAGCGGTGCGCTGGCAGGCGTACTGGTCGCCGTCGAGATCGCGGTGGTCCCCATGCTCGCCGATCTGCCGGGTCGGCGGTACGTGCAGGTCCACCGGCTCCTGGACCCCCGTTTCGACCCGCTCATGCCCACCATCGACAAGATCGCGCTGGGTGTCGGTCTGCTGCTGATCGTCCTGGCACCCGGCGGGGACGCGAAGCTCGCCTTCGCCGTGGCGGAGGCGGGCCTCGTCGGTGTCGCGCTGGTGTCGGAACTGTCCAACGTCCGGATGAACCGGATCATCGACACCTGGGAGCCCGAGCGGCTGCCGGAAGCCTGGGCCGAGACCCGCAGCCGGTGGGCTCGCGCCAACCGCCACCGCACCTGGATCGCCCTGGTCGGCTTCGCCGCGGCGATCGCCGGAATGAGCCTCGTCTGACGTGGCTCCACGTCACCCGAGAACGGGAGCACATCATATGGAGAAGGTACTGGTGGCCAACCGCGGCGAGATCGCGGTGCGCGTCATCCGGGCCTGCCGGGACGCGGGGCTGCGCTCCGTCGCGGTCTACGCGGACCAGGACCGGGACGCGCCGCACGCCCGGCTCGCCGACGAGGCGTACGGCCTGCACGGCAGCACGGCCGCGGACACCTATCTGGACGTCGGCAAGATCCTGGCCGTCGCCGCCGAGTGCGGCGCGGACGCGATCCACCCCGGCTACGGCTTCCTCTCCGAGGACGCCGGATTCGCCCGGGCGGTGCGCGCGGCGAACCTGACCTGGATCGGCCCGCCGCCGGAGGCGATCGAGCAGCTCGGTGACAAGGTGGCCGCCCGCGAGATCGCCCGGCGGGTCCGGGCCCCGCTGGCACCGGGCACCGACCGCCCCGTCGCCGGACCGGACGAGGTCCTCGGCTTCGCCCGCGAGCACGGGCTGCCGCTGGCCATCAAGGCGGTGGGCGGAGGCGGCGGCCGCGGGCTCAAGGTGGCCCGCACCCTGGAGGAGATCCCCCCACTCCTGGAGTCCGCCGCCCGCGAGGCCGCCGCCGCCTTCGGCCGGGGCGACTGCTTCGTGGAGAAGTACCTGGACCGGGCACGGCACGTCGAGACGCAGTGCCTCGCGGACAGCCACGGCAACGTGGTGGTGGTCTCCACCCGTGACTGCTCCGTGCAGCGGCGCCACCAGAAACTGGTCGAGGAGGCGCCCGCGCCCTTCCTCACCCCCGAACAGGAGGAGACGCTGCGCGCCGCGTCGAAGGCGGTGCTCGCCGAGGCCGGTTATGTGGGTGCGGGCACCTGCGAGTTCCTGCTCGGGGAGGACGGCACCATCTCGTTCCTGGAGGTCAACACCCGGCTGCAGGTGGAGCATCCGGTGACCGAGGAGATCACCGGGATCGACCTGGTCCAGGAGCAGTTCCGCATCGCCGCGGGCGAACCGCTCGGGTTCACCGACCCGGTGGACCGGCGAGGCCATTCGGTCGAGTTCCGGATCAACGGCGAGGACGTGGGGCGCGGCTTTCTGCCCACCCCGGGCACCGTCACCGGATGGCGCACGCCGGCCGGCCCCGGCATCCGCGTGGACACCGGGATCGAGGAGGGCGCGGTCGTCGACGGGGCCTTCGACTCGATGCTCGCCAAGCTCATCGTCACCGGCGCCGACCGGGGGCAGGCACTGGCACGGGCGCGGCGAGCCCTGGAGGAGTTCGAGGTCGACGGGATACCGACGACCCTGCCACTGTTCCGGGCGCTGCTGGACAGCCCGGAGTTCACCGCGAGCGACCCCGCCGTCGGCCTCGCGGTGCACACTCGGTGGCTGGAGTCGGAGGCGCCGCTGCGGATCGACCCGTGGGAGGGCGACCCGGCCGAGACCGCCGAGCGGCCCGAGCAGGTGACGTACACCGTCGAGGTGGGCGGGCGCCGGCTGGAGGTGGCGCTGCCCGAGTCACTCGCGGCACCGAAGGCGGTGACCACCGTGCGCCCGGGCGGATCCGCGGTGCGCCGCAAGGCGCGTGTCTCGTCGGTGGCGACGGCATCGGACGGCACGGTCCTGACCAGTCCGATGGTCGGTACGGTGGTCAAGGTGTCCGCCGCCGAGGGCGCGGAAGTCTCGGAGGGCGACGTGCTGTTCGTCATCGAGGCGATGAAGATGGAGCAGCCCGTCAAGGCCCACCGTCCCGGCGTGGTGCACGCCATCAAGGTGGCCGCGGGGACCGGTGTGTCCCGGGGTGCCCCACTGTGCGAGGTGCGTACGGCAGGCTGAACGGCGCTCCCCTTCAGGGCCCTTCGCCCTGGCCGCCCCCACTCCCGGCTCCCCGGAGCACACGAGGAACCCGGCACGGCAGGGACACCGTGCCGGGTTCCTCCGTTCGGACCGTCAGACGGGAACGACCCGGAAGATCGGGATTCCCGGGGCCGCCCGCTCGAAACTCTCGGGGCTCTTGTCGGCGACCACACCGTTCTTCACGAAGATGCCGGCGCCCATCGGAACCTGCGTCGGGAACTCGCGGGCGATCCGCCCCCGCTGCGCCTCCGGAACCTCGATCAGCTGCACGGGCCGGGCCTTGCGGCCGCGGATCATGGTGCCCCGGCCGGCGGCGCGGACGTTCTTCACCCAGTCCGACTTGGGGAAGGCCTGGAGGATGTACATGTCGCCGTCGATCTTCACCGGAGCCACCGGGTTGGTGAACTCCCGGCCGGACACCCGGCCCTTGACGCGCAGCAGGTGCATGGGCCCCACGGGCATGCCCATGGAGTGGAACATCTGCATCATCTTGTTGCCGAACTTCAGGAAGGGTGAAACGGGGGGCCGGGTGGTCGTGGCCATGATCTCGCTCATCTCTCTTCGTGAGTACTGAGGGGATGTCAGAGCCGGCCGACGGCCGCGCGGGGCATCCGCGTGAACCGTGGGCTGCCCGGGCGTACGAGACCGGTTCGGTAGGCCGTGGTGATCACGTCGATCCGGCTCTTGAGTTCGAGCTTGCCCATGAGGCTGTGCACATGGCTCTTGACGGTGGCTTCGCTCAGGTCCAGTGCTTCGGCGATCTCCACATTGCTCCAGCCGCGCAGCATCAGCTGGACGACCTCGGTCTCCCGTGCGGTGAGCCGGTCGAACCGCCATGGCGGACGCCGCTGGACGGGCACGGTCTGGCCCGACTGGCGGTGTTCCGCGATGAGCAGGTATCCGGAGCGCAGCAGCCTGAGCGCGGGCATCAGGGTCGCGTGACTGGTCCGGTTGACCACGACTCCGGCGATGCGGGCACGGGTGAGGTCCCCTTCCCCACGCTTGTGGGTGGGCGATACGACGAGGAGGCGCGGCCGGGGTGTACTGGCCGCCACCGCGTGAATGAGGGGAAGCGCGTCGGCGCCGAACACCACCGCGATGTCGGGCCGGCGCTCGGTGATGATCCGTTGCACCTTGCCCGGGTCGGCGGCATACCCCGCTGCGGAGAATCCTTCCTCCTTGCCGAGAGTCGACACGGTCTCGATCCGACTGAAGAGACTGCCGCCCAGCACGACGACGGATGTGGGTCGTGTGTGCTCGGGATCGCGTAAGTGGTGTTGGTCTGGGAGCACTACGACTGTCCTCCAGCAAGCGGCGCGTCAGCCAGACGGAGCGCCGCGCCTAGATGTCGAGGCGGTAACTTAATTACGTAGCGAGCTATCTAAATGGTGGCATGGGAGTACGGCTGTGTCAACGACGTCCTGCCACGTCAACCTGGTCGCCCAACCCGACCACCCCGTATCCCGGACCCCTCAGCCGCATGATGGCACTCCTGCGGACCACTGACCCGGCAGTGGCCTGAAATCGCGGAAGAGCTGCTGAAACAGGCCACAGCGGACGCACGTGGCAAACACAGCGAGAGCCCCTGCCGACGGCCCGTTCCCGGTCCGTGTCAGGGGCTCGCTGCCCATATCGCCCGGCGCCGGGCTCACGCTCCGGAGGTGGGGCGGGGGGCCGGCACCGAGGCTGCTGCGGCCTGGATGTTCCGGTGGATGTCCAGCGCCGCCGTGGACCGGTTGAGGGTGATGTAGTGCAGCCCCGGCGCACCCTCGGCAAGGAGGCGCTCGGCCATGGCCGTTGCGTACTCGACACCGATGCGGTGGGCCGTGTCCGGGTCGTGGCGGGCATGTTCCAGCCGGTGGGCCAGGTCCTCGGGGAAGGCCGCGCCGGACAGTTCGGCGAAGCGGCGAATCTGGCGCACGTCCGTTGCGGGCATGATCTCGGGGATGATCGGGGTCTCACAGCCCGCGGCCGCGACCCGGTCACGCAACCGCAGATAGTCCTCGACGTCGAAGAACATCTGCGTGATCGCGTAGTCGGCGCCCGCCCGGCACTTGGCGACGAAGTGCCGGAGGTCGCTCTCCCGGTCGGGCGACCGCGGATGCCCTTCGGGAAAGGCGGCCACCCCGATGGTGAAGTCCCCCAGGGAGCTTACGAGTTCGACGAGTTCACGCGCGTAGGTGAAGCCGGCCGGGTGAGGTGTCCACGGGCCGTTCGGGTCGCCGGGCGGGTCGCCCCGCAGCAGGAGGACGTCCCGGATGCCCGCGTCCGCGTACTGGCCGATGATGTGGCGCAGTTCCGCGACCGAGTGGCCGACCGCGGTGAGGTGGGCGACCGGCCGCAGGGTGGTCTCGGCGGCGATACGCCGGGTGACGGACACGGTCCGGTCCCGGGAGGAGCCACCCGCTCCATAGGTGACGGACACGAAGTCGGGACGCAGGGCTTCCACACGGCGGATCGCGTCCCAGAGGGTGCGTTCGCCCGCCTCGGTCTTCGGGGGGAAGAACTCGAAGGAGAAGGTCGTCATCGTCGTTCTCCGGAACTCCTCGGACAGCCGGACCCCGATCCGCTCCGCGGAGCCGCGGCTGTCATCGCCGCACCGCCAGACGAGCGGCGAGCCCGTCCACCGCGGACACGCCGTAGGTGTCGCGGATCCGCCCCAGCAGATCCTGACCGGACAGCATGTACTGCTGTGTACCGGTGGACTCCAGAACCGTGGTGGCCAGGGCACTCCCCAGTCGCGCGGCGCTCTCCAGGCCGAGCCCCCAGGCGACGGCCGCGAGGAAGCCGGCCCGGAAGGCGTCCCCCGCGCCGGTGGGCTCGGTCGCGCCCGACGGCGGCACCGACTTGACGACGACCGGGCGGTGCCCGGCTCGCTGGACGACGGCACCTTCGGCACCCCGCGTGATCACCCAGCCGCCCACCCGGCCGAGGATCTGCTGCTCGGTCCAGCCGCTTCGCTCCTGGATGAGCACGCTCTCGTACTCGTTGGTGAACAGGAACTCGGGTCCCGCCAGCAGCGCTCGGACGTCGTCGCGCGCCATGCGCGCCAACTGCTGCGAGGGGTCGGCGACGAAGGGGACGCCCAGTTCGGTGCACTCGCGGGTGTGCCGCACCATCGCTTCCGGGTCATTGGGCGATACGACGACCAGGTCGAGGGCGCCCGTTCGCTCCTGCACCGTCCGCAGACCGATGAGCCGGGCCTCGCTCATGGCGCCGGCATAGAAGGACCCGATCTGGTTGTGGTCCCGGTCCGTGGTGCAGACGAACCGTGCTGTGTGCCTGGTTTCGCTCACCCGGACCGGTCCGGTGTCGACGCCGTGCCGCTCCAGCCGTGCCCGGTACTGCTCGAAGCCCGGCCCCACGGCGCCCACGAGCAGGGGACGCAGGCCCAGCGAACCCAGGCCGAAGGCGATGTTCGCCGCCACTCCCCCGGCACGGATCTCCAACTCGTCGACCAGGAACGAGAGCGATACCTTGTCCAGGCTCTCGGCGATGAACTGTTCCGTGAACCTGCCCGGGTAGACCATGAGATGGTCCTCGGCGATCGACCCCGTGACTGCGATTCTCATCTGCTGTCCCTACCCCTGTCTCCGGACTGTCGGCGGCCGCGTTCGGGGCCCGTACTGCCCGTACGCGGCGGCGGGTCCGTTCATCGTCCGGGGCGGGGCTTAAGCACCGGTTAGGCGGCCATCAGCCACCGGGCCGACCGCATGTTCAGTAGCGCTGGGCCTTGGCGATCTCGGCGGTCAGCTTCGGCTCGGGGGGCTTGCGGCTGATGACGAGCGGCTGGACCCGCTCCCCCGGGTCGAGGTCCTCCGCGCCCACGAAATGGGTCTCGACGACTTTCCCGTCGGGATCGCGGAAGTCGACCTGGACCGCGTAGGAGGCGGTGCCGGCCGTGCTGTTGGTGATGTTCACGACCAGGGCGAGCAGGCCACCCGTCTCGGATCGCGGCTTGCCGGTGAGCGAGACATCGGACGTCGCATTGCCCCGGCCCTTGACGTCCTTCAACTCGGCCTCGGCCGCAGCATTGGCACGCTCGATCTCCGCCGACACGGACGCCTCGAACTCCGAGGCCCGCGCGTAGGCGGACGACGCCGCGGCCGATGCGGAGGCGCGCGCGGACTCGATCGCGGACTGGGCCGCCGATGCGAGGGGCGCGGGCGGACTGCCCGTGAACGCCTCGGTGGCCGGCGGCGACGGGCGCGGAGTGAACGTGGTATCGCCGCCGCCGCCGTCGCCGTCGCCGCCGCAGGCGGTGAGCGCGACCGCACAGGCACCGGCGGCGGCAAAAGCGGTGAGGGCCCTCGGGGCTCGGTGCCGCGGGCGCTTGTGCGGTCGGTACTGCTGCTGCGCGTCGCTCATGGCATGGAGTCCTCTCCCGGCTGCACACATGACCGATTCATGCCGTTATGTCCTGGCCGGATTACATGCTGCCTGCCATGGCGGTACCCGGCCACCGCACTGCGCCGAGGGGGCGCTTCGACGGACCGCTGTCAGTGGCCGGCGCTACGGTGCGCAGCAGTGGCAGGGGCAGGGAACGGACAGCCGGACGCAGGTTCCGGAAATGAGGCGGGCGTCGCTCACAGCGGAATCGGGGTGAACATCTCCGGCTCCTCGTCCGGCGTCAGCGCGGTCGGGCCGTACACCCAGTCGGTGAAGGAGTAGTCGTAGGTGTCCCGCGCCCGCATGATCGCGTTGCGCCGTCGCCGGGACTCTCCGTCGAGGTGCCACAGCTCGCCCCAGGCGCGGGCCGTGGTCTGCACCCGGCGGCAGTGCTCCACCCGGACCGCCTCGTACGCCGTCAGCGCGGCGTCCCAGTCCGGTCGGGTGCCCGCTTCAGCGGCCTCGGCCAGCCGGGCGTAGTGCCGGGCGAGGACCCAGCCGTCCTCGATCGCCATGATCGCGCCCTGCGCCATGTACTGGAGCGGCGGGTGCGCGGCGTCGCCGAGCAGGGCGATCCGGCCGTGCACCCAGGTCTCGACCGGGTCGCGGTCGAGCATCTGCCACCAGCGGTCGCGCCACATCAGCGGGATGCCCTTGCGGACGGTGTCGCAGGTCCGCTCGAAGGCCGCGTCGAGCTCGTCGGGCGTGCCCCAGTCGTCTCGTCCGGCCAGGGCCTTGGGCGACTCGAACACGGCGACCTGGTTGAACATGTCGCCGCCGCGCAGCGCGTACTGGACGAAGTGGCAGCGCGGGCCGACGTAGACGGTGACGTCCTTCTCCGCGATGCCGTTGTGCCGGACCTGCTCGATCGGGACGGCGGCGCGGTAGGCGACGTAGTCGGAGCTGACCACGTCGTCGCCGACCAGCTTGCGGCGGGCCACGGAGTGCAGCCCGTCGGCGGCGACGACCAGCGGCGCCTCCTCGGCGCTGCCGTCCTCGAGGCGGATCAGGGCGCCGCCGTCCGTGTGCTCGTAGTCGACGACGGTCCGGTCGGTCAGCAGATCGACGCCGGCCCGCCGGCAGGCCCGCAGGAAGATGCCGTGCAGATCGCTGCGGTGGATGACCATGTACGGGAAGCCGTAGCGGCGTTCGAGGTCGCGCAGGTCCAGCCGGGTCAGTTCCCGGGAGTCGAGCGCGTCACGCATCACCATGTGCTCCGGGACGACGCCCAGAGTCCTGGCCTCCTCGAGCAGGCCGTACTCGGCGAGGATGCGGGTGCAGTTGGGCGCGATCTGCAGGCCGGCGCCCACCTCGCCGAACTCCTTGGCCCGTTCGAGGACGCGCACGCGCAGTCCCTGGCGGGCCAGGGCGTAGGCGGAACCGAGGCCGCCGATGCCGCCGCCGACCACGAGGACGTCGGGCCGCCCGGCGGGGCTGGATTCAGGATTCATGATCTGTTCTTTCGGTCGCGGGCAGGCCCGGGGTCAGAGCCAGGCGCCCAGCGTGGGGGCGGGCGTGCCGTCGGCGGTGAGCGGGCCGGTGTCCCGTCCGGTCAGGCAGGCCGCGATGTCGTGCAGTTCGCCCGTGACCAGGGCGGCTTCGCCGTCGCCAGGCAGGTCCCAGGCGGCTCCGGTGGCCGGTGCTCGCAGGGTCATGGCCGGGCCGGGGGCCGTGGCGCGCTTGGCCACCACGTCGTCGCACAGCGCGGTGAGGAAGTCGGCCGGCAGGTCGGCGAAGGACACGCCGTTCGCCAGGTCGACTGCGTGCACGCACACTTCGCGGGAGCGCAGCCAGGGCACCTCGGTGGCCGGCACGGTCCGGCCCTGTGCGGTGACGACCTGCGTGCGCCACTGCTCCTCGCCGAGCGCGGCCATCCCCGTCTCCAGCGCGTCCGCCGAACCGCGCAGCCACGCGGTCAGCTCGGCGGCCGGCAGGGCACGGCCCCGTTCGATGCCGGCGGCGCGTTCCTCGGGCGAGGCGTACATCGGTGTGGGTTCGCCGGTGGCGGCCCAGTGCACCAGGTGGGACAGCGCCTCGGCGTTGGCGGCGACATGCGCCGCCACGTGCCCCCGGCTCCAGCCGGGCAGGGCACTCGGCGCGGCGAACCCGTCGTCGTCGAGGCCGGCGGCGGCCTCGAGCATCAGCTCGGTGCCGAGCCGGACCCAGCGGCGGGCGCCGTCGAAGGTCCGGCGCATCAGGACGCCTGCTCCTTGACGACCCGGTTCTCCAGACGGCCGATGCCCTGGATCTCGGTGACGACCGTCTCGCCTCCGAGGAGGTAGCGCTCGGGCCTGCGGGCGTGGCCGACGCCGCCGGGGGTGCCGGTGGCGATGATGTCGCCGGGGTTGAGGCGGACGATCGTGGAGACGTACTCGACCAGGTCGACCGGGTCGAAGAGCAGGTCGCCGGTGGAGTCGGACTGCATGACCTCGCCGTCGACGAGCAGGCGCACGTCCAGCGACGGGCGGACCCCGCCCGGCAGCTCGTCGGGGGTGACGAGGTACGGGCCGACGGGGGTGGTGGAGTCCCACATCTTGCCCTGCAGCCACTCGCGGGTGCGGAACTGCCAGTCACGGCAGGTGATGTCGTTCAGGGCGGTGAAACCCGCGATGGCCCGCTCGGCCTCCTCCCCGCGGGCGCGGCGTACGTGCTTGCCGACGACCACCGCGAGCTCCACCTCCCAGTCGAACGCGTCGGTCTCGTCCGGCCGGACGATGTCGTCACCGGCGCCGATGAGCGAGTCGGCGAACTTGGCGAACAGGGTGGGGTGTTCGGGGAGGTCTCGGCCCATCTCCTGGATGTGGTTGCGGTAGTTGAGGCCGACGCAGACCACCTTCGCCGGTGCGGGCACCACGGGGGCGAAGTCGGCGGCGGCCGCCGAGTACGTCGGCCCGGACGCCGCGGCGGCACGCTCGGCCCAGCCGTCCTGGCGCAGCAGGGCGCCCACGTCGGGGACGCCGAGGTCGACCAGGACCTCACCGTCGAGCCTGACGGCCCGGGTGGCGCCGCCGCGGCGGATGGTGGCGAGCTTCATCGGGGTGTTCCTTCCACATGGGTACGGTCGAGCCGCAGGGCTTCGAAGACGGGCGAGTCGCTGAACCGGAACAGGTCCAGGGCGCCGGAGTCGGAGTCGGTGGAGCCGGCCTCGGAGCGAACGCTCAGCGGCTGCCAGGAGGGCACGACGAACAGGTCGCCGCGGGTGACCGACCAGGTGGTCTCGCCGACGGCGACGGTGCCGGAGCCGTCGAAGACCTGGTAGACGGACGAGCCCGTCTCGCGCACCGGCGCGGTCTCGGTGCCGCGCGCGATCCGGTGCATCTCGGCCCGGATGGTCGGCAGCACGTCGGCGCCGGTCGCCGGGTCGGTGAACCGGACGGCGGCGTGACCGGGCTCCACGGTGCCGCCGTACCCCTCCGCCTCGAGGGCGAGCTGGTCGGTCAGGGCGCGGTCGGTGTGCTCCCAGCGGTAGGCGAGCAGCGGCGAACCGGGGCCGGTGGTGCCGGCGGACACCGGGCGCAGGCCGGGGTGCCCCCACAGCCGCTCGGCACGCGAACGCTCGGGGGTGATCCGCTCGGCGTCGCTGATCTCGTCCCGCCCGAACTCGAAGAACTGCGTCTCCGTGGCGTACTGGAACGGAATGTCGAGACCGTCGATCCAGGCCATCGGCTCGGCGGTGGCGTTGTGGTGGGCGTGCATGTTCCAGCCCGCCTGCGGGAGGAAGTCGCCGCGCCGCATGGCCACCGGGTCGCGCCCGACGACCGTCCACACGCCCTCGCCCTCGACGACGAAACGGAAGGCGTGCTGGGTGTGCCGGTGCTCCGGGGCGTCCTCGCCCGGCATGAGGTACTGGATCGCGGCCCACAGCGTCGGGGTGGCGAACGGCCGCCCGCCGAGGGAGGGGTTGGCCAGCGCGATGGCCCGGCGCTCACCGCCGCGGCCGACGGGGACCAGGTCGCCGGCGTGGGCTGCCAGCTTCCGCAGCCGCTCCCAGCGCCACAGGTGCGGCACGGCGCGCGAGCGCGGGTGGGCCGGCATCAGGTCGCCGATCTCGGTCCACAGCGGGACGAGCAACTCCTGTTCGAAGCCGCGGTACAGCTCTTCGAGCGCCGGGGTGACCTCGGGCTGCCCCTCCGCGGAGACGGCCTGGAGCCGGACCGGGGAACCCGTGGCGATGTCTTGGGCGATGGAGGACTGAGTCACAGTCCCCAGCGTGCGCGGTGTCTTCCAGGAGAACATGTAGATTCTGGAGAGCAGAATCCATCGGAGGGTGCGCCATGGACAAACCGCTCAAGACACCGCCGCCCTATCCCATCGCCAGCGTGGACCACGCGCTGCGGGCGGCGACCATCCTGCAGATGGAGGGCGGCGCGACCGTGTCGCAGATCGCCGAACGGCTGGGCGTCGCCAGGTCGACCGCCCACCGGGTCCTGGCGATGCTCGTCTACCGGGACTTCGCCGTGCAGGACGAGGACCGCGTCTACCGCGCGGGGCCGGTGCTGGAACTCGCCGCGCACTCCCAGTCCCTCGTGTCGCGACTGCGCACGGCTGCTCTGCCTCATCTGCACCGGGTCGTCGATCTTCTGGACGAGACCACGAACCTGATCGTGCGCACCGGTGACACGGCCCGGTTCATCGCCAGCGTCGAGTGCCGGCGGGCACTGCGGGTCGGCTCCCGGGAGGGCATGGTGTTCCCGGCCCACCGCACGACGGCGGGGCTGCTCCTGCTCGCCGACCTCACCGACGAGGAACTGGAGGAGGTCTACGCCCCCGAGCGTTACCGCGACCGTCCGGCCGATCGCCCGGATCTCGCCCGGCTGCGTACGGAGTTGCGGCGTCTGCGCCGCAACGGGTTCGCCGTCAACAAGGAGCGTTCCGAACGCGGTCTCGTCGCCGTCGGCGTACCGGTGCGCGACCGGGACGGCACCGCGCTGGCCGGTCTGTCGGTGTCGATGCCCAGCGTGCGCTACGACCCGCACACCCTCCAGTCCCTGGTGACCGCCCTGGAGACCACGGCACACGCGCTGGAGAAGGACCTGGCCGAGCAGCACTGAGCCCGCCGGTCAGGGGCGAGTCGGGTGCCGGGTTCGCCCTTCTTCAGGGGGCGAGCCCGAGTGGGCCGGTCAGCCCCGGTGACCCCAGTCCACGCGGTCGGCCAGGCCGGCCGCGGTGAAGGCGGCTTCCAGCTCGTCACGGCCCTCGGTGAAGTGGGCCCAGCTGTCGTAGTGGACGGGGACGATCCAACGGGCGCCGAGGAGCTGGGCGGCCTCGGCGGTCTGGGCACTGTCGAGGACGACGCACTGGCCGTCGTAGATGACGGAGAAGCGGGGCGCACCGGCGAAGAGGAGGGCGGTGTCGACCGGGCCGAAGCGCTCGGCGATCTCCTCGACCGCGCCGAGGGAGGCGTTGTCACCGCTGACGTAGACCGTCGGCAGCCCCTCCCCGGTCAGCACGAAGCCGACGACCTGGCCCGATATGGGCTCGACCTGCTCACGCGGGCCGGGCCCGTGGATGGCGGGGACGCCGGTCACGGTGATCGTGCCTCCGCCGGGACGGTCCAGCTCGACGGACTCCCAGTCGGCCAGGCCCTTGGCCTTGCCCCCGAGGCGCCGGCCGCCCCCGGGCGTGGTGAGCGTCAGGGGAACGTCGGCGAGCAGGGCGCGGCCGGAGGCGTCGAGGTTGTCGGCGTGCTCGTCGTGGGAGAGCAGGACCACGTCGACCCGGCCGAGGTCGGCGGGGCTGCCGACGGAGGGGGCGGTCTTGGTCAGGAGCGGGCCGCCGGGGAGCTGGTAGTCGCCGGGGGCGTCAAAGGTCGGGTCGGTCAGGAAACGCAGGCCGCCGTACTCGAAGAGAGCGGTCGGGCCGCCGAAGACGCGGACGGGGAACTGGCCGGTGGAGGCGTTGACAGAAGCCATGGAAGGAAACCTCACGGATGAATGTTGGTCTATCCGTGAAACACCATGCCACTCCTCACGGATGACTGCAAGACGTACCATGAGGGCCATGAACGAGACCGGCACCGTCGAGCTCGCCCTGCTGCCCGCGCCGGGCGAGGAGCAGTACCCCTCCCTCGCCCTCGCCAACAGCGCCATCGCTCTGCCCGGTGGACAGTTCATCGACCTCCTGGGCACGCCGGCCGCGGCGAACCAGTGGCTCGTCGACCACGGCCTCGCTCCGGCCGACGCCGGTGTGCGGGAGATGTGCGCGGCACAGCTGCGCTCGCTGCGGGAACAGGTCAGGACGCTGCTCGCCTCGCGCGTCGCGGCGCTGCCCGCGATTCCCGCTGCCGTCGCCGCGATCAACGACGCGATGACCCGGGTGCCCACGGCCCCGCTGCTGCAGTGGGACGAGAAGAACGGCCCCTACCGCGCCACGCCGCACCCCACCACCGAGATCGTCGACCATGCCCTGGCGACCCTCGCCGCAGACACCGCCGACCTGCTCACCTCTGCCGAGGCCGAACGCCTGACCGCCTGCGGCTCCACCCCCTGCAACCGCTACCTGCTGCGTCACGGCCGCCGCCACTGGTGCTCCACCCGCTGCGGCGACCGCGCCCGCGCAGCCCGTGCCTACGCCCGCCGCACCCAGCCCACGGCAGACGACCGCACGAAGTAGCGTGGGGGACGACTCCGTTCGGCGTCGACGAGCCGAGGGAGCCCGGGCGGCGGCGTCCGGTACGCCGGGACCACAGCCCCTCACCGAAAGCGCGCTCGATGCCCCCGGCCACCCGCTTCATCATGACCGGCCCGCAACGCCCGCCGGCATCCGGCTGATCGCCGCCGGCGACTGCACTCGGCCCGAATGAGCCGTCACGGAGCGCGGAACCCCCGAAAGGTTACGTGTCGGCGAGTCTCGAAGCCGAGCCGCTCGTAGAGCGCGATCGCGCCGGTGTTCGCCTCGGCCACGTGCAGGAAGGGACGCTCGCCGCGGGCCACGATCCGTGTGACGAGCGCACGGACCAGACGGGCGGCATGGCCTCGCCCGCGTGCCTCGGGAGCGGTGCAGACGGCGCTGATCTCGCTCCAGCCCGGAGGCCGCAGCCGTTCACCCGCCATCGCCACCAGCATGCCGTTGTCGCGAATGCCGAGGTAGGTGCCGAGTTCGTGGGTACGTGGGAAGAACGGCCCCGGCTCGGTCCGCGCGACGAGGTCGAGCATCTCGGGCACGCTGTCCACGCCCAGTTCGACCACATCGGCATCGGCCCCGGCACGAGGGAGACCGGGCCGGCCGCTGGCGGGCCAGATCATCTGGCGCCCTTCGAGGCCGAAGACCGGCTCCCAGTCCGACGGTGGAGTCGCCGGGCAGCTGAACATGTCGGCGAATCCTCCCGGGCCGAGCAGCCGAGCCAGGTCCGCCCAGTCCGCCTCCTCCGCATCGGTGGACACCGCGCAGAAGGTCGCGACCCCCGGCAGATAGGTGGCGGCCCGGCCCAGTCGGCAGGCGAACCGTGCGTGGTGGCCGCGCAGCGACCGGCCCACCGGGTCGTCGAGTGCCGGATCGTCGCAGGTCACCATCATGCCGTACCTCTCCTGTCGTGCGTGAAAGCCCGTCGTGCGAGCCACTCGACGTCAAGGTGCCGCCGTCTCCGAGAACGCAGCGGCCTGACGTCGGCCGGACCATTGCCGGCAAGCCGGACAAGGTTGCGATCGTAGATCATCGTCAGTCGGGGCAACCCACGCGGCCATGCACCTGAAAGGCCATCAGGACGAGCGTCAAGACGGTCTGTCGCCGTGCGGCCCGACAGAAGGCGAAGGACGAGTTCGCGCCCACTCCAGGGGCTGCATACCGTAGGGACAGGGTGCCGCAGCACCTCGGTCGCGCGCCTTCAGGAATCCTTGTCGCCTCGGTCTCCGGGAAACCGCTCGTCGAGAACCGTGACGAAGGCCGAGGCAACGAGGGCGACGGCGCGGTCGTCGTCGTGGGCCAGTCGGCGCAGGACTTCCTGCGCGGTGGTCCCCGGCAGCTCGACCAGCGCCTGGGTCAGGCGTATACGCGTCGCGGAGTCCGCGGTGGGCGCTGAGAGTTCGTCGACCAGTGCGGTCAGAATCCGGTCCGCACGCCCGGGATCCTGGGACAACGTTCCGAGGACCTCCGCCGCTTCGACGTCGTTGGAGCCCTCGACCACCATGCCGACAAGTGTCGGCACGGCCCCGGTCACGCCACGCCTGCCCAACGCGAGAGCCGCGTACCTGCGCACCGTCGTGTCCGGGTCCCCGAGCGCGTCCGCAAGCACCGCGGTCGCCCCAGGGGCATCGGCCATCTCGGCGATCGCCAGCACCGCGCGCCGCCGGATGTCGACGTCCTCCGAGTGCACGCCGGCGGCCAGTGCCGCCACGCCGTCACCGCCCGATCGGGCGAGCGCCCAGCGCAGGGCGCCCGCGACGTTGGGATCGGATTCGGCCAGGACCGCCCCGGCCAGCACCTCGGCGGGAACCGACACGCCCCCCGGCCGGGCCAGAACGGCCTGCTGCCTGCGCGCGGCGCTGGTCGAGTCGAGCCCCTGCATGAGCTCGACGATGCGCAGGACGTCCTGCCAGCCCATAGGCGCCGACGCATCGATCGCGCGGAGACGCTCGAGCAACTGCCGTTCCCGCTCCAAGCGGTCTTCCGTCCACCGGATGAGGTCGCTGACCAAGGCGGACGGTGTGAAGGCCGGGTCCTCCAGCGCCTGCCCGATCTGCTTGAGCGAGAGCCCGAGGGACCGCAGGCCCTCCACGTGGAAGATCCTGCGGACGTCCTCGGCGGAGTACTCGCGGTAGCCGCCGACGGTGCGACCGGTCGGTCGCACCAGCCCAAGGGCGTCGTAGTGCCGGAGCATCCGGGGGCTCACCCCTGAGTGACGGGCCACTTCACCGATCAGCACTCCGCGGTCTCCGCGGCGGAGGCAGCGGCTCGTTCCGGGCCGAGTGCGACGACTCGCTTCGCCTCGTCGATGGCCGCGTCGAAACCGGTCTCCGGGTTCCGCCGGAGCAGCTCGGTGGCACGAGCGTGTGCGGCCACCACCGGGTCGGGACTCGCCGCGGCCTTGTCCAGGGCGGGCTTGGTCATGTCGCCGAGGTCGACGAGGGCCCGGCTCAGGCTCAGCTGCACATTGCGGTCGCCGCGGCCGAGCTGCATGACCAGTTCGTCGGCCAAATCCTTCTTCTCGTCCTCGGGCACGAGGACGACCGCGACGCGCCACGCGGTCCGCGCGACCTCGTCGTCGGCGTCGCGCAGCATGTCGTGCGTGATCCAGGACCACGCGCTCTTGTCGCCGATCTTGGAGAGCGTGTGCAACGCCTGGCTGCGGGCCCGAGTGCGCTCGGAGTCGAGTTCCTGGCGAATCCGGGGCAGGGTGATCTCCGGCGAGAGGCGGGTCAGCGCCCAGGACAGCATGTCCCGCACGAAGAAGTCCGGCTCGACCGCGCACCGCTCGACGAGTGTCTCCAGGAAGCCGGGGTCGGGGTTCGAGCCGACCGCCAGGGCCGCCTGAAGCCGGACCGACGAGTCCTCGGCGCTCAGGGCGTTGGCCACGCGGGCGTTCTGTGGGGTTCCGTTTGTCGGGTTGATCGAAACCACCTCCTGCACCCAGGAGACACCTTGCCACTGTGTCAAGGTCAAGCCGTGACCGGCGATTCAGGAGATCCGCTGGTCATGGGCGCAGTCCGGGCACTTCCACATGCCGTCGAGGATCAGCCGGTACGGCGAGCGGGTGCGGTCGGCGGCGAGGGCCTGCGGGACGTCGGCGTACGGCATGAGCGTGGTGTGCGGCGGCTCTGCGCCGAGACGGAAGACGCCGAATTCCTGCGACGCCGGGGGCCGGCCGGGGGCGGGTGAGCGGGGGTGCGGAGGGTGACACGGGCGAACGCGACATGACCGTGACCTTCCGTGGGCGTGGGGTGGCTCAACGCACGGTGTGGTGAAGGCAGTCGGCGATAGATTGGACCACAACTGCCGGTGACCGGGCGCCTGCTGAGCCGGCTCACCCCAGGGCCGGACACCAGACGAAGCAATGACCCCGTCGGTCTCTGTCGGGTCCTGGTGGTCCGAGGGGAGGATGGGCCAGTCATGGCCGTTCTCCCGCGCCTCGATCATCGCGAGGCGGCCGTTGTGGTAGTTGGAGAACGCCTTGACCCGCGGGGGCATGGACGCCTCGTTGATGCGGGTCCAGGAGCTGACCGCCGCCCGACAGCCGCGCTCGGTGCCCAGACCGCTCGTGAACGTCCAGCTGTCGACGACCACTTCGCAGGTGACACCGGCCGGAACCATCTGTTCCTGGATGACGCCCGCCGGGAACGCCCAGGGCCGCAGGTACACGTCCTCGCGGTACCGGTTGGCGCGCAGGACGTCCAGGACGGCCTCGCGCAGCGTCGGCAGGTCGTAGGGGATGTGGAGGCGGACGATGCGAGCCGAGTCGTACAGGCGCTTGAGGTGCTCGTCCAGCCGGAAGACCAGCAGGCCGCTCCCGTCGTGCGAGACATACGCCTTGATGCCCTCGAAGACCGCCGCGACCGAGGCGTGACCCACAGCGTTGACGTGCACACTGGCCTCGGCCCAGGGCACCAGGGAGTCGCTGCGCCAGAGCCAGTCGGGCCCGTCGCCGTCCGTGCGCACCAGCGAGTCCATGATGGACATGGGGGCGCCGGGCGTTTCTGTTTCTGTCGTCATACGGATTTCACCTTTGGGGACTTGGTGGTTGAGAAGTGCTCCAGGCTGTCGAGCACGAGATCGGCCGCAGGTACAGGTCGGGCGCGGGCTTGCGGGCCCGGACCTGTTCGCCGGTGACCACTTCGGCGAACCGGTCCCGGACGCCCAGGCGGTCGAGGTGGCCGCGGACCCAGGCGCGCTCGGAACTGGAGACGACCGCGCAGGCGATGCCCTGGCTGCCTGCGCTCTCCAGCAGGCGGGCCACGCCTGGCCTCAGCGGTTCCGCCGAGGCCAGGCGGTGCTTGTCCCGCCGCCGCTCCTGGAGTTCACACGCGATCAGGGCGCGGCCCAGCCGCCGGGAGAGGTCCTCGGCGGCGTACGACTCCCCTGTCGCCCGGCCGGGACCGTGACGTGGGCGCAGGGGCAGGCGCAGACGGCGATCGACAAGTGGAAGGAGGGCGTGAAGGCGTCCGAGGAGGCCGCCGACGCGCACCGCAAAAAGGTCGACGACTACAACAAGGCGGTCGACCGCTACAACGCCCAGCCCGCCGACCAGCGCGACCCCGCCACGCTCCCGCCGCGCCCCGCCGCGACGTTCGACGACCCCGGCAAGAAGCTGATGCAGGACGCGCAGGACATCCTCGCCGACGCCCGCAAGCAGCGGAACACGACCGCGGAGACCGCCCGCAGCGCGGTCCGCGCCGCGCGGGACCTGGCTCCCGAGAAGCCGTCGTACGCCGAGCAGTTGGGCGACGGGATCCAGGAATTCCAGATCATGGGAGACCACGTCGGCGGCGGCATCATCAAGGGCACCGCGGGGCTGGTGAACTTCGTGCGCGGGATCAACCCCTTGGACCCGTACAACCTCACCCACCCCGCCGAGTACGCCACCAACCTCAACAGCCTCGCCGCCGGACTGGTGGTCGCCGCCGACGACCCGGTCGGCACCGGCAAGCAGATGGTCAGCGACTTCATGAAGGACCCCTACGAGGACTTCGGCCGTCTGTTGCCGGATGCCGCGCTGACCGCGGCCACCGGCGGAGGCGGTGCCGCGGTCAAGGGCGTGCGCATCGCCGCGGACGCCGCACGCGCGCGCAAGCTGATCGACGACGCCCCCGACGGCACCCACAACCGCCCCGACGGCGAGCGCACCACCGACGGCACCGACCCCGTCGACCTCGCCTCCGGCCGGATGTTCCTGCCCCAGACCGACCTGGCGATCCCCGGCATCCTGCCCCTGGTCTTCACCCGCCGCACCGAGTCCGGCTGCACGGCCGGCCGCTTCCTCGGCCCCTCCTGGACGTCCACCGTCGACGAGCGCCTGGAGATCGACCCGGTCGGCGTCGTCCACATCACCGCCGACGGCCTCCTCATCCCCTACCCGCACCCCGTCCCCGGCGCCCCCACCCGCCCCGAGTCCGGCACCGCGCACACCCTCCTGGCCCGCGACGCCGACGGCGACTACACCATCACCTACCCCGACACCGGCCTGACCCGCCACTTCACCGCCCCGCCCGGCGGCGAACCCGGCGGCGACGGAACCGCCTGGCTGACATCCGTCACCGAACGCAACGGCCACACCATCACCATCGACCGCGCCGACGACGGCCTGCCGCTGGCCCTCGTCCACTCGGCCGGCCACCACGTGAAACTGACCACCGCCGACGGCCGGATCACTGCGCTCTCCTTGACCGGCGCGGGCGAGGCGGGCACGGACCTGCCCCTGATGCGCTATGGCTACCAGGACGGCAACCTCACCACGGTCACCAAACCCTCAGGAGCCACCACCACCTTCGTCTACGACGACCGCCGCCGCGTCACCGCCTGGATCGACTCCAACAACAGCCGCTACGACTACGCCTACGACGACCGCGACCGCGTCGTCGCCGAAGGCGGCGAAGCCGGCCACGTCAAGATCACCCTGACCTGCACGGAACCCGACCCCGAAACCGGCCACCGCACCAAGAAGTACGACTATCCCGAAGTCCCGAAGTCCCGGAGGCACGGAGGGAAGAGCTCACGGACGTCATCCGCAAGGGATTCGCGAATGGATACACCCCTGGACAGATGATCTGTTTCGTGTGGCGGGCCGCAGACTCCGCCGCAGCCTGGAAAGAGCGCAACGCGCGGATGGGGCCGCCGGAGGCCGCCTCTGCCTCGGTGACCGTTCTCAACGGGAAGATCGACAAGGCTATCGAACTCCACCACGCCATTCCTGAGTACGAGGTCCCCCGCTGGCATGAGGCCCCCCTCGCGCTCAGCAGCTTCCGTCGGCTGTCCGCAGATATTCGTTGGGTGTACAACCGCGAAGTCATCGAGGCGTGTCCCCACTGCGACCATCATGGCCTCAAGGAAACCGTTCGTCCCGAGACTGAGGCAACGGCCATGTGGCGCTTCACCCATCCCGTCGAGATCCCGGACCAGGCGCAAGAAGAAGAGCCGAACTGGTGGGACGACGCACCCGATCCAGCCGACGTCTGAGCCCGAAGGTCGCCGGCCGCCGCCATACGAACGGCCGCCTCAGTGCCTCACCGGGCACGATGTCGAAGGGCACGACCGTTCACGGTGGGGCCCTTTCGACGTGTGTGGTCTCGGTTCTGGGTCTCAGTTGTCCGCCGGAGCGGATCGCGGATGCGCTTCATACATGCGGACCGCGACAACGAGGCCGGAGGCGTCGGCGAGACTCCGGCGACCGGTGCTCCGACAGCGAACCCGCCGGAGTCTTCGAGCCGAAGACTCCGGCGTGGCGTCCTCGTTCCGCTCCGGACCGCTCAGCGGCTCAGGCGGCCGCCAGCTTCCGGATGCGCGGGTGGTTCTCCAGCGCCCACCGCACGGTCTTCGCCGGGCGTCCGAGCAGGGTCTCCAGCTCGTCGGTGATGCCGCCGTACCCTCCGCGGCCGATGATCCGGGTCAGGGTCTTCAGGTGCTCCGCGATGTGCGGGTACGCGGACATGTGGGTGTCCACGTAGGTCTCGTTCCAGGTTTCGATGTCCTCGGGAACGTAAGTGACCGGGCGTCCCAGCACGGCCGCGAAGTCCTCCGCGATCCCGTGCATGTCCTTGAACTCCGGGCCGGTGAGCGCGTAGGACTTGGAGATGTGCGGCGCCGGGTCGGCCAGGATCTTCGCGCACAGTTCCGCGACGTCGTAACCGGCGATGGGTGCGAGCCGGTGGTCGGCGAAGGGCAGGCGCAGTTCACCGTCGGCCAGTGAGCTGAGGGCCAGCCAGGTCATGATGGGGTTCTCGACGAAGAAGCCCGCCTGGATGTTGACCGTCGGGAGGCCGGACCACTCCAGCACCCGCTCGGCGACCCAGTGGGCCCGCTGCTGCGGCGACCAGTCGGCGACGATTCCGCCGAGCCGCGCGCGCCGCTCCTCCTCCGGCGCGGTCATGTGGTCGAAGGTCATGAACGACTGCTCGTACTCGGAGATGTTGACGAAGACCTCGATGTCGCCCTGGGCCCGCGCCGCCGCGGCCATCAGGCTGACCGCATCGGTGTAGTACGGCGACAAGCTCATGCTGAAGTAGAGGCGCCGGACGCCCTTCAGCGCGGCGGTCACGTCGGCGATGGTGAGCAGGTCACCGACGAAGACCTCCGCCCCGGCCTGGCGGAGCGAGTGGGCGCGTTCATCGTCCTGCCGTACGAACGCGCGCACGGGGTGCCCTTGTTCGAGCAGCATGTCGACCATCATCCGGCTCACACCACCGATCTCCCCGGCGGCACCGGTGATCAGGATGGGATTGCGCTCTGGCATCAAGGTGTCCTCTGTCTGGTTGGGGTGGGGCAGTTGTCCGGAAGGGTGGGTCGGTGGGCGGCGACCGTCGTGCCGGGTGGCCCTCTCCACGTGAGCCTGCGCGTCAGACCGCCAGGCGGTTGATCTTGCGGATCTGCTTGTCGAAGGCCCGGGCGGGAACGAGACGGCGCAGCGTGCTCACGCGTCCGGCCGTGGGGCCGGCGGTGTAGCGCAGCTTCGGCCTGGCGTCGGTCGCCGCAGCGACGATCGTCTTGGCGACGACGGCGGGTGCGTCGCCGTCCCTGATCGCCTCCGCCATCACGCGGTCGACGGTCTGCCGCTGCTTCGCGTAGGCGTGCAGGGGTGTGTCGGGCTTCGCGCTGTTGGCCTCGAATCCGGTCCTGGTGTAGGCGGGTTCGACGAGAAGCGACCGGATGCCGTACTCCCGGACCTCGTGGTCCAGGGACTCGGAGTAGCCCTCGATCGCGTGCTTGGAGGCGGCGTAGACGGCCATGTACGGCTGGGGCATGAATCCGAGTACGGACGAGATGTTGATGATGCGTCCGCGTTTCTGGGCGCGCATGTACGGCAGGACCTCCGTCACCATGCGCATGACCCCGAAGACGTTGGTGTCGAAGACAGCCTGAGCTTGCTCGACAGAGGTTTCCTCCGCCGCACCCATCGAGCCGACGCCGGCGTTGTTGACCAGGACGTCGATCCGCCCGAACCGCTCGCTCACCTCCTGGACCGCCGCGGCGACCGAGGCGTCGTCGGCCACGTCGAGGTCGAGGAACGTCACACCGTCGAGCGGGGTGACGCGTGAGGTGTCCCGGCTTGTGCCGACCACGTCGAAACCCGCTGCGACCAGTGCGAGCGCGGTTTCCTTCCCGATGCCGGATGACGCACCCGTCACGAGTGCCACCGGCCGATCTGTCGTCATCATGACTCCCGCACTCATTGAAAAACCGATCGGTTTCCGTCACCGTAAACCGATCGGTTTCCGCATGCAAGTTCAAGCAGGGAGAAGGACGGCATGGGCAGGATCAGTGCGCAGGAGAGGCGCGAGAGCGTCATCCGCGCGGCGATCGCCGAGTTCGCGATCGCCGACTACCACGGCACCACCACCGCGGCGATCGCCAGGGCGGCCGACGGGGTGGAGGGCGGCGAACGGGCCCGCCAGGCCATGACGGACGCTTACGCGCGCCTGATCTCGACGCACCCCGAAACGCTCCTGATGCAGATGCAGGGATACGTCACCGTGGCGGCCGCCGAGGCGCAGGGCGATGACCTGATCGGCGAGGTCGTCCGGGCCGGCTGGATGAGGATCTGGGAGACCGTGCACCTGTCGTTGGGTGCCGATGCCGACCGGACCGCAGGCTTCTTCGCCTGCGGCATGCTCGGCAACACGCTTGCGGCTATGGGACTCCCCCAGACGCCGGAAGGCGGGGAAGCTTTCCGGAGGGGCGATCCGTCAGCGCACGCCCGCCGCGTCGAGCAGGGTGACCACCGTCGGGGCGATGAGCCCGGTGAGATTGTCGGCTCCGATCCCCGCGCGGGCGCTGGCGCCGTCGAAGACCAGGCTGAGCTGCCGGGCCAGCAGGTCGGGGTTGCTCGCGCCGCCCCGTTCGGCCTCGGCGCGGAAAAAGCCCGTCAAGTTTCCCTTGACCCGGTGGGCCACCTGGCTCGCGGGGTGGCTCTGGTCCTTGAGCTCGATCTGCACAGCCAGGTACCGGCAGCCCCGGAACTCCGGCGCGCCGGCCTGCCGTTCCACCTGCTCGAAGACGTGCAGGATCCGCTCGCGTGCTGACCGGCCATCGTCCGCCGCGGGCAGGAGTGTCGCCACGAAGGCGGAAGCGCGTTGCTCCAGGCTCGCTGCCAGCAGTTCGTCCTTGCTCTCGAACAGCTGGTACATGGAGCGCTTCGACACCCCCGCCGCCTTGCACAGCGCCTCGACGCCGATGCCGACGCCGTCTCGGTAGGTGAGTGTGGCCGCCGCCTCCAGCAGCCGCTCCCTGGGGCTTCGCTTCACTTCGGTGGTCATACCGCGAGGTTAACCCAAAGGGAAGCAAATGAAAACCGATCGGTTTCCAGGGTGGCGTCCGCGCGGAGGCTCGGCGACGGCCTGGGGGAAGACCGTCGCCGAGCCCTGGTGGCGTGCGTGCCCGTCGTCCGCGGCAGGGCGACACACACCGGGGCCACTCCGAGCGATGGCCCCGTCCTGGGGGATGCGGAGGGCGGCTTGCGCCATGCCGGGGCCGCCGCCTTCTCGGGCGTCGTCTCCACCGGGATGCGGTGCAGCGCCTTGCGGTCGCACCACCCCGGTACGCCGAAGCCGAACAGTGCGGCAGTTACCCCTCGACGTCGCGCGCGGCAGTCATCCGTGCTCCTCGTGACTCGAGTCCGGAACTCGCCCGCCCGCACGACGAGAAACCGATCAGTTTCATCACCGTAAACTGATCGGTTTCCACGCGCAAGCCCGAGTCGCGGGCCCGAGTCGCGGACCAACCCCCTATGAGGCTGCGAGCCCCGCGACCGACCCCTCGCTGTCCCGCCACCCCGTCACCAACGCCCGCAGCGCCCGCTCATAGCAGTCGGCGACCGCGAGCTCCGGCGGCTCGTTCCCGGTGCCTGAGGCGAGGCCAGGCGCCGCCAGTCCTCCCGCCGGATCGTCGTGGAGCGCACCAACACCGAGTCGAGGCCGGTTACACCTGCGTGTACCTGCACCATGCCGGGACGGCCACGCCGCTGGCCGAGCTGTGCCAGGAAGACATCTGATCGACCACCTCGTGACCCGCGGGCACCGGCACATCGGCTACGTCGCGCTGGACGACCCGCGAGAGCGGCCCTTCTGTCTGCCACGCCTGGAGGGAGCCACCCGGGTCTGCCGCGATCTGGGACTGCCGGCGCCGCAGGTGGTCAACATGCGCTACTCGCGGGCCGGCGCCCGGGCCGCCGTCGCGGAGTGGACGCGGGGCGCCACCCCGGTCACGGCGGTCGCCGCGTTCAACGATCTGATCGCTCTCGCCGTCCTGGCGAGCTGCCGCACGCAGCACATCGAGGTCCCGGACGACCTGGCCCTCATCGGCGTCGACGACATCCCCGTGAGCTCGCTCGCCGTACCGGCCCTGACCACCATCGGGATGGACCTCACCGCGGCGGCCGGCAATCTCACCGTCGGCATCCTCTCGACGGTCGGCGCTCCGGCCCCGGCTCCGGCAGTGCCGGGGCGACCTGGCGCGGGCGACATCCTCGCCCTCATCCAGGGTGAGACGACGTAGCCGACGCCCTTCAGGCCGACTGCGCGCCGCCGCTGATCTGCTGGGTGAGCTTGAGCAGTTCCTCGACGTGGTAGATCTCGGTGATCTTGCCATCGACGACGCGCATGATGTCCTGCCCGTCGATGTCGACCGGGTTGCCGCTGGCAGCGAACCCGAAGGCGTCTCCGGTGTGGGTCCCGGTCATGCGCCAGTGGAGCACCACCCAGCCGCCAGGAAGCTCCTGCTGGAATAAGGATCCGGTGCTGTATGTCGGTGAATCCGTCACGGACCGCGGCGATCGACGCTCGCATGCCGTCGATGCCCGAGGCGGCGTCAGTGGCGGGGTTGTGGTCGATCACATTCGAGGCGAACACCTCGTCCGCCCCGTCGACGTCGCCGGTGTCGTAGAACTCCAACTCGCGCGCCGCGACCCGCAGCGCGGTGCTGGTGGCCGAGCGGACCATCTCGCTCGCCGGGGGGAGCGTGAGTGATTCAGAGAACTACGTGAGACCGGTCCGTCTACAACTTTCCCGTCCTGAAGTCCGCGCTGCTCTTGAGAACCGCGGAGTCCATGCTCCAGTTCTCCGGCTGGACCCTCTCCCAGAGACTTCCCTTGCCGAGTTCCCTGCCCAACTGGTCCTCCCGACGGAACCACTCCTCGGCGCTTCTGATCCTGTCGGGGTGAATTTCGTCGAGCAGGGCGTAGTCCCTGGTGATGATCCCGTGCTTCCATACATTCCAGAAGCCGGTGAAATTTTCACGGAAGCTCATGGTGCTCTTGTCGTCGGGGTCGGCGTTGTACCCGGCAGGGTGATCTGCAATCCCCGTCAGGTCCGGACTGTTCCAATACGCGTCCAGATCGGTGTCGATGTACTGCGCCGGGTGTCCGGTGACCTTCTCGAATGCCGCGGCCATGTCGGCATAGGTCATGTGCTCGATGGCGACTTCGAGGTCCATGCCGTTGGCTCGTTCCGGGTGGTCGAAGAGCCAGCGGACATAGAAGCCGCAATCTTCCAGAGCCACGTGCGGGACGGCCCCCTCGCCGAGCGGGACTCGCCACGTGACGACACCGTCCTCGACGGTGGGCGTCATGGGCGTGAGCGGTGAGATCACCATCTCGATATAGGGACCCGAGGTGAAGACCGCCGCTCCCATCCGGTCCCTGTTCTTTTCGTTCTGGAACAGCACCCATTCGGCCATACGGCCCTTGCCGTCATAGTGGCCGGTGCGGAACCTCGAGTCGTAGCCCGACTTCTTGAGGGCGTAGTCGAGGTTTCCGTAGACGAAGAACTTGACACCTTCTTCGATCGCTATCTCATACGTGCGGATGGCCCAGTAGGTCTCCGTTTTCTCGCCGGTGTTGAACCCGTCGATGTTGATGAACGCCCCGTCGCAGCCGCGAAATCCTTCGCGCAGTACGTCCTCGTCAGCGAACGTCCCTTCGAGGATGGAGACGTTGCCGAGCGCGACGAGCGCCTGGGCTCGGGGGGAACTGGCGTCCCGGGTGAGGACCTTGACGGAGTACTTCTTGTCCGCGACAAGAGCGCGGACAACAGGCATCCCCTGGGCCCCTGTGCCGCCGATGACGAAGATGGAGGAGGTGGCATGAGCAGGCATGGTTTTTGACTCCAAGGTGGAAACCGATCGGTTTCCAGCACGGTACACCGATCGGTTTCCGGGCGGCAAGCAGACATCCTCACCGGGGCAGCCGTCGCCGAGGGGCTCGCGGGCGCCGGCCCGGTCATCGCGACACCCGGCCGCATGCTTCCCACAGTGGGCCACTGCACCTGGACGCCTTCGCCCGAATCCGAGCCGGTGGACGGCGAGCGCGGCGTCCTCGTCGCGACCTCTTCGGCCGCCGCCTACGGCGGCCGGATCGGCCAGGCCGCCTACGCTGCGTCAAGGGCGGGTGGCCGCCCTCACCCTCCCCGCCGCCCGGGAACTCGCCCAGCACCTCATCCGCGTGGTCTCGATCGCACCCGGCCTGTTCGACACACCACTCATGGCAGGACTGCCTCAGGAGGCCAGTGACTCCCTCGCACGGCAGGTCCCCCACCCCGCGCGCCTCGGCGACCCGGCCGAGTCCGCCGCCCTGGTACGGCACATCGCCGGGAACCCCATGCTCAACGGCGAGGTCATCCGCCTCGACGGCGCGCTCCGCATGGCACCTCACTGATGGACGAGACGCGGCACGGGGCGCATCGATGCCCGAACACCAGCTCACACTCGGGAACTCGGGGAGAGCAGAAAGCTAATTTGCGCAGCTCAGCAGCCCAGGCCCAGCAAGCGCGGCGGGTCACGGACCTACCTGGTCTCTTCCGGGACATCTGACCAGCAGGACTCAGTAGGTCAGCGCTCAGCGTCGCCGACCCTCGGCGCCCCATCGATGCTCGCCACCTTGACCGGGTCCGACCTGCCCGACAAGCCGTCTGACACTGCATCAGAACGAGCGTCAAATGAGCGTCACGAGCGTCATTTCAGTCAGGATATCGCCCGTAACGCCCACGCCGCACATAATGCGCACGCACAAAACCGCAGGTCAGGAGCCCTTAGCCACCGGCTCAAGGATGGCAACGCACTCCACATGATGCGTCATCGGAAACAGATCGAACGCCCGCAACGTCCGCACCCGGTACCCCCCGTCCCGGAAGTACCCCAGATCCCGCGCCAGTGCCGCCGGATCGCACGCGACGTACGCGATGCGACGCGCGCCCAGCGACGACAGGTGCTCGACGGTCTTCCGGCCGGCCCCGGTCCGGGGCGGGTCCAGGACGATGAGGTCGACCTCGGTGATCCCGGTGCGCGGCAGGACCGACTCGACCTTGCCCTGCTCGATGCGGACCCGGTCGAAGTCGGCGAGGTTGTGCCGGGCGTCCTCGACGGCCCGCTTGCCGGACTCGATGCCGAGGACCGCGCCCTGGTCGCCGACCCGGTCGGCGAGCGCGCCCGCGAACAGGCCGACGCCGCAGTAGAGGTCGAGCGCCATGTCGCCCTTGCGCGGGAGAAGGCCCTGCATCACGGCCGTCACCAGCGTGTCCGCGGCCTTGGGATGGACCTGCCAGAAGCCGCCGCTGCCGACTCGGTAGGTACGCCCGTCCGCGCGCTCGCGGACGAAGGGCCGGCCGTGGACGCGGTGCACCCCGCCGTCCTTCTCCTCCACCCGCATGACGGACACGGGCTTGTCCAGTTCCACGAGGGGCAGGCGCGCGCCCGGCCGGGGCGTCAGAATCACCTGGCGGTCCTGCGAACCCGTCGCCGCGATCGCCTCGACCGAGGCCATGCCGGTCCAGTCGCGCTTCTCGATGCCGAGCTCGCTGACCCCCTCGGCGGCGATCATGCAGTGGTCGATGGGCTCCACCTCGTGCGACCGGTGCCGCCGCAGGCCCGCACGGCCGTCGGCGTCCACCGCGTACTGCACCCGCGTCCGCCACTGCGGCACCTGTCCGGCGGGCAGCTTGTCGCCCTCGGCCGGCATCACCGTGCCGTCCCAGCCGGCCTCCTCGGGCGTCAGGCCCGCGAGCCGCTGCAGCTGCTCGGCGATCACCTCGCCCTTGAGGCGCCGCTGGGCACCCGGCTTCGCGTGCTGCCAGTCGCAGCCGCCGCAGCGGCCGGGACCGGCGTAGGGACAGGGCGCCTCGATGCGGTCCTTGGACGCCGAGAGCACCTCGACCGCGTCCGCGCGCAGGAACCGAGCGCCCTCCTCACCTTCGGTCACCCGGGCCACGACCCGCTCGCCGGGCAGCGCGTGCCGGACGAACAGGACCTGGCCCGACTCGGTGCGGGCGATGCAGTGGCCGCCGTGGGCGACGGGGCCGATCTCGACCTCGTACTCCCGCCCGACCAGGGACCCCGCCTGCGACTTCTTCGGTTCTGCCTGCATGGCGGGGTGACTCCAGAGATGAGAAGGACTACGGCTGGACAACAGCCCACCAGTCTACGTGCTCCTGCACACGTCAGTCCTTGGCGCTGGGCTCCTTCGGCCGCACCTGCGCCGGACCACGCCGCACCGAACCCGGCGCGTTCCACTCCTGCCGCTTGCCGGCCCGCTTCTTGGCCAGCTCGGACGAGGCCAGCTGGTAGGGCACCGAGGTCACCATGACCCCCGGTGTGAACAGCAGCCGGCCCTTCAGCCGGAGCGCGCTCTGGTTGTGCAGCAGGTGCTCGTACCAGTGGCCGACGACGTACTCCGGGATGATCACGGAGACCACGTCGCGCGGGGACTCCTTGCGCAGGCTCTTGACGTACTCGATGACCGGCCGGGTGACCTCCCGGTACGGCGAATCGAGCACCTTCAGCGGTACGTCGATGCCGCGCTGTTCCCATTCCTCGCGCAGACCCTTGGTCTCGGCCGGGTCCACATTGACACTGAGCGCCTCCAGCGTGTCCGAGCGCAGCAGCTTGGCGTAGGCGAGGGCGCGCAGGGCGGGGCGGTGGATCTTGGAGATCAGCACCACGGAGTGCACGCGCGAGGGTCGCAGGCTGTCGTCGCTCGGGCCCTCGGGGGCGGCGAGTTCCTGGGAGACGTGGTCGTAGTGGCGGCGGATCGCCGTCATCGTCACATAGAAGATCACCATGCCGAGCAGCGCGACCCAGGCGCCGTGGGAGAACTTGGTGACCAGGACGACGACCAGGACGAGACCGGTGAAGAAGGCACCGAACGCGTTGATCGCGCGGGAGCGGATCATGTGGCGGCGCTTGGCGGGGTCCTGCTCGGTGGCCAGGTGGCGGTTCCAGTGGCGGACCATGCCGGTCTGGCTGAGCGTGAAGGACACGAACACGCCGACGATGTACAGCTGGATCAGACGCGTGGAGTCGGCTCCGTAGACCCACACCAGGAGGGCGGCCGCGCCGGCCAGGAGCACGATGCCGTTCGAGAACGCCAGGCGGTCGCCGCGGGTGTGCAGCTGACGCGGGAGGTAGCGGTCCTGGGCGAGGATCGAGCCGAGCACCGGGAAGCCGTTGTACGCGGTGTTCGCGGCGAGGAAGAGCACCAGCGCGGTGGCTGCGGCGAGCACGATGAACAGGATGCTGCCCTTGCCGAAGACGGCCTCGGCGACCTGCGAGATCACGGGGTTCTGGACGTAGTCCGAGCCCACCGGGACGCCCTTGTCGAGCAGGTCGTGGGCCGGGTTCTCGGCCATCCGGACGTTGGACGCCATCGCCAGGCCGATGATGCCGCAGAACATGGTGACGGCGAGCAGGCCCATCAGCGCGAGCGTGGTGGCCGCGTTCCTCGACTTGGGCTTGCGGAAGGCCGGCACGCCGTTGGAGATCGCCTCCACGCCGGTCAGCGCGGCACAGCCGGAGGAGAAGGCGCGCAGCAGCAGGAAGAGCAGGGCGAAGCCCGCGAGGCCCTCGTGTTCGGCCTTGATCTCGTACCCGGCGGTCGGCGCCCGCATGGTGTCGTCGAGCACCAGCCCGCGGAAGGCGCCCCACATGATCATGACGAAGACGCCCGTGACGAAGACGTACGTCGGGATCGCGAAGAGCGTGCCGGACTCCTTGACCCCGCGCAGGTTCATCAGCGTCAGCAGCAGGATCACGGCCACCGCGCAGAACACCTTGTGCTCGACGACGAAGGGGATCGCGGAGCCCAGGTTCTCGATGCCGGAGGAGATGGAGACGGCAACCGTCAGGACGTAGTCGACGAGCAGGGCGCTGGCGACGGTGAGGCCGGCCTTGGGACCGAGATTGGTGTTCGCCACCTCGTAGTCGCCGCCGCCGCTCGGATAGGCGTGCACGTTCTGCCGGTAGGAGGCGACGACCGTGAACATCAGCACGACGACCGCGGCGGCGATCCAGGGGCTGAAGTGGTAGGCCGACACGCCGGCGATGGAGAGGACCAGCAGTACCTCTCCGGGCGCGTACGCCACGGAGGACAGCGGGTCGGAGGCGAAGACGGGGAGTGCGACGCGTTTCGGCAGGAGCGTTTCGCCCAGCCGGTCGCTGCGCAGTGCGCGCCCGATCAGGATCCGTTTGGGCACGTCGGTCAGTTTGGACACAACAGAGGATCGTAAGCCTTCGAACAGGGCTTCGCCCACCCGCCTTCCCGGCATCTGCCCCACGAGTGAAATACCGGGGCCGTCAGGCCACGGGTCCGGCCGGCACGACAACCCCCATGCCTATATGACAAAACCCTTATGTCAGAAACCATCCCGTGAACCATCCCGTGAACCATCCCGTCGCCTGCAATCGGAGGTCCCATGTCTGCAACCGCGGAGTGGATCGGCGCCACCGCCGCACTCGTCGGCCTCGGAATCCTGACTGTCTTCAGCGTCTGGAGCATCAGCCGCCGCTGATCTGGGCAAACCGTGCACGGGGGTGCCTTCCGCGGACCGTGCGTGTGTAGCTTGGTGGCCGGTCTGAGAACCTAATCAAGGCAAGTCAGCAACTTGATCTCGGAAGGACGGTCGTGCACATCGTCATCATGGGCTGCGGCAGAGTGGGTTCCGCTCTCGCCCAGACCCTGGAGCAACAGGGGCACACGGTCGCCGTGATCGACCAGGACCCCACCGCCTTCCGACGCCTGGGATCCTCGTTCGGCGGCCGCCGCGTGACCGGGGTCGGCTACGACCAGGACACCCTGCGCGAGGCCGGAATCGAGGAGGCCGGCGCCTTCGCCGCCGTCTCCAGCGGTGACAACTCGAACATCATCTCCGCCCGCGTGGCCCGCGAGATGTTCGGCGTCGAGAACGTCGCGGCCCGCATCTACGACCCCCGGCGCGCCGAGGTCTACCAGCGCCTCGGCATCCCGACGGTCGCCACGGTCCGCTGGCCGGCGGACCAGATGCTGCGCCGGCTGCTGCCGTCCGGTGCCGAGCCGCTGTGGCGCGACCCCACCGGCGGCGTCCAGCTCGCCGAGGTGCACGCCTCCAACGCCTGGGTCGGCCACAAGATCAGCAGGCTGCAGGAGGAGACCGGCGTCCGCGTGGCGTTCCTCACCCGCCTGGGCGAGGCCATCCTGCCCACCTCGCAGACGGTGTTGCAGGAGGGGGACCTGGTGCACGTGATGATGCGCTCGGACGACGTCGAGAAGGTCGAGGCGGCGTTCGCCGAGGGCCCTGAGAAGGAGGGCGGTCACTGATGCGGGTCGCCATTGCCGGAGCCGGCGCGGTCGGCCGGTCGATCGCCGGTGAACTGCTGGAGAACGGCCACGAGGTCCTGCTCATCGACAAGGCGCCGACCGCCATCTCGGTCGAGCGCGTCCCGCAGGCCGAGTGGCTGCTCGCCGACGCCTGCGAGATCACGTCCCTGGACGAGGCGGCGCTCCAGCGCTGCAACGTCGTCATCGCCGCAACGGGCGACGACAAGGTGAACCTGGTCGTCTCGCTGCTGGCGAAGACGGAGTACGGCGTTCCGCGCGTCGTCGCCCGGGTCAACAACCCCAAGAACGAGTGGCTGTTCAACGAGGCCTGGGGCGTGGACGTCGCCGTCTCCACCCCGCGCCTGATGTCGGCCCTGGTCGAGGAGGCGGTGAGCGTCGGCGACCTGGTCCGCCTGCTGCGCTTCAGCCACGGCGACGCCAACCTCGTCGAGCTGACCCTGCCGGACGAGTCGGCCCTGGCCGGCACCCAGGTCGGCGATGTGGAGTGGCCGGAGGACACCTCCCTGGTCACGATCATCCGCGGCACCCGTGTCCTCACCCCCACTCGGGACGACTCCCTGGAGGCGGGCGACGAGCTGCTGTTCGTGGCCGCGCCGGCCCGGGAGGAGCAGCTGGAGGATCTGCTGTCGGTACGGCGGGAAGACGCGACGAGCTGACTCCCGCGGTCGATACGAGGATGGGGCGCCCTGAGATCTCAGGGCGCCCCATCCTCGTATCGACGGCTGTCAGTCCCGCCGGTGGCGAGCGCCGGTCGGCAGCTCCCCGTGCTCCCCCGCAAGGGCGGCCTTACGCTCCTGCTCGGCGCGCTCCTCGGCCTCCATCTCGGCGAAGACGTCGATGGGCGGCGGCGCCTTGGCCAGGAAGACCCAGGTCAGCCAGACCGCCAGCAGGAACGGCGGGATCTTCAGGGTCACCAGCACCCAGCCCAGCTGTGTGGTGTCGGCCCACCAGTACAGCGGGAAGAGGATCGCGCACTTGGCGAGCAGAATCAGGCCCCAGGCCCAGCTGGCCTTGGCGTACGCCTTCTTGCGGCCGGGGTTGCGGGTGCGCCAGGAGAGGTTCTCCTTGAAGACCGGGCCGAGCATCAGGCCGATCAGCGGGACACCGCACAGGGTCGTGATGATGTACGCCAGCGCCAGGCCCAGCGTGTAGAGCATGCCCGGCAGGTAGAAGTCCTTGGCATTGCCGGTCATCATCGCGAAGACGACGCCGAAGGCCACGCCGAAGACACCGCTGAAGGCGTGCTTGACGGTGTCCTTCATCGCCAGGCGGACCACGACGAGCAGCAGGGACACGCCCAGGGCGGCGATCGCCGACAGGTGCAGGTCCTTGTTGATCGTGTAGATGGTCACGAAGAGCAGGCCCGGCAGCACCGTCTCGACCATGCCCCGCACGCCGCCGAACGCCTCGAACAGCGCGGCCTCCGTGACCGCGCGGGCGTCCTGATCGGTGTCTTCGGTGTGTTCAGTCGGCTTGTCGAGCGACGTCACCGGCTACTCCCGTCCGAGGGGTCTCAGTTCGTATTTCGGGTTGAAGAGCACCCGGCGGCCCCGGCTCATCGAGATCCGGCCCGATGCGATCAGCTTGCGCCCCGGTTCTATCCCGACGATGGAGCGCCTGCCGAGCCACACCACGTCGAGTGCGGCGGAGCCGTCGAACAGCTCGGCCTCCAGGGCCGGGACTCCCGCGCGCGGCCGCAGCGTGACCGTGCGCAAGGTACCAGTAACCGTCACTATCTGTCGGTCGTGGCAGTCACCGATCCGCGTACAGCCTGCGGTCTCGGCGTCCTCCCGCAGTTCCTCGGACTCCAGGTCCTCCTGCGAAGAGGAGAGCCGGTCAAGCATGCGCCGGAACCGGCCCGCCGGCTTTTCGGAACGAGGAACAGCACTCATGTCTGAAGCCTACCGGGGTGCAACCGACAGTCACGTACCCGTTGTGTCACAGCTCGAAAGCTCACTTCTCGAAGCGGTATCCCATCCCCGGCTCCGTGACGAAGTGCTTCGGGTGCGACGGGTCCGCCTCCAGCTTGCGGCGCAGCTGTGCCATGTACACGCGCAGGTAGTTGGTCTCCGTCCCGTACGACGGTCCCCACACCTCCTGCAGCAGCTGCTTCTGGCTGACCAGCCGGCCGGTGTTGCGCACCAGCACTTCCAGCAGATGCCACTCCGTGGGGGTCAGCCGTACGTCCTTGCCGCCGCGGTTGACCTTCTTGGCGACGAGGTCGACGGTGAACTCCTCGGTCTCCACCATCACCTCGTCCTCGCCGCCGCCGGTGGGCTCGGCGCGGCGGACGGCCGCGCGCAGCCGGGCCAGCAGTTCGTCCATGCCGAAGGGCTTGGTGACGTAGTCGTCGGCGCCCGCGTCGAGTGCCTCGACCTTCTCGTCGGAGGAGTGCCGGGCGGACAGCACGATGATCGGCACGCGGGTCCAGCCGCGCAGACCCTTGATCACTTCGACGCCGTCCATGTCCGGCAGCCCCAGGTCGAGGACGATGACGTCGGGGTGGCGAGCCGCGGCGAGCTCAAGGGCGGTGGCCCCGTCCTGGGCCGCGTCGACCTCGTACTTGCGCGCCTTGAGGTTGATCACGAGGGCGCGAACGATCTGCGGCTCGTCGTCGACCACGAGCACCCGGTTCATCGAGCCTGCCTTTCTTGGGGTGCGGAGGAAAGAAGCACGGGGCGCGCTCCTGCCGCGTGGAGGGTGAGGACCATGGTGAGGCCGCCGCCGGGTGTGTCCTCGACGTCGAGGGTGCCGCCCATGGCCTCGGCGAAGCCCCGGGCGACCGCGAGGCCGAGGCCGACTCCGGCACCGCGCGGGGCGTCGCCGTAGCGCTGGAACGGCTCGAAGATCCGCTCCTTCGCCTCGTCGGGAACGCCCGGCCCGCGGTCCACGACCCGGACCTCGACGCGGTCCGCGAGGGCACTGGCGGCAACCAGCACGGGCGTACCCGGCGGGCTGTACTTGACCGCGTTCTCCACGACGTTGGCGACGGCACGCTCCAGCAGTCCGGCATCGACCTCGACCATCGGCAGCGTCTCCGGGACGTCCAGCTCCACGCTGTCCTCCGGCACGCCGCCCAGCGCCATCGGCACCACCTCGTCGAGGTCGACCTCGCGGATGAGCGGCGTGACCGTGCCGGTCTGCAGACGGGACATGTCGAGCAGGTTGCCCACCAGGTGGTCGAGGCGGTCGGCGCCCTCCTCGATCGCCTCCAGCAGGGCCGCCCGGTCCTCCTCGGACCACTCGACGTCGTCCGAACGCAGCGACGTGACCGACGCCTTGATGCCGGCCAGGGGCGTCCGCAGGTCATGGCTGACGGCGGCCAGCAGGGCCGTGCGGATGCGGTTGCCCTCGGCCAGCGTGCGGGCCTGGTCGGCCTCCTCCTGGAGCCGGCGGCGGTCCAGGACGACCACGGCCTGCGCGGCGAACGCAGCCAGCACCCGGCGGTCCTCGGCGGGCAGCACCCGTCCGGTCAGCGCGAGGGCCATGTGATCGCCGACCGGCATGTCGACGTCCGCGTCCTCCGGGCTCTGACACGGTCGGAGCCCGACACTGCCCGCGCACGTCCACGGATCGACGTCGCTCTCACGCTCCAGCAGCGCCACCGACTCCATGCCGAAGGTCTCGCGCACCCGCTCCAGCAGCGCCTCCAGGCTGGTCTCACCACGCAGCACGTTGCCCGCCAGGAACGACAGGATCCCCGACTCCGCCCGCAGCCGGGCCGCCTGATGCGTGCGCCGGGCCGCGAGGTCGACCACCGACGCCACCGACACCGCCACGCCTATGAAGATCACCAGGGCGACGATGTTCTTCGGGTCCGCGATGGTCAGGGTGTGGACGGGCGGGGTGAAGAACCAGTTCATCAACAGCGAGCCCACGACTGCCGAGGCCAGCGCCGGGAGGAGCCCGCCGAGCAGGGCCGCCGCCACCGTCAGCGTCAGGAAGAGCAGCATGTCGTTGGCGAGGCCGAGGTGAACGGTGTTCAGCAGGACCGCCAGGATCACCGGCCCGGCCAGGCCGACCAGCCAGCCCCAGATGATCCGGGCCCGCCCCAGCCGTGCACCGCGCGCCACCGGCAGCCCACGCCCCTTGGCGGCCTCGTCGTGCGTGACGATGTGGACGTCCAGGTCGGGACCGGACTCCCGGGCGACCGTCGCGCCGACGCCGGGCCCGAACACGTACTGCCAGCTCTTGCGCCGCGACGAACCCAGCACGATCTGGGTGGCGTTCACGCCGCGGGCGAAGTCCAGCAGGGCCGCCGGTATGTCGTCACCGACCACGTGATGGAAGGTCCCGCCGAGGTCCTCGACCAGCGTGCGCTGCACCGCCAGTTCCTTCGGCGAGGCCGCCGTGAGCCCGTCGCTGCGCGCTATGTAGACCGCCAGCACCTCACCGCCGGCCCCCTTCTCCGCCAGCCGCGCCGCCCGCCGGATCAGCGTCCGCCCCTCCGGACCACCCGTCAGACCCACCACGATCCGCTCCCGCGAACCCCAGATTCTCGACACCTGGTGATCACTGCGGTACTGCTGCAGATACTCGTCGACCCGGTCCGCCACCCACAACAACGCCAGCTCCCGCAACGCGGTGAGATTCCCCGGCCGGAAGTAGTTCGACAGCGCCGCATCCACCTTGTCCGGCTGGTAGATGTTGCCGTGCGCCATCCGCCGCCGCAGCGCCTGCGGCGACATGTCCACCAGCTCGACCTGGTCCGCCCGCCGCACCACCTCGTCCGGGACGGTCTCCCGCTGCCGTATCCCCGTGATCGACTCCACCACGTCACCCAGCGACTCCAGATGCTGGATGTTCACCGTGGAGATCACATCGACCCCGGCCGCCAGCAGCTCCTCCACGTCCTGCCAGCGCTTGGCATGGCGCGAACCGGGGATGTTCGTGTGCGCCAGCTCGTCCACCAGCGCCACCTTCGGCCGCCGGGCGAGGACCGCGTCCACATCCATCTCGGTGAACACCCCGCCCCGGTACCCGAGCTCCTTGCGCGGCACCTGCTCCAGCCCGTGCAGCATCACCTCGGTGCGCGGCCGGCCGTGGGACTCGACGAACGCCACCACGCAGTCCGTGCCCCGCTCCACCCGCCGGTGCGCCTCGGACAACATCGCATACGTCTTGCCCACCCCCGGTGCCGCACCCAGGTAGATCCGAAGCTTGCCGCGTGTCATGGCCTCATTGTCCGTCTTCTGCAAACTGCGCGTACGAAGCGTCGACCTTACGGCCAACGTTCCGGGCAAATGGGGCGGCCAGGAGGGCAGCGGGCGACTTTGACGGAACCCTGACGACACCCCGCTGAGCGAACTAACGTTCGACGACTGCTCCGTCGCTCAGCTCCAGGACCCGGTCGGCCAGGTCGAGCAGGGTCGCGTCGTGCGTGGCGACCAGCGCCGTGACGCCTTCACTGCGTACGACGGCCCGCAGCAGCTCCATCACCGCGTGACCGGTCTCCGCGTCCAGCTGGGCGGTCGGCTCGTCGGCGATGAGGAGCGAGGGGCTGTTGGCGAGGGCACGGGCGATGGCCACCCGCTGCTGCTGACCGCCGGACAGCTCACCGGGCCGCTGGGCGGCGTGGTCGGCGAGGCCGACCAGGGACAGCAGCAGCTCGACGCGTTCCTCGCGCTCCCGCGGGTCGGCCCGACGCAGCCGCATCGGTACGCCGACGTTCTCGGCGGCCGTGAGGATCGGGATGAGCCCGAAGGACTGGAAGACGAAGCCGATGTGGTCCCGGCGCAGTTCCAGCAGGCCGTTCTCGCCGAGCCCCGCCAGATCGAGCCCGTCGACCGCCACCCGCCCCCGGTCCGGCTCGTCGAGACCGCCGACGATGTTGAGCAACGTCGTCTTCCCGGACCCCGAGCGCCCCTTGAGGGCGACGAGTTCACCGCGCGGGACGTCGAAGGAGACCCCGCGCAGGGCGTGCACGGCGGCGGCTCCCTCGCCGTACGACTTGTGGACGTTCTCGACGCGCACCATGGTCTCGGTGACCACCTGGCTCATGTCGCCTCCCCCGTGATCCGGGCGCCAGTATCACGAAGCGACGCCCACCCGTTCAAGCGTTCGCACACGACGAGGGCCGCACCCCTGCGGGGATGCGGCCCTGCGTGCGCTGACGTCTAACGGACCTCGGTGATCTCCGGCCCGCGCTGCAGCTGCCCCATGCCGCCCGAGAACCGGGAACCGGCCTGGTCGTCCTGCTGGACGCCCTCGGGGACCATCTGCGCGTCGTTCGGCAGCTTCAGGACGATCGGGTCGCGGGGCGCCATCGGTCCGTCGCCGCGGACCACGACCGTGTCCCGGAAGATCTGCTCCAGGAGGCCGGCGGCCTGCGGCTGCACGGCACCCTGCCCGGAGATCACACCCCGCAGGAACCAGCGGGGCCCGTCCACACCGACGAACCGGACCACCTGGAAGCCGCCCGTGCCGTCCGGCAGCTGCACCGGCACCTGGGCTCGCAGCTCCCAGCCGAGCGGGCCCTCGACCTCGTCGATGATGCCGCCCTGCTGGGTGATGCCGGCGCCGATCTCCTCGCGCACCTCGCCCCAGATGCCCTCCCGCTTGGGCGCGGCGAAGGCCTGCAACTGGATGGCGCTGTCCCGCAGTACGACGGTCGCCGCGACGATCGCGTCGCCCGCGACCTCGACCCGCAGCTCCATGCCGTCGACGCCCGGCACGAACAGACCACCAAGATCCACCCGGCCCTCGGCCGGGTCCCGGACCTCGGTGCTGTCCCAGGGCCCGTCGGGCCGCGGTTCCGGCTCGAGCCGCACCCGCTCGCGCTCGACCTCGTCCGCCTCAGTGTCGACGCTGTCGACGACCTGCTCGGCCTCGCCGGCCGCGTCCTCGGCGGCACCACTCTTCTTGCGACGTCCGAACACGTCACTGTCCTTCCCGGTCGGATACGACCGAAGCGTATCGATTCCCACCCGTCTTGCCGCCAACGGCGGCCTGACCGTTTGTGCCGCGCCCGCCGTCCACGGCGGCATGGCCGCCGGTGGACCCCAAGCCCCCCTCGGCCCGTGCCGAGTCGGGAAGCTCCGCCACCTCCTGGAAGCGGACCCTCTCGACCTGCTGGACGACCAGTTGGGCAACCCGGTCGAAGCGCTCGAACCGCACGGGCTCGCGCGGGTCGAGATTCACCACGATCACCTTGATTTCCCCACGGTACCCGGCATCAACCGTCCCCGGGGCATTCACGAGGGCCACGCCGCAGCGGGCGGCGAGACCGGAACGCGGGTGCACGAAGGCCGCGTACCCCTCCGGGAGCGCCACAGACACCCCCGTGGGCAGTACGGCCCGCTCACCCGGCTTCAGTTCACGGCTTTCGGTGGTGCGCAGATCGGCTCCCGCGTCGCCGGGGTGCGCATACGTCGGAAGCGGTACGTCCGGATCGACACGCCGAATCAGCACGTTCACGGGGTCGCGGCTCACGGGTTCACCTCGAAGGCACGGACGCGCCGGATCTGGTCGGGGTCGTTCATGGCGGCCTGGATCTCTTCCTTGCGGCCGTGGTCGACGAAATGGTCGACCTTGACCTCGATGAAGAGCGCGTCCGCTCGGACGACGACGGGTCCGTCGGGGCCGCCGACACGTCCGGTGGCCCGCGAGTAGATCTTCCGGCCGGCCACCGCCGTCACCTCGGCCGCAAGATGGAGCGTGGTGCCCACCGGCACCGGCCGTACGAAGTCGGTCTCCAGCCGTCCGGTCACGGCGATGGTGCGCAGCAGCCAGTTCAGCGAGCCGAGGGTCTCGTCGAGGGCGGTCGCCAGCACTCCGCCGTGGGCCAGGCCCGGAGCGCCCTGGTGTTCGGGCCGCACGGTGAACTCGGCGGTGATCGACACCCCTTCGCCGGCCCGCGCCGCGAGGTGCAGTCCGTGCGGCTGGTCGCCGCCGCAGCCGAAGCACTCACCGTAGTGCGGGCCGAGGAGCTCGCCGGGTGCGGGAGCGTCGGGGTGCCGCACCGGCTTGGTCGCGTCGGCGGGAGGCTCCAGAGCTGCGGATGTACCACTCACAGCCGCAGACCTTACCCGGCGTTTCACCCCGGCCCCCCTGACCCTGCCTCCCCGCGGACACCGTGCCAAGCTTGATTCCATGCAGCTTTCCGCCGCCCCGTACGAAGAACGCCTCACCGCGCCCCGCTCCTGGTGGCTGATCAGCCTCCTGGTCGGGGTCTCGATGGCCCTGATCCTGCTGCCCTTCGGCACCCTGCCGTTGCTGGGGGGCCTGGCCGGCGGCACCGCGGTCGCGGCGGTCGCGGCGAGTTCGTACGGCTCGGTCCGCATCCGCGTGGTGAACGACTCTCTGATCGCGGGCGAGGCGAAGATCCCGGTCACGGCCCTGGGCGAGGCGGAGATCCTGGAGCCCGAGGAGGCCCGCGCCTGGCGCACGCACAAGGCCGACACCCGCGCCTTCCTGCTGCTGCGCGCCTACATCCCCACGGCCTTGCGCGTGGAGGTCATCGACCCGGCCGACCCGACGCCGTACCTGTACCTGTCGACGCGTGAGCCCGAGCGGCTGGCGGAGGCCATCCGGGCGGCCAAGGCGGCGTGTACGGCGTAGCCGACCGCGCCGATCACTCGGTCGCGTTCGGGCCCGGACGTCCGGGCTCCTCGAGGGGCTTCTCGATCGACAGCGCGTCCGCGGGCCGCTCCAGCGGCGGCAGCGGTGGCAGCTCCGACAGCTGGTCCCACGGCACCTGCATCCTCCGCAGGTCCGCCCGGATGCGCGCGGCGACCTTCCTGGTGTCCCGCCGGTTCATGACCGCGCCCACCGCGGCTCCCACCATGAACGGCATCAGGTTCGGCAGATTGCGCACCATGCGCTTCATGATCTGCTGCCGCAGCTCCCGCTTCATCTGACCACCGAGAGCCGCATTGACCGTCATCGGCTTCATGGGGTCGATGCCGCGCTCGTCCGACCAGGACTTCAGATACGCGCTGCTGCGGTCCTTCAGATTGCCCGGCGGCCGCACGCCGTAGACCTCGTGGAGCTCGGCGATCAGCTTCAGCTCGATCGCGGCCACCCCGGTGATCTCTGCCGCCAGTTCCGTGGGCATCGCGGGCGGCAGGGGAAGCATGGCCGCCGCGCCGACTCCCGCTCCGACCGTCGCCGACGCGTTCGCCGCGCCCGCCACGAGCTTGTCCGCGAGCTGCTCGGGCCCGAGGCCCGGGAACTGCCTGCGCAGCGTCGCAAGGTCCCGTACGGGGATCCGAGGGGCGATCTCGATGATCCGGTCGGCGAGATACGCCAGGCCCGCCCTGGCGCCGCTGCCGCTCTTGGCGGCGCCGGCCTTGGCCAGGTCCATGGCCCGGGTCACCGCCGCCCGCCGCCTGGCGACGGGGGTGGGACCCTGAGCCGGCACCGGGAGGTCGGCCCGGTCACCGGCCGGTTCGAGCGAGGCTGACTCCGCAGGGACCGGCAGTCCCGTACCGGAGGAGCCTCGCTCGTCGTCACGCACGCCGTGAGGGCCGTCGGACGGCCCCGAGTCCGCTCCCCAGGGGAAGCGGCGCTTCCGAGGTGGGGTCGAGCCAGTCACGGCCGACCCCGTCTCAGTCGCAGTCGCGGCAGATCGGCTGACCGTTCTTCTCCCGGGCCAGCTGGCTGCGGTGGTGCACCAGGAAGCAACTCATGCAGGTGAACTCGTCCTGCTGCTTCGGCAGCACACGGACCGCCAGTTCTTCGTTCGAAAGGTCGGCGCCGGGAAGCTCCAGGCCCTCGGCGGCCTCGAATTCGTCGACGTCGACCGCCGAGGCGGACTTGTCGTTCCGCCTGGCCTTCAGCTCTTCCAGGCTGTCCGAGTCGACGTCGTCGTCGGTCTTGCGTGGGGTGTCGTAGTCGGTTGCCATGTCGCTCTCCCCCTCCGGGTGTCTGCGGTGTCTCCAGCGCACGTAACGCGTGAGAGGCCGGACTTGTGCCCGACCCGAGGCGGAGATTTTGCCTCACATCAAGGTCTGTTACTCAATCGACACCCAACCGGACTCCTCATGAGTGATCGGCTTGGATGGCGATCGGGACCGTACACGGTCCGAATGTCGCACTTCAAAAGGGCCTCATCGTGTACTTCCCGTGATCAAGCCCCTGGAAAACCCGGATTTTCTGGGCTTTCCGGCAACTAAATGATCACGGAGAGTAGATGGCCTGAAAATCGCCCTTGTGATCGATCACACATGGGACAGCTGGACGGGTGCCCCGAAAATTCCGCGCAAAGCGAACATTCCTCGGGCGTGTCGCCCCATGGTCTCAGATCGGGAAGGTGACCCGCATCACGAGCCCTCCGCCCTCCCTGGGCTGCGCCGCGATATGCCCGCCGTGCGCCCGGGCCACGGACCGGACGATGGACAGACCGAGGCCGACGCCCTTGTCGCTCCCCGTGCGCTCGGTACGCAGTCTCCGGAACGGTTCGAAGAGGTTGTCGACCTCGTACGCCGGCACCACCGGCCCGGTGTTCGCGACGACCAGAACGGCCTGCCCGTGCTGGATCTCCGTGGTGACCTCCACCCAGCCTCCTTCGGGGATGTTGTAGCGCACGGCGTTCTGCACGAGGTTCAGGGCGATCCGCTCCAGCAGGACGCCGTTGCCCTGGATGACCGCGCGCTCGCGCTTGCCGCGGATCTGCACGCCCTTGGCCTGCGCCTCGGCATGCACCTGGTCGATGGCCTGCGAGGCCACCTCGGCGAGGTCCACCGGCTTGCGCTCGACGATCTGGTTGTCGCTGCGGGCGAGCAGCAGCAGCCCCTCGACGAGTTGTTCACTGCGCTCGTTGGTGGCCAGCAGTGTCTTGCCGAGCTGCTGCAGCTCCATGGGCGCGCTCGGATCGGACAGGTGCACCTCGAGGAGCGTGCGGTTGATCGCCAGCGGGGTGCGCAGTTCGTGCGAGGCGTTGCCGACGAAGCGCTGCTGAGCGGTGAAGGCCCGCTGCAGCCGCTCCAGCATGTCGTCGAAGGTGTCGGCCAGCTCCTTCAGCTCGTCGTCGGGTCCGTCCAGCTCGATCCGGCGGGACAGGTCGGAGCCGGCCACCGCGCGCGCGGTGCGGGTGATCCGGCCCAGCGGCGACAGGACGCGGCCGGCCATGGCGTAGCCGAAGGCGAAGGCGATCACGGCAAGCCCGAGGAGCGCCAGGAGCGAGCGGCTGAGCAGGTTGTCCAGGGCGTGCTGGCGCTGCTCGTTGGCGCAGTTGTTCATGGCGTGGTTGAGCTCGGTGGCAGTCGGCTGCGACGGGAAGTTGCAGGCCTCGCTCGCCACCTGGCCGGAGAGGATCTTGAAGGGCAGGTCACTGCCCACGTTCAGCGCGTTCGCCGCCAGCAGGTAGATGATCGACAGCAGCAGGATGCCGGCGATCAGGAACATGCCGCCGTACAGCAGCGTGAGCCTTATCCGGATGGTCGGGCGCAGGATCGGGAACGGCGGTGGCTTCCTGGGATCCCAGGTGGGCTTCGGGGGCGCCTGGGGAGGCGCGGGGTTCGCTGCCACGGTCGATCAGATCCGGTAGCCGGAGCCGGGGACGGTGACGATGACGGGCGGCTCGCCCAGTTTGCGGCGCAGGGTCATGACGGTCACGCGCACCACGTTCGTGAACGGGTCGGTGTTCTCGTCCCAGGCCTTCTCCAGGAGCTGCTCCGCGGAGACGACGGCGCCCTCGCTGCGCATCAGCACCTCCAGGACGGCGAACTCCTTGGGCGCGAGCTGGACCTCCTTGCCGTCCCGGAAGACCTCGCGGCGGTTCGGGTCGAGCTTGATCCCGGCGCGCTCCAGGACGGGCGGCAGCGGCACACTGGTGCGCCGGCCGAGGGCACGCACGCGGGCCGTCAGCTCGCTGAACGCGAAGGGCTTGGGGAGATAGTCGTCGGCGCCGATCTCCAGGCCCTCCACCCGGTCGCTGACGTCGCCGGACGCCGTGAGCATCAGCACGCGCGTGGGCATGCCGAGCTCGACGATCTTGCGGCACACGTCGTCGCCGTGCACCAGGGGGAGGTCGCGGTCGAGGACGACCACGTCGTAGTCGTTGACGCCGATGCGCTCCAGGGCGGCCGCACCGTCGTACACGACGTCGACGGCCATGGCCTCCCGGCGCAGTCCGGTGGCCACCGCATCGGCGAGCAGTTGCTCGTCCTCGACGACGAGTACGCGCACGTCGCTTGTCCTTCCTGTATCCACCCGCGTAGCGCCTGAGCACGCGCGGGCAGGGGTCTTCGGGGGTGTGTTGACCTCCATCCTGCCCTTTTCGGCCATAAGTGGGCAGTAAGACGGAGGAGCGGGCACCGGGCGGCCCCTGCGCGAAGGTCGCGCGGACGGGGTGCCGGATCCGGGAATGCGAGATTTTCTCCTCCGGTTGAGGTTTCCGCGGAAGGGAGCGGGGGGAGGACCGAATACACCCCGCGATCACGCTCTGCTTGTGCCGCAGCACCATGCGGTACGCCGCGGTCCGCTTTCCGCAGAGTGGGCGTGGGTGTCCGGCACCGTCGCCGCCCAGCAGGGCAGCGCTGGGCACCCACAGACGTGATCGCCCCTTCCGAACGGCACACCCCCGTGCCACCGACCCACGACCCAGGACGAGGGGGCGCAGCATGGACGCTTTCACCGCAGGACTTCTGCAGCGCATAAGGGCGACCGAGTCCGACCTGACGCGGGCTCGTGACGAGGGCGACGACTTCCTCGTCGAGGTGGAGCAGGGCGAACTCGACGACCTGCGTCGCCTCGCCGCCGAGCATGGCGTGGAAGTCGGCGCGTCCGGCGTCTGACCGGCTCACACGTACGACAGCGGGCCCCGGCGAATCCATCGCCGGGGCCCGCTGCGGTTTTCTTGGCTCGTCAGTCGTGCCAGGCGCCGAAGTCCTCCAGGAGCCGCTGGAGGGGCTCGAAGACGCCCGGGGTGCCCGCTACCGTCAGGTCGCGTGACGGGCGCTCTCCGGGGCGTCCGCCGGTCAGCGCGCCCGCTTCGCGGGCGATCAGGTCGCCGGCCGCGAAGTCCCAGGCGTTCAGTCCACGCTCGTAGTAGCCGTCGAGGCGGCCTGCGGCGACGTCGCACAGGTCGACGGCGGCCGATCCGCTGCGCCGGATGTCGCGCAGGAGCGGGATCAGCCTGCGAGCCACGTCGGCCTGGTGGGTGCGGACCTCGGTGACGTAGTTGAACCCGGTGGAGACCAGGGCCTGGTCCAGGGGCGGCGCCGGGCGGCAGGCGAGGATGCGCTCGCCGTCCCAGGCACCGGTGGCCCAGGCGCCGCCGCCGCGGATCGCGCCATAGGTCTCGCCGCGCATCGGGGCCGCGACGACCCCGACGACGGTCTCGCCGTCCTGTTCGGCCGCGATGGAGACGGCCCAGGTCGGCAGCCCGTAGAGGTAGTTGACCGTGCCGTCGAGCGGGTCGATCACCCAGCGGATGCCGCTGCTGCCCTCGCTGGAGGCGCCCTCCTCGCCGAGGAAGCCGTCGTCGGGGCGCTGGCCGGAGATCAGGTCGGTGATCTGCTTCTCCGCCGCGATGTCCATCTCCGTCACCACGTCGATGGGGCTCGACTTGGTGGCGGCGACCGCGAGGTCGGCCGGACGCCCGTCCCGCAGCAGCTCGCCGGCCCGGCGGGCGGCTTGCCGGGCGAGCCGGAGCAGGTCCGTGTGCAGCGTGTCGGTCACGGTGCTCCTCACGCGTAGGGGCTGTCGGCGCCCGCGGCGGCGGGGCGGGGGGTGCGGGCCGGGCAACAGCCCACCGGGCAGAGGTTGTGGCTCGCGCCGAGGGCGCCCAGGGCGCAGGGGGTGACCTCCTGGCCGCGCTCGACGGCGGCGCGCTCCAGGACGAGGTCGCGGACCGCGGCGGCGAACCGCGGGTCGGCACCGACGGTGGCCGAGCGGCGCACCGGCAGGCCCAGTTCCCCGGCCTTGGCGTTGGCCTCCGTGTCGAGGTCGTAGAGGACCTCCATGTGGTCGGAGACGAAGCCGATGGGGGCCATCACGACGGCCGGGACGCCCGCGGCGTGGCGCTCCTCGAGGTGGTCGCAGATGTCGGGCTCCAGCCACGGGATGTGCGGGGCGCCGGAGCGCGACTGGTAGACCAGCTGCCAGGGGTGGTCGACGCCGGTGCGCTCGCGGACGGCGTCAGCGATCAGCTGCGCGACGTCCATGTGCTGCTTGACGTACGCGCCGCCGTCGCCGTGGTCCTCGACGGGGCCGGAGCTGTCCGCGGCGGAGTTCGGGATGGAGTGGGTGGTGAACGCGATGTGCGCTCCGTCCCGGACGTTGTCGGGGAGGTCGGCCAGGGACCGGAGCACGCCCTCGATCATGGGCTCCAGGAAGCCGGGGTGGTTGAAGTAGTGCCGCAGCTTGTCGGTCTTCGGCAGCGGCAGGCCCTCGGCATCCAGGGCGGCGAGCGAGTCGGCGAGGTTCTCGCGGTACTGCCGGCAGCCCGAGTACGACGCGTAGGCGCTGGTGGCCAGGACCAGAATGCGGCGGCGGCCGTCCCGGACCATCTCGCGCAGGGTGTCCGTGAGGTACGGGGCCCAGTTGCGGTTGCCCCAGTAGATCGGCAGGTCCAGGCCGTGGTCCGCGAAGTCCTTGCGGAGGGCGTCCAGCAGGGCGCGGTTCTGGTCGTTGATCGGGCTGACCCCGCCGAACTGGAAGTAGTGCTGCCCGACTTCCTTCAGGCGTTCCTTGGGGATGCCGCGCCCGCGCGTCACGTTCTCCAGGAACGGGACCACGTCGTCCGGCCCCTCGGGGCCGCCGAACGAGAGCAGGAGCAGGGCGTCGTAGGGGGTGGCATCGAGCGCGTCTGGCATGAGTCGATCCTGCCACCCGGCACTGACAGCCGGGAAACGGCGGGTGACCGACGTGTCCCGGCCTCCTGCCGGGGTGTCTCCGGCGGCAGCCGACTCGTAAGCTGTATCAGCCACCTTTATGCCTTACCGCAGCCGTATCGGCCCCGTCACGTCGGCCGATACGCCGTACCGAGCCGCCGGAGACCCAGTGCCCAGCCCCTATCGCGCCCTGTTCGCCGCCCCAGGCTCCAAGGGCTTCTCCGCCGCGGGACTCCTCGGCCGTATGCCGCTGTCGATGATGGGCATCGGCGTCGTCACGATGGTCTCGCAGCTCACCGGGCGGTACGGGCTGGCGGGTGCGCTGTCGGCCACGATCGCGCTGGCGGCCGCGGTGGCGGGACCGCAGGTCTCGCGCCTGGTGGACCAGTACGGGCAGCGGCGGGTGCTCCGCCCGGCGACCCTGATCGCGCTGCTGGGCGCGGCCGGGCTGTTGCTCGCCGCGCACTACAGGTGGCCGGACTGGCTGCTGTTCGTGTTCTGTGTGGCCATCGGCTGCGTACCGAGCATCGGCGCGATGATCCGGGCACGCTGGGCCGCCCTGTACCGCGGCACGCCGCAACTGCACACCGCGTACTCCTTCGAGTCCGTGGTGGACGAGATCTGTTTCATCTTCGGGCCGATCATCTCCATCGGCCTGTCCACGGCGTGGTTCCCGGAGGCCGGCCCGCTGCTGGCCGCCTGCTTCCTCGCGGCCGGTGTCTTCTGGCTCACCGCCCAGCGGGCCACCGAGCCCGTGCCGCACCCGCGCGAGCGGCACGGCGGGGGCAGCGCGCTGCGCTCACCCGGTCTGCAGGTCCTGGTGACCACCTTCGTGGCGACCGGGGCGATCTTCGGGGCGGTCGACGTGGTCACGGTGGCCTTCGCCGAGGAGCAGGGCCACAAGGGCGCCGCGAGCGTCGTTCTCGCGGTGTACGCGCTGGGCTCCTGTGCGGCAGGAGCCGTTTTCGGACTGCTGCACTTCAAGGGGGCGCCCGAACCTCGCTGGCTCCTGGGCGTCTGCGCCATGGCCGTGAGTATGATCCCCCTCCTACTGGTCGGAAACTTGCCGTTTCTGGCCGTGGCGCTCTTCGTCGCGGGCCTGTCCATCGCTCCCACGATGATCACGACGATGTCCCTGATCGAAGAGCACGTACCACGCGCGCAACTGACCGAGGGCATGACCTGGGTGAGTACCGGGCTCGCGGTGGGGGTCGCCCTCGGCTCCTCCGTGGCCGGCTGGGTGATCGACGCGGCCGGTGCGCGCTCCGGGTACGGGGTTCCGGCGGTGGCCGGGGCCGTCGCGGTCGCGGTCGGTTTCCTCGGGTACCGCCGGCTCAAGCAGCCGGCTCCGGGTCGGGGAGGCACCGTTGAGCAGCACAGCGAGCGGGAAGAACGGCACGTGGCGTAACTGGGGCGGCACGGTCACCGCCCGGCCCGTACGGGAGGTCATGCCCGCCTCCGTGGAGGAGCTGTCCGCGGCGGTGGCGCGGGCTGCGGAGGACGGCCTGAAGGTGAAGGCGGTCGGTACCGGCCACTCGTTCACGTCGATCGCCGCGACCGACGGTGTGTTGATCCGCCCTCAACTGTTGACGGGTATACGCAACATTGACCGGGAGGCCGGCACCGTCACGGTCGAGGCGGGCACGCCGCTCAAGAGGCTCAACATGGCCCTGGCCCGTGAGGGCCTGTCGCTGACCAACATGGGCGACATCATGGAGCAGACGGCCTCCGGGGCCACCAGCACCGGCACCCACGGCACGGGCCGTGACTCGGCGTCGATCGCCGCCCAGATCAAGGCCCTGGAACTGGTGACGGCCGACGGTTCGGTGCTCACCTGCTCGGAGAAGGAGAACCCGGAGGTCTTCGCCGCCGCCCGCATCGGCCTCGGCGCGCTGGGCATCGTCACCGCGATCACCTTCGCCGTGGAGCCGATCTTCCTGCTGACCGCCCGCGAGGAGCCGATGAGCTTCGACCGGGTCACCAGCACCTTCGACGAACTCTGGGCCGAGAACGAGCACTTCGAGTTCTACTGGTTCCCGCACACCGGCAGCACCAACACCAAGCGCAACAACCGCAGCGCCGGCCCGGAGCGGCCGGTGGGGCAGCTGAGGGGCTGGCTGGAGGACGAGTTCCTCTCCAACGGCGTGTTCCAGGTGGCCAACTGGGTCGGCCGCGCGGCGCCGGCCACGATCCCGGCGATCGCCCAGATCTCCAGCAAGGCCCTGTCCGCGCGCACCTACACGGACATCCCCTACAAGGTCTTCACGTCTCCGCGCCGGGTGCGCTTCGTCGAGATGGAGTACGCCGTCCCGCGCGAGGCCGTCGTCGAGACGCTGCGCGAGCTGAAGGCGACGGTCGACCGCTCACGCCTGCGGATCAGCTTCCCCGTCGAGGTGCGCACCGCTCCGGCAGACGACATCACGCTGTCCACGGCATCGGGCCGGGACACCGCGTACATCGCCGTCCACATGTTCCAAGGCACCCCCTATCAGGCGTACTTCACAGCCGCCGAGCGGATCTTCACCGCGCACGACGGGCGACCCCACTGGGGCAAGGTGCACACCCGGGACGCGGAGTACTTCGCCCGGGCCTACCCGCGCTTCGGCGAGTTCACGGCGCTGCGGGATCGGCTTGACCCGGAACGGCGGTTCCAGAACGACTACTTGCGGAGGGTTCTGGGGTCGTAGCGGGCGTGGTGGCCTGCGTCCGGACAGTCGCCGGTGCCGCCTGCGGACCCGGACACGTACCGGCGAAACCGCTGGTTCCGTTTCTGGTGAATCCGTGAAGTACGCCACGTTTGTGATCGAGAAATCCGGCCGGCGGCGGCCAAGTGCGACCCCCTGGACGAAGTTGGGCGGCGCGGCAATCCACGCACGTGGTCCGAATGGAGTACTGTTGCGAGCCCTGGGTCCGGTCTCCCGCCAGGGTGTCCGGGGCCTTCAAGGACCGCCGGGAGGGGGCTTGTTGCACAGGGTGACGGATTTTGTCACTTAGCGTTGCGAATAGGTAACCGTGCCATAACGGCGATCCAGGGCCCACGCCCGACACGCCGGGCAACTCGGCAAGGTTGTGGCAGGCTGCACCCGGGCAGGCCACACTCGACTAGCGGAAGCAGCGACGCACGTGACGTCGGCAGGCACCACCCGGGAGGTCCCCATGCCCGAACTGCGTGTCGTGGCCGTCTCGAATGACGGCACACGGCTGGTGCTGAAGGCTGCGGACAGCACGGAGTACACGCTTCCGATTGACGAACGGCTCCGCGCCGCCGTGCGCGGCGACCGTCCCCGCCTCGGCCAGATCGAGATCGAGGTGGAGAGCCATCTCCGCCCGCGAGACATCCAGGCGCGGATACGTGCGGGTGCGACCGCGGAAGAGGTCGCCCAGATGGCCGGCATCCCCGTCGATCGCGTACGGCGGTTCGAGGGCCCCGTGTTGGCCGAGCGTGCCTTCATGGCCGAGCGCGCCCGGAAGACACCGGTGCGTCGCCCCGGCGAAAACTCCGGCCCGTTGCTCGGCGAGGCCGTGCAGGAACGGCTGGTGCTGCGCGGCGCCGAGAAGGACACGGTGCAGTGGGACTCCTGGCGCCGCGACGACGGCACCTGGGAGGTCCTGCTCGTCTACCGCGTCGCGGGCGAGCCGCACTCGGCGAGCTGGACGTACGACCCGCCCCGGCGGCTCGTCCAGGCCGTCGACGACGAGGCGCGTTCGCTCATCGGCGAGTCCGACGACCTCGGCACGCCCGAGCCCAGCTTCCCCTTCGTCCCGCGTATCGCACGGCTGCCGCGCGACCGCTCGGTGGAGCGTGCCCCGGAGCGGGAGCGGCCGGTCCTGCCGGCCCCGTCGCCGGAGCCTGCCGAGGAGAGCACGGGCGAGCGGGACTCGCTGACCAGTCTGCTGGAGGCGGTACCGAGCTTCAGGGGCGACCTCGTCGTGCCGGAGCGCCCGTCGCCGGAGCCGGCGGAGGAGCCCGCCGAGCCGCCCGCGGCGGAGGAGCCCCCGGCTCCCGCTGCCTCGGCCGGGTCCGCCTATGCGGACGTCCTGATGCCGCGCTCCGTCGGCAGCCACCGCGACCGCCTTGTCGGCGCCACCGACCGCCAGGCCGAGGCCGACGGCGTCCGCCCCGGCCGCAGAGCGGCGGTCCCGAGCTGGGACGAGATCGTGTTCGGGACGCGGCGGAAGAAGCAGGAGTAGTACGCAACGCAGGAAAACGACGACTGCCCGCAGCTGCCATAGCTGCGGGCAGTCGTGCCGCTGGGGCGGCACGGGTGGGCGCTGGGGTCCCCCCTCTGGGGGAGGCACCCCGTCGGCGCAGGGCGAGCGCATCCGCCCACCCCCACCCAGCCGCAACGCCCGCTACTGCGGCTCCGGCCCCACCACAACCGGCCGCGACGGATCCGACGACCACTCCGACCACGACCCCACGTACAGCGCCGCCGGAATCCCCGCGACCGCCAACGCCAGCACCTCATGCGCCCCGGAAACCCCCGAGCCGCAGTACACGCCGACCTTCGCACCGTCGTGCGCCCCCAGCGCACCGAAGCGCGCCCGGAGCTCCTGCGCAGGCAGGAACCGCCCGTCCGCCCCCACGTTCTCGGCCGTAGGCGCCGACACCGCCCCCGGAATATGCCCGCCCACCCGGTCGATCGGCTCCACGTCCCCGCGGTACCGCTCCGCCGCTCGCGCGTCGAACAACACGCCGGAGCGGGCCAGCGCGGCAGCCGCGTCCGCGTCGAGGAACCCCTCACGCCCGGGCACCGGCTGGAAATCGCCTTCCTCGGGTGTCGGCTCCTCCACCGACAGCGGACCTTCCCACGCGGGCAGTCCCCCGTCGAGCACCCGCACGTCCGGATGCCCCGTCCACCCCAGCAGCCACCAGGCCCGGGCCGCAGCCCAGCCCTGCCCACCGTCGTACACGACGACCGGCCGCCCGGACGACACACCCGCCCGACGCATCGCAGCGCCGAACCCGGCCAGGTCGGGCAGCGGATGCCGGCCCCGCTCGCCCGGCGCCCCCGCCAGTTCCCGGTCGAGGTCGACGAAGACCGCGCCGGGGATGTGTCCGGCCCGGTACTCGGCCCGCCCGTCGAACGGCGGCTCACCGGCCGCCTTGGCCACGCTCAACTGCCAGCGGACGTCCAGCAGCACGGGCGGGTTCGCGCCCGCCAGGGCGCCCGCGAGTTCGGATGCGGAAATGATGGCGTTCATGGCCACCATCCTCGCCTACGGGGTGGCCGCATCGTCCATGTCCGACTACTCTGCTCGGCCGGACAGGTCCGATCACAAGGCGTACGGGATCGGGCACATGCTGTACAGCCGATCGACACCCGGGAGCAATCGCCTGGACAAGGCGAGAAACCGCAGATCGGGCATCCTCCGGGCACAGGCAGGCCAGGATGCGGCGGCGCCCTCCGGGGCGCGCGACACCGAGGGCGGTGCGAGCATCGGCACCGGGTCCGGAGAGCGCAGGCGACACGGCCACCGCGAGGGGCCGAGGAGAGGGTGACGATGACCGAGGCACGGGGGTCGGCCGGCGGGAACGGCGAAGCACACGCCCGGTACACGCCCGGCACGCCCTGTTGGGTGAGTCTGATGGTGCACGGGGTGGCAGCGACCCAGGAGTTCTACGGATCGCTGTTCGACTGGGAGTTCCGCCCCGGCCCCCAGCGGCTCGGTCCCTATGTGCGGGCGCTGCTCGACGGCCGCGAGGTGGCGGGCATCGGCCGGCTTCCTCCGGACCGGCACCTGCCGATCGCCTGGACCCCCTACTTCGCCTCCGACGACGTGGATCAGACGGCCGAGACGGTACGGCTGTGCGGCGGCACCCTCGGCGTGGGTCCGCTCGACGCGGAGGAAGCCGGGCGCCTGGCCATCTGTTCGGACCTCTCGGGTGCCGTCTTCGGCGTGTGGCAGGCGGCTGCGCACCGCGGCACCGGCATCGCCGGTGTGCCGAGCACACCGGCCTGGCACGAACTGCGCACGTTCGAGTCCGAGAGTGTCGCCAAGTTCTACGAGACGGTGTTCGGTCATGAAAAGGAGCCGGTCGTCTCCGCCGACTACGACTACCTCACCCTGCACCTCGACGGCCGCCCGGTCGCCGGCATCCACGGCGTGGGCAACTCCCTTCCCCGCGACCGGGGTCCGCACTGGCTGACGTACTTCGAGGTCGCCGACATGGACACGGCGGTCGACCGGCTCGTCGATCTCGGCGGGCATGTCCTGAAACCGGCGCACGACAGCGCGCACGGGCGCGTGGCCATGGTGGCCGATCCGGAGGGCGCGAGGTTCTCGCTGATCCAGAGCGGGCGCTGAGGCGGAAGCGGACGACTCAGCCCGGCGACACCGGCAGCACGTCCGGCGACAGCGCCGCCGCACGGGCCGTCGCGGCGGTCATACGGCGCCGGTGATGACGCCGGCACAGCACCTCGTACCCGATGGTGTCCGCCTGGTTGACGTCCCCGACGACCACCTGGGCGCCCTCGACGACCATCTCACCGTCGATCGTGCGGGCGTTGTGCGTGGCGCGGGCGCCGCACCAGCACAGGGCCTCGACCTGGAGCACCTCGACCCGGTCGGCCAGCTCCACCAGGCGTTGGGAGCCGGGGAAGAGCTTCGTACGGAAGTCGGTCGTGATGCCGAAGGCGTAGACGTCCAGGCCCAGATCGTCGACCACGCGCGCCAGTTGGTCGATCTGCTCCGGCGCGAGGAACTGCGCCTCGTCCGCGATGACGTAGTCGGCGCGGCCGCCCTGCGAGAGGCGGTCGACGAGGTACGCGTACAGGTCCATGCCGTCGACGACCTCCACCGCGTCGGTCACCAGGCCGAGGCGCGAGGACAGTTTGCCCTCGCCGGCCCGGTCGTCGCGGGTGAAGATCATGCCCTGCAGCCCGCGCGCGGAGCGGTTGTGCTCGATCTGGAGAGCCAGCGTCGACTTCCCGCAGTCCATCGTTCCGGAGAAGAAGACCAGCTCGGGCATGGGGAGTTGAGCACCTTTCGGCGAAACGACGGGGCAGGGGGTGTCAGGAGCGTACTTCGAGCAGCGGGACCAGCTGCTCGGCGGGGGTCATCGAGCCGTGGTTGCCGACCATCGACGACTCCTTCGGCTCCCGCTCGGAGGCGATGATCAGCACGTCTTCGCGGGCGGCCGCGACCACGTCGCCGATGCGCGCGTACACGCGGTCGTCGCATGCGCCGGGTGGCCCGAACCAGCCCGCGGCGATCGCCTCGTCCCGCGAGGCCACCCAGAACTGCTCGCCGAGCACCTCACGCCAACAGGTCAGTACGTCGTTCTCGGCGCCCGGCAGCGCGTACACGTGCCGCGCGCGGCCCTCGCCGCCCAGCAGGGCCACCCCGGCGCGCAGTTCCCAGTCCTCGTCGAAGTCGATGCGGTGCTGCTCGTCGAAGGGCACGTCGATCATGCCGTGGTCGGCGGTGACATAGAGCGCGCTGCGCTGCGGGAGCTGCTCGGCCAGCCGCTGCACCAGCCGGTCCACGTACATGAGCTGGCCGCGCCAGGTGTCGGAGGCGACGCCGAAACGGTGGCCGGCACCGTCGAGTTCGGCGTAGTACGTGTAGACCAGGCTCCGGTCCCCGGCGGCGAGTTGCTCCGCGGCGAGGTCCATGCGCTCCTCGCCGGTCAGCCGCCCGTGGAACGTTCCGCCACTGAGCGCGACCTTGGTCAGCGGGGTGCTCTGGAAGGCGGGGGACGAGACCTGCGCGGCGTGCACACCCGCTTTCTGGGCCAGGTCGAAGACCGTGGGATACGGCTGCCAGGCGCGCGGCTCGGTCCACGGCTGCCAGCGCAGCTGGTTCATCAGCTCGCCGGTGGCCGGGTTACGCACGGTGTAGCCGGGCAGGCCGTGTGCGCTCGGCGGCAGGCCGGTGCCGACCGAGGCGAGGGACGTAGCGGTCGTCGCGGGGTATCCGGCGGTGAGGGGACGGCCCGTACCGCCACGGGAGGCGGCGAGGAGCGAGGTCAGGAAGGGGGCCTCGTCCGGGTGCGCCCTGAGCTGCTCCCAGCCGAGGCCGTCGATCAGGAACACGCAGACCCGGTCGGCAGGGGTCAGTTCGGTGATCGTGGCGGTCATGCCCGGCACGCCCATACCCGCGGCCAGCGTCGGCAGCAGGTCGGCGAGCGAGCCGGAGCCGTACTCGGGCCGGGGGGCGGAGTCTACGGCGAGGGGCTCCGGGTGGTCCTCCCAGGCGGCGGGCTGCGCCATCAGCGGTCGAGGTCCGCGGTCGCCTCGGAGACGGACTGCGCGAAGGCGAGCGCCTGGCGCACCGTCTCCGGTCCGTCCCCGGCCTCGCTGACGCGCAGGCTGAGGTCGTCGGCCGTCGAACTGCCCGTGTAGCCGTGATCGGCCTCACAGTTGGGGTCGCCGCAGGCGGCGGGCTCCAGATCGAGGCGGGAGACCGCGCCCCAGCCGATCGTCAGCACGACCTCGCGCGGCAGCGTGCCCGGTGCGTACGACTCCGGGTTGGCGACGACGCGGCTGACGACCACCGACGAGATCCTGCCCAGCTTCACCGACTCCGTCGACGTCGTGGCGTACGGCGTCGGAGAGGTGCTGTCCGCGGCCTGCTCGTCGGTGTGGCTGACGATGAAGCGGTTGTCGGTGAGGACCAGCACGGTCACATGCCGCCGGACCTCGTTCTGGTCGAACGTCGTCTCCTGGTGGACCAGGTACGACCGGATGGGCTCGCCGCCCACGGCGGCCTCCACCGCCTCGGCCACGAGGGCCGGGTAGTAGCCGCTGCGCTCGATCGCCGCTCGCAGCCCCTGGGTCGTCGTACTGGTCTTGGCCATGAGGCCCATCCTACGGGGACCCACTGACTGCGAGGCACCGCTCGGTCACCCCGAGCCCCTCAGTACACCGGGAGCGTCCGCGGGCCGAGGTCATCCCGGGCGGGGGGCGGGGCCAGGCGTACGGAGGCGCCGAGCACGCTCAGACCGTGCGGGGCGACGACGACCGGCTCCAAGGTGACCGCGACCACCTCGGGATGGTCGTCGACCAGCCGGGACACGCGCAGCAACAGCTCCTCCAGGGCGGGGGTGTCGACGGGCGTCGAACCGCGCCAGCCGAACAGCAGCGGTGCCGTACGGATCGAGCGGATCAGCGAGGTCGCCTCGCGGTCGGTGACCGGGATCAGGCGGTGCGCCGTGTCGCCGAGCAACTGGGAGGCCGCCCCGGCCAGCCCGAAGGAGAGCACCGCTCCGGCCGCCGGATCGATCACCGTCCGTACGACCGTGTCCACCCCTCGCGGGGCCATCCGCTGTACCACCGGCCGCAGCTCCTCGGGCGTCCCGAACAGCTCCGTCAACTCGGTGTACGCCCGTCGCAGTTGCTCCTCGTCCGCCAGATCCAGGCGTACGCCGCCGAGGTCCGCGCGGTGACGCAGGTGCGGGGCGGTGGCCTTGAGGGCCACGGGGTAGCCGAGGGTGCGGGCGGCTGCTGCTGCGGCGTCGGGGGCGGGGGCGGGCAGGGCGCGGTGGACGCTGATCCCGTACTTCCCGAGCAGCTCGCACGTCTCCTCCGTACCGAGCGTGAGCCCCTGCCCGCGCGCGAGCAGCCCGCCGATCAGCTCGGCGGCGCCCTCCTCGTCGATGTCCTCGAACTCGGGCACCTTCCCGGGCTCGGCGGCGTCCCGCCGCCACTGCGCGTACTTGACGACTTCGGCAAGAGCCCGGACGGCGCGTTCGGCGGCGGGGTAGGCAGGGATATGTCCTTCCCAGCCGCGGCCAGTCGTTCCTCCCCCGGAGGGGGCACCCCCAGGGGCGGCACGGGTGGACGCTGGGGGTTCCCCCTCCGGGGGAGGCACCCTGTCAGCGCCGGGCAGCGCGGCCCACCCTCGCCCACCCGCAACGCCGGGGCCGCTGGGAGAGGCCTGTGGCGCAGTACTGGCCGCAGCCGACAACGCCTCCGCCAGCCCCCCGAGCTCCACGTGCACCACCAGCACCGGCTTGGAAGGAGCCGCAGCAGCAGCCGACCGCAACGCCTCCGCCAACGCCGCATCCCCCACCGACGCCTCCCCGATCGCCGGTATCGCGGTCACCACGACGGAGTCGCACGTGTCGTCCGCCAGCGCCCGCGACAACGCCGCCTGGAAGTCCTCCGCCGAAGCCCCCGTCGTGAGGTCCAGCGGAGGATGCGGCCGCAACCCCTCGGACAGACACGCGTCGTACGTCAGCAGCCCCAGCGACTCGGAGTTCCCCAGGATCGCCACCCGCGGCCCCGCCGGCAGTGGCTGCCGCGCCAGCAGCAGCCCCGCGTCGACCAGCTCGGTGATCGTGTCCACCCGGATCACGCCGGCCTGCCGCAGCAGCTCGGACACGGTGGCGTGCGGCAGCCGCGTCGCCCGTACGGCGTGGCCCTGCGGCGCGGCACCTCCGTGGCGCGCGCCCTGCACCACGACGAGCGGCTTCGCCGCCGCCGTCCGTCGCGCGAGGCGGGTGAACTTGCGCGGGTTGCCGATGGACTCCAGGTACATCAGGACGACGTCGGTGTCCGGATCGTCGTACCAGTACTGGAGCACGTCGTTGCCGGACACGTCCGCCCGGTTGCCGGACGAGACGAACGTCGACACACCCGTGACTCCGGTGACTCCGCCGCCGCGCCGGTGCAGCCGGGACAGCAGTGCGATGCCGATGGCCCCGGACTGCGCGAAGAGCCCGATCCGTCCGGGGCGCGGCATCTCGGGGGCCAGGGAGGCGTTGAGGCGGACGTCCGGGGAGGTGTTGATGATCCCGAAGGCGTTCGGCCCGATGATCCGCATGCCGTACGCGCGCGCGTGCCGCACGAGCGCACGCTGGCGATCCCGTCCGTCGGGGCCGCTCTCGGCGTAGCCGGCGGAGATCACGACGAGGCCCTGCACTCCGTGCTCGCCGCACCCGGTGACCACCTCGGGCACGTACTCCGCGGGGACGGCAACGACGGCGAGGTCGACGGGCCCGTCGATGTCGCGCACCGAGCGGTACGCCGGCACCCCGTCGAGTTCCTTGACGCCCTCGGGCAGGGCCCTGTTCACGGCGTACAGACTGCCGGTGAAGTCTGCCTCTCGGATGTTGCCGAGGACGCTGCGGCCCACGCCGCCGGGCGTGCGGCCCGTGCCGACGACGGCGATGGAACCGGGCGCCAGCAGCCGCCGTACCGACCGTGCCTCGGCGCGCTGCTCACGCGCGCGCTGCACGGCGAGCGAACGGTCCGTGGGTTCGAGGTCGAACTCCAGGCGTACGACGCCGTCCTCGAAGCTGCGCTTCTGGGTGTATCCGGCGTCCGTGAACACCTTGATCATCTTGCTGTTGGCGGGCAGCACCTCGGCGGCGAAGCGGCGGATGCCGCGCTCCCGGGCGACGGCGGCGATGTGTTCCAGGAGGGCGGAGGCGACACCGCGGCCCTGGTGGGCGTCCTGCACCAGGAAGGCGACCTCGGCCTCGTCGGCGGGCGCGGAGGCGGGCAGGCCGTCGGCGCCGATGCGGTCATAGCGTACGGTGGCGATGAACTCGCCGCCGATGGTGGCCGCGAGTCCCACCCGGTCCACAAAGTCGTGGTGCGTGAAGCGGTGGACGTCCTTGGCGGACAGACGCGGGTAGGGCGCGAAGAAGCGGTAGTACTTCGACTCGTCCGAAACCTGCTCGTAGAAGCTGACCAGGCGCTCGGCGTCATCAACGGTGATGGGGCGGATGCGCGCGGTGCCGCCGTCGCGCAGCACCACGTCGGCTTCCCAGTGGGCGGGGTACTCGTGCCGCTCCGACGAGCTCTGCATGCGCCCCAGAGTACGGCTCGCGTACGACAACGGCGCGAGGCAGTCTGTGCAAGGACGGGAGTCGGACCGAGGCCGCGGTCCGACGCCACCTCCGGACGGGACGAAGGACCGCTCCGGGCATGCTTCACGATATGGGAAACTGGTCTAGACAACCCTGAACACTGAAGGGCAGCATCACATGGCTGAGCGCCGCGTCAACGTCGGCTGGGCCGAGGGCCTCCACGCCCGCCCCGCCTCCATCTTCGTCCGAGCCGCCACGGCCGCAGGCGTCCCGGTGACGATCGCCAAGGCCGGGGGCAACCCCGTCAACGCGGCCTCCATGCTGGCCGTCCTCAGCCTGGGCGCCGAGGGCGGCGAGGAGATCGTCCTGGCCTCCGACGCCGACGGCGCCGAAGCCGCGCTCGACCGTCTGGCCAAGCTGGTCTCCGAGGGCCTCGAGGAGCTGCCCGAGACCGTCTGACCGCCCGCACGGCGGTCGGTGAAGCCGCGTCACCCTTTCCGGGCGGCGCGGCTTCGCCGTTTCCGCAGCGGGCTCATGTGTTTGCCGCAGCGGCTTCGCGTGTTTCCCGCAGCGGCCTCACGCCTTTTCCACGGCGGGCGCGACGCAATTCACGCGGGCACGCCTGTGATGCGCGGACGTGAATTCCCGGCGCGCCAGAAAAAGGGCAGCGGAAATGCACCGCCACCGAATATCTCCTCTTTGTATACGGCGCATATGTTAATGCCGCAGGCTGGACATGTTTACGGGGTGTTGCGAAGTCCTCACACGGTCGGCGCGATCCTGGCCGCCGACGAACCGGAGCCGGTGCGCGGCGGTCGCGCGCTCGGTGTGCAGCGCCGTGACGGCCCGCGCGCGCTCGCCGTCGCCGCGCGCCACGGCGTCCACGATCGCGCCGTGCTCCGTCCAGGACTCCGCGGGGCTGGCCGGCGCCTCCACGGCGTACATCCAGGCGATCTTGTGTCGCAACTGGGTCAGCATGGCGATCAGCGCGGGGCTCCCGGAGGCCTGGGCGAGCGTCTCGTGGAACCAGCCGCCCAGCGAGCGCAGATCCTCGCTGTTGCCCCTCCTCGCCCGCTCCTGGCCCAGCCGGACGAGACCGCGCAGGACCTTCAGATGGGCCTCGGTGCGCCGCTGGGCGGCCCGGGCGGCGCCGAGCGGCTCCAGCAGCATGCGCATCTCCAGCAGGTCGGAGGCCTCCTGCTCGGTGGGCTCCGCGACGCACGCGCCCGCGTGCCGCCGGGTCACCACGAAGCCCTCCGCCTCCAGGGTGCGCAGGGCCTCCCGGACGGGGACGCGCGAGACGCCGTAGCGGCGCGCGAGGAGTTCCTCGGTGAGCCGGCCGCCACGCTCGTAGACACCCGCGACGATGTCGTCCCGGATCGCCGTGCACACCGAGTGCGCCGGAATACGCATGCCCGACCTCCGTCTTAATCCCCGTGAAACGTCGACGATTGACGTGTGTTCAGTGACTCTATTGCAAAGAGCCGGAATTTCCGATGGCGGGCCGGAATCCATGGATATTTTTTGGACAAACAGACCCCTGAAACGCCGAAAGCCCCGGCTCCGGGAGCCAGGGCTTCGGGCAGCATAGCCGCCTGTCGTCAGACGTTCACACCGTGCGAGCGGAGGTAGGCCAGGGGGTCGATGTCCGAGCCGTACTCGGCGGTCGTACGGGCCTCGAAGTGCAGGTGCGCTCCGGTGACGTTGCCGGTGGCGCCGGAGAGGGCGATCTGCTGCCCCGGGGTGACCGTCTGGCCGACCGAGACGGCGATGGACGACAGGTGGCCGTACTGGGTGTACGTACCGTCGTTCATCTTGATCACGACTTGATTGCCGTACGCCCCGCCCCAGCCGGCCTCGACGACGGTGCCGGAACCGACCGCGTTGACGGGCGTGCCGCTCGCGGCGTGGAAGTCGACACCGGTGTGGCTGCCGGAGGACCACAGGGAGCCGCCGGACTGGTAGCCGGTGGAGACGTAGGAGCCGGTGATGGGCAGCACAAAGGTGTTGAGGCGCTTGCGCTCGGCCTCGCGGGCGGCCCGCTCCTTGGCCTCGCGCGCCTCCTTGGCCCGCTCCTCCGCGCGCTTCTCGGCGGCCGCTTCGGCCGCCTTCTGGGCGGCGGCCTCCTCGGCGGCCTGCTGCTGGGCGGCCGCCTGGGCGTCGATCTGGTCGGCGACCGAGTCGCCGATGGTGACGACCGGCAGGAGGCCGGTCTGCTCGAGCGCCGGCTCGGCGGCGAGGGCGGGGGCGGCCAGGGTGCCGACGACGCCGGTGGTGGTGAGCGCGGCGACGCCCGCGGCGCGGGCGGTGGTGCGCTGCATCCGGCTGGGACGACGGTGCTTCCCGGTGGCGCGGGTGAACGCCATGAAGTGGCTGGTCCTTTCCTTCCTTCTCGCCTACCGGGTTAGCTGACGGGTTCGGAGCAGGAAGGTCTCCTACGGACTCCCTCGCTGCGCGCGGGCGTCCGATTCACCCCAGGGACTGCATGGTTGGGTCCCCGGCTCCCCTGGCTCGCGCCGTTCGGGGACTCGGCGATGACTGTCCGGTGCCGCGGACGCGGCGCACTGCCTGACGGACAGCCCGGAAGACGCTAAACGGGGCATCTTTCAATCCCCAAACGGAACACGGCTTTTGTAGCGCATGCCACAGGTCAGACAGGCAACCTCTCCCCCAATTGGGACATAAAGGGGCCCTGGTGACTCTTCCGTCACCAGGGCCCCTGCGCGGGCGTGCCGCTGTCAGGCCTTCTACTCGGCCGTGACGACGGTGACTTCGCCGATTCCGAGGGCCGCGACAGGCTCCTTGATCTGCGCCGCATCGCCGACGAGGACGGTCACGAGACGGTCCACCGGGAAGGCGTTGACGACCGCCGCGGTGGCCTCGACGGTGCCCGTCGCGGCGAGCTGCTGGTACAGCGTCGCCTGGTAGTCGTCGGGCAGGTGCTGCTCGACCTGGTCGGCCAGCGTGCTCGCGACGGCCGCCGCGGTCTCGTACTTGAGCGGCGCCACCCCGACGAGGTTCTGCACGGCGACGTCCCGCTCGGGATCGGTCAGACCCTGCTCGGCGAGCGTGCGCAGCACCGTCCAGAGGTCCTGCAGTGCGGGACCGGTGTTCGGTGTGTCGACGGAGCCGCTGATGGCGAGCATCGCGGCGCCGCTGCCGTCCGGCGCCGAGCGCAGCACCTGGCCGAACGCGCGCACGCCGTAGGTGTAGCCCTTCTCCTCGCGCAGGACACGGTCCAGGCGGGAGGTGAGGGTGCCGCCCAGGCAGTACGTGCCGAGCACCTGGGCAGGCCACACGCGGTCGTGCCGGTCGGAGCCGACGCGGCCGATCAGCAGCTGGGTCTGCACGGCGCCGGGACGGTCCACGATGACGACCCGGCCGGTGTCATCGGCGGTCACCGGCGGCACGGGGCGCGGCTGGGCCGGGGAACCGGTCCAGGCGCCCAGGGTGTCGCCGAGCAGCGCGTCGAGGTCCAGGCCGGTGAGGTCGCCGACGACGACCGCGGTGGCCGTGGCGGGCCGGACATGCTTCTCGTAGAAGGCGCGTACGGCCGCGGAGTCGATGGCGGCGACCGTCTCCTCGGTGCCCTGACGCGGCCGCGACATGCGTGAGGCCGCCGGGAACAGCTCCTTGGAGAGCTCCTTGGCGGCACGGCGGGACGGGTTGGCCAGCTCGTGCGGGATCTCGTCGAGACGGTTGCGCACCAGCCGCTCGACCTCGCTGTCGGCGAATGCGGGCGCCCTGAGGGCGTCGGCGAGCAGGCCGAGGGCCTTGGCCAGACGGGAGGCGGGGACCTCCAGGCTCAGGCGGACGCCGGGGTGGTCGGCGTGCGAGTCGAGGGTGGCGCCGCAGCGCTCCAGCTCGGCGGCGAACTCCTCGGCGGAGTGCTTGTCGGTGCCCTCGGAGAAGGCCCGCGCCATGATCGTGGCGACGCCGTCGAGGCCGGTCGGCTCGGCGTCCAGGGGCGCACCCAGGAGCACCTCGACGGCGACGACCCGCTGACCGGGGCGGTGGCAGCGCAGCACCGTCAGACCGTTGTCGAGCGTCCCGCGCGTGGGCGCCGGGAAGGCCCACGGCCTGGCCTCGCCCGCCCGGGGCTGGGGGTGGAACTCCATCGTGGCGAGCTCGGTCACTGGGCCGCCTCCTCGTTGTTGTCGTCGGTGGGTTCGGCAGCTTCGGCAGCTTCGGCGGCTTCGGCGGCTTCGGCGGCGGTCGGCTCGTAGACGAGCACCGCGCGGTTGTCGGGGCGCAGGCGGGCCTTGGCGACCTCCTGGACCTCTTCGGCCGTGACGCCCAGCACGCGCTGGACGGCGGTCAGGGCGAGCTGCGGGTCGCCGAACAGCACGGCGTACCGGCACAGTTCGTCGGCGCGGCCGGCGACCGTGCCGAGCCGGTCCAGCCACTCGCGCTCCAACTGGGCCTGGGCGCGCTCCATTTCCTCGGCCGTGGGGCCCTCCTCGGCGAACCGGGCGAGCTCCTCGTCGATGGCGGCCTCGATGACCGGCACCTCGACGTCACCGGAGGTCTTCACGTCCAGCCACCCCAGGGAGGGCGCTCCGGCCAGCCGCAGCAGGCCGAACCCGGCCGCCACGGCCGTACGGTCACGCCGTACGAGCCGGTTGTAGAGGCGGGACGACTCGCCGCCGCCGAGGACGGTGAGGGCCAGGTCTGCCGCGTCGCACGCGCGCGTGCCGTCGTGCGGGAGCCGGTAGGCGGCCATCAGGGCACGCGCCGGGACCTCCTCCTCGACGATCTCGCGCAGCTGCTCGCCGATGATCTCGGGCAGCGCGCCGTCGCGCGGGGCGGGCTTGCCGTCGTGGGAGGCAATGGAGCCGAAGTACTTCTCGATCCAGGCGAGCGTCTGCTCCGGATCGATGTCACCGACGACGGACAGCACCGCGTTGTTGGGCGCGTAGTACGTGCGGAAGAACGCGCGCGCGTCCTCCAGGGTCGCGGCGTCCAGGTCGGCCATCGAGCCGATGGGCGTGTGGTGGTACGGGTGGCCCTCCGGGTAGGCGAGGGCGGTCAGCTTCTCGAAAGCGGTCCCGTAGGGAACGTTGTCGTAGCGCTGACGGCGCTCGTTCTTGACGACGTCCCGCTGGTTCTCCATGGACTCGTCGTCGAGGGCCGCGAGCAGCGAGCCCATCCGGTCGGCCTCCAGCCAGAGGGCGAGCTCCAGCTGGTGGGTGGGCATGGTCTCGAAGTAGTTGGTGCGCTCGAAGCTGGTGGTGCCGTTCAGCGAGCCGCCGGCGCCCTGCACCAGCTCGAAGTGCCCGTTGCCCTTCACCTGCGCGGAGCCCTGGAACATCAGGTGCTCGAAAAGGTGAGCCAGACCGGTACGTCCCTTGACCTCGTGGCGCGAGCCGACGTCGTACCAGAGGCACACCGCCGCGACCGGGGTCAGGTGGTCCTCGGAGAGCACCACGCGCAGGCCATTGGCCAGGCGGTGCTCGGTCGCTGTCAGGCCGCCGGAGCCTGCCTGGGCTGTGGCCGTGTGACCCATGGGCATGTACGTCCCTTCGATCGCGGTGCGGTCGGTGAAACCGCCGATTTCCTGCCGTCCTGCCACTGTATGCAAGCGCGCCGACCAGGTGTGAAGTTCCCGGAGCCCGTACGCCGAGAGCGAGAAGCGGGTCACCCGGCGCGAGGGCGTAGCCTGCGGGCAGCGCGGGGCCGGGCTGCCGACGACGGGGTCCAGGGTCCGCGTTGTCAGTGGCGCGGTCCACAATGGACCGCGTCAGATCCGTCGAACGCTTCAGCAAGCGTGAGCCGAAGGGGCGCGACAGCGACCTGAGCGCCCCGTAGGCGAGCGACCAGAAACCAGGAGGAGCCGGCAGCGATGGCCCGCCGCAGCACGAAGACCCCGCCGCCCGACGACTCGTACGAGGAGCGGATCCTCGACATCGACGTCGTGGACGAAATGCAGGGCTCCTTCCTCGAGTACGCGTACTCGGTCATCTACTCCCGGGCCCTGCCGGACGCCCGTGACGGTCTCAAGCCCGTCCACCGCCGCATCGTCTACCAGATGAACGAGATGGGCGTACGCCCCGACCGCGGCTATGTGAAGTGCGCCCGCGTCGTCGGCGAGGTCATGGGTAAGTTGCACCCCCACGGCGACGCCTCCATCTACGACGCCCTGGTGCGCATGGCCCAGCCCTTCTCCATGCGTGTGCCGCTGGTCGACGGCCACGGCAACTTCGGCTCGCTGGGCAACGACGACCCGCCGGCCGCGATGCGGTACACCGAGTGCCGCATGGCCGAGGCGACAAGCCTGATGACGGAGTCGATCGACGAGGACACCGTCGACTTCACCCCCAACTACGACGGCCAGGAGCAGGAGCCGGTGGCCCTGCCCGCCGCCTTCCCGAACCTGCTGGTCAACGGCTCCTCGGGCATCGCGGTCGGTATGGCGACCAACATGCCGCCGCACAACCTGCGCGAGGTCGTCGCGGCCGCCCGCCACCTGATCAGGCACCCGAACGCCGATCTCGACGCCCTGATGCGCCACGTCCCGGGCCCCGACCTGCCCACCGGAGGCCGGATCGTCGGTCTGTCCGGGATCCGCGACGCCTACGAGACGGGCCGCGGCACGTTCAAGATGCGGGCGACGGTGTCCGTGGAGGACGTGACGGCGCGCCGCAAGGGCCTCGTCGTCACCGAGCTGCCCTTCGCCGTCGGCCCGGAGAAGGTGATCGCGAAGATCAAGGACCTGGTCGGCTCGAAGAAGCTCCAGGGCATCGCCGACGTCAAGGACCTCACCGACCGTGAGCACGGGCTGCGCCTGGTGATCGAGATCAAGAACGGTTTCGTGCCGGAGGCGGTCCTGGAGCAGCTCTACAAGCTGACGCCCATGGAGGAGTCCTTCGGCATCAACAACGTCGCGCTGGTGGACGGCCAGCCCCTCACGCTGGGCCTGAAGGAGCTCCTGGAGGTTTATCTCGACCACCGCTTCGAGGTCGTGCGCCGCCGCTCGGAGTTCCGCCGCGGCAAGAAGCGCGACCGGCTGCATCTGGTCGAGGGCCTGCTCACGGCGCTGGTGGACATCGACGAGGTGATCCGCCTGATCCGCTCCAGCGAGAACTCCGCGCAGGCGAAGGAACGCCTGATGGAGCGTTTCGCGCTGAGCGAGATCCAGACGCAGTACATCCTGGACACACCGCTGCGCCGCCTCACCAAGTACGACCGCATCGAGCTGGACGCCGAGAAGGACCGGCTCACCGCGGAGATCGCGGAGCTGACCCGGATCCTCGAGTCGGACGCGGAGCTGCGCAAGCTGGTCTCCTCCGAACTGGCCGCGGTGGCCAAGAAGTTCGGCACCGAGCGGCGTACGGTCCTGCTGGAGTCCGCGGCGACCTCGGCTGCGGCCGTACCGCTCCAGGTGGCGGACGACCCGTGCCGGGTGCTGCTGTCCTCGACGGGCCTGCTGGCCCGCACGGCGAACGGCGAGCCGTTCGCGGAGGACGCCGACGCCCGGCGCACCAAGCACGACGTGATCGTCTCGGCGGTGCCGGCCACGGCCCGCGGCGAGGTCGGCGCGGTCACCTCGGCCGGCCGCCTGCTCCGGATCAACGTCGTCGATCTTCCGCAGCTCCCGGACACGGCGACGGCCCCGAACCTCTCCGGAGGCGCGCCGCTCGCCGAGTTCGTCTCCCTGGAGGACGACGAGACGGTCGTCTGTCTGACCACGCTCGACGAGTCCTCCCCCGGCCTGGCACTCGGCACGGAACAGGGCGTCGTCAAGCGTGTGGTCCCCGACTACCCGGCCAACAAGGACGAGCTGGAGGTCATCACGCTCAAGGAGGGCGACCGGATCGTCGGCGCGGTCGAGCTGCGCACCGGCGAGGAGGACCTGGTCTTCATCACGGACGACGCGCAGCTGCTGCGCTTCCAGGCCTCGCAGGTCCGCCCCCAGGGCCGCCCGGCAGGCGGTATGGCGGGCATCAAGCTGACGGACGGCGCCAAGGTCATCTCCTTCACCGCGGTCGACCCGGCGGCGGAGGCGGTCGTCTTCACGGTCGCGGGCTCGCGCGGCACGCTGGACGACTCCGTCCAGACGACCGCGAAGGTGACCCCCTTCGACCAGTACCCGCGCAAGGGCCGCGCCACCGGCGGCGTGCGCTGCCAGCGGTTCCTGAAGGGCGAGGACTGCCTGTCCTTCGCCTGGGCGGGCACCACCCCGGCGCGGGCCGCGCAGAAGAACGGCTCGCCGACCGACCTCCCCGAGCTCGACCCGCGCCGCGACGGCTCGGGCGTGTCGCTGGCGAAGCCGGTGGCAGCGGTGGCGGGGCCGGTCTAGTACGACGGTTCGCCGGAATCCGGCTGCTCGGAGCTCTGGACATAGCGCAGGACGCCCCACATGCCGTGCTCGTCGGCGGTGTGCGGGGCGTCTGCCTTGCACACCTCGAGCTCCTTGCCGAGGGCGGGCGCGTCGATACCTGAGCCGATGAGAACCAGCTGGGTGAGACGACTGTCACCTGCAGCCCAGGGCTCGGGATAGAAGCGCAGGAACCGGCCGACGGCGTGCACGAGGTAGCGGTTGCGGGGGTCGTGGGCACCGAAGTGGACGTACCCCTTGATCCGGTACAGCCCTTCGGGCCGGCTGTCGAGGAACTCCATCCACCTGCGCGGGTTCAGCGGCACTTCGGAGACGAAGGACAGGCTGTCGTAGGCGGTGTGCAGATGGTCGCCGTGCTCGCCCTCGTGATCGTGGTCGTGCAGGTCGTCGAAGGACAGCTGCCCGATGCGCTCCTGCGAGGGCCGGCAGTCGAAGAGGAACTCCGGATCGATGCGGCCGTACGTCGCCGGGACGACGGCGGCACCGTCGGTGAGGGAGCGGACGAGGGCGAGGGCGTGTCCGGCGTCGGGTGTCCTGTCGATCTTGTTGACCACGACGAGGTCGGCCAGGCCGAGGTGCCGGTCGATCTCGGGGTGCTTCGCGCGGGTGGCGTCGAACTCGGCGGCGTCCACAACCTCGACGAGGCCGCCGTAGACCACGCGGGGATTCTCGCCGGCCAGCACCATGCGCACCAGCTCCTGTGGCTCGGCGAGCCCGCTGGCCTCGATGACGATGACGTCGATACCGGCGCCGGGCCGCGCCAGCCGTTCGAGGTAGCCGTCCAGCTCACTGGCGTCGACGGCACAGCACAGGCACCCGTTGCCCAGGGAGACCGTGGAGTCCCCCAGTGCACCGGCCACGGCCATCGCGTCGATCTCGATGGCCCCGAAGTCGTTCACGATCGCGCCGATACGGCTGCCGCCGCTGCGGTGGAGAAGATGGTTGAGAAGCGTCGTCTTCCCGGAGCCCAGGAATCCGGCGAGTACGACGACCGGGATCTGCTGCGGGCTCGGGCTCTGCCCCACCGTGCGACCTCTCTCACGCCTACGCGTGCACCGGTCCGCGGTCCGGCGCACCCTCCGAGGATTGAATGCCGCCCCAGGATACGAGCACGAAGAATCCCCGCGAAGTGAACGATTGTTAGCAGCACTTGCGGGGCAGACGTTCGGCAAGGCGCCGGTTCGTGCGACCCTCGCTTCCTTCCGTGCGCCTCCTCTCCGCCTCCCCGCCGATCAGAGCCGCTCGGCACTCTGGGAGACGGCAAGCGCCGCCCACCGCTCGCCGGTCCCCTCCAGTCGACCCGCACCCCGACGACCGGCGGACGGCCGCCTGATTCGGGGGTTGACATGGCCACACGGAAGAACACTGCGGGGAGGCTGGCCTCCGCCGCAGCCGGTCTGATGCTCGCGACCGCCACGGTGACGCTGGTTGCCCGCCAGCGGCGTCTTGAGGAGGCCCGCCTGCAAGTGAAGCGACTGGAACTGGAAGAACTCGCGTCCCGCCGCACGACGATCGCTCATCAGCAGCGCATGCACTGGGAACTGCTGGCCAAGGCGATCGACGATCCCTCGCTGGCCGCGGTGATCGACACCTACGACAAGAGCATCCCGGCGGAGAAGCGACGCCAGTTCTTTTACGCGAACGCCTGGTACGTCAACCTCTACCACCTCTACGAGGCAGGAATCCTGGACCAGGAGGAGCTGTTCGGACGCCTGCGCGAGATCTTCCAGAGTTCCCTCCTCCGGGAGTACTGGGAGGCCTCGAGGGCCCAGCGCGCGACTCTGAAGCAGTCGTCCGACGAGGCGAGGATCGGGCTGATGGTCGATGGTCTCATCAGAGACCTCGACGAAGCCGACACCGACGAGTGGTGGGTGGTGGGCAACCCGCCATCGATCTGATGACCGGACAGCGTGTGATCCGCTTGATCACACGCACGGCCGATGTCACGGGAGCGTGATCACCACGCCGCCCGTATGTCACACGGGTCAACTCTTGGGACACCACGATCCTGCTGAGTGAGTTTGGGCCCCTTGAGGCAGCCGCACCTGTCAGAATGCAGCGCGATACAGTGCCCAAACCTTCCGTAAGGACCGGTACCCCTTGAAGATCGTGCGCCGCATCGGTGTGCCTCCGAGCGCCCGTGGCAGTACCTCGGGAGCCAACTGCCCTGACCTCTTCGAGCTGAGCGACGGCAATTTCGCCGTCATCGGCACGGAGGCCACCGAGGCGCTGGAGCGTGAACTGCCTGCCGACGCCTCCCGCGCGGACTACGAGCGCATCGTGATCGTGAGCCGGGAGACCCTGATTCGCGCCAAGGCAGACATCCCCGACGCCTGATATCACCGCGCACGAGATCGCGTCCACCCCCCCAGACTCGTGCCGTCCATCGCCCCGGCCGCCCGCAACCGCCCGGCGAACCGGAGCCCGTCGGGCGAGCAGACCGGCATCCCGCGCCTGTTCGATCCCCCACCGATGAGGCCTGGCGTCGGAACGACACCAGGCCGCACGCGTTCGTCAGGCCGCCTCCGGCACCTTGACCGGCGCCCCCGGCCCCACATACCGCGCCGCCGGGCGGATGATCTTCGGGTCCTGCGCCTGTTCCAGGATGTTGGCGCTCCAGCCCACCACCCGCGCCGCCGCAAAGGTCGGTGTGAACATCTCGCGGGGCAAGCCGCAGAGCTCCATCACCACGCCGGCGTAGAACTCGACGTTGGCGTGCAGTTCACGCCCGGGCTTGAGTTCGGCCAGGATCGCCTCCACCCGGCGCTCGACCTCCACCGCGAAGTCCACCAGAGGGCCACCGAACCGCTGAGCAATGCCGCGCAGCATGCGGGAGCGAGGGTCCTCCGTACGGTAGACGGGGTGGCCGAAACCCATGATGCGGTCACCGGCGAGGACACGTTCCCGGATCCATGGGTCGATCCGGTCCACCGTGCCGATCGCGTCCAGCGTGTCCAGCGCCCGACTGGGCGCACCCCCGTGCAGCGGGCCGGACAGCGCTCCCACCGCCCCCACGAGACACGCCGCGACGTCGGCGCCGGTGGACGTGATGACCCTGGCGGTGAAGGTTGATGCATTGAATCCATGATCAATGGTTGAGATCAGGTATTGCTCGATCGCCCGCGCCTGCTGCGGGTCCGGCTCCGAGCCCGTCAACATGTAGAGGTAGTTCGCCGCATGCGGCAGGTCCTCGCGCGGCGGTACCGGCTCAAGTCCCTTCCCCAGCCGGTGCAACGCCGTGAGTACGGTCGGTACGGCCGCGGCCGCCACGAGGGTGTCGGCGCGGCGCCGGTCCGCGTCGATGTCGTACACGGGGCGGAAGTCCTTCGCCGCACCCAGCAGGGACAGCGCCGTACGCAGCCCGGCGAGCGGGCCCGAGCGTCCGCCGGCCGCCGCGATGGCGGGCAGCGCCGCCGACACCTCGTCGGGCAACCGCCGCAGCGCCGCCGTCTCGGCGGCGAAGGCGGCACCGCGTTCGCCGTCCGGCAGCTCACCGTGGACCAGGAGATGCCAGACGTCCTCGAAGGTGCGGGACTGTGCGAGTTCGACGGCGGAGTACTGGCGGTAGTGGTAGAAGCCCTCGAGACCCCGTACGTCACCGATCTGGGTATCGGTCACGACGACACCCGCGAGTCCCCGCGGTACGTCGACAGAGGTGGCTGCGGACCTGTTGACGGACATGATTTCCTCCCTGAACTTGATTTGACTGTCTATGATTGACTAAGAGCTGTCAATATTGACTCAATCAATGTGTCGTCCAGGCGGATACGGTGACCCCATGCACGATCAAGAACCGGACCCCCTCCGGCGGGAACAGCGGCTGAGCACCAAGGAGGCCGCCGAACTGCTCGGCGTGAAGCCCGAGACCGTGTACGCCTATGTGAGCCGCGGTCAGCTCAGCAGCGAGCGAGTGCCCGGCGGCCGGGGCAGCACGTTCGACGCCGCCGAGGTGAAGGCGCTCGCCCGGCGCAACAGGCGGGAGACCGGAAGGAATTCGGGTACCGGCACCGACCTGGCCGTACGCACCCGCATCACGCTCATCGACAAGGACCGGTACTACTTCCGGGGGGTCGACGCGACCGAGCTCGCCGCGCGCCACTCCTACGAGGAGATCGCCGAGTGGCTGTGGACCGGACACCTGCACCCGGGCGTCACTTTCGACGCACCCAAGGCATCCGTCTCCGTCGCCCGCCGCGCCGTCGACGCCCTGCCCGAACACACCGGCCCCACCGACCGGCTGCGCGTCGCCGTGATCGCCGCCGCGACCGTGGACCCCCTGCGCTTCGACCTCTCCGAGGAAGCCGTGCTGGGCACGGCACGCGTCCTGATCCCCACCCTCGTCGCCGCCCTCCCGCCCGTGCGCCGCGCCCACCGCGACGAGGGCCCGCTGGCGCACCGGCTGTGGGCGCGGCTCAGCGGGCGGGACCCCGACGAGGCGTCGCTGCGCGCCCTGGACACCGCTCTCGGCCTGCTCGTCGACCACGACCTGGCCGCGTCGACGCTCGCGGTGCGCGTGGCGGCGTCGGCCCGCGCACACGCCTACGCCGCCGTCTCCGCCGGGCTCGGCGTGATCGAGGGCCCCCTGCACGGGGCGGCCAGCAGGCTCGCCCATCGGATGCTGCTGGACGTCCTCGACCAGGGCGACGCGGCGCCCGTGGTCGCGGAGGAGCTCCGGGCCGGCCGCCGCGTCCCGGGGCTCGGCCACCGGCTCTATACCGGCGAGGATCCACGCGCGCGTGCCCTGTTCCGCCTCCTGGAGGACATCCCCCAGGCAGCGCCCGCCCTGGCCGCCGCCCGGGACGTGGCGGCCACCGCCGCCCGTCGCACCCCGCTGCACGCCAACGTCGACCTGGCACTGGCCGTGCTCACCACGTCCTGCGCGATGCCGGCCACGGCCGGGGAGACGATCTTCGCAGTGGCCCGTACGGCGGGCTGGATCGCCCACGCGCTGGAGGAGTACCGGGAGCGGCCGTTGCGGATGCGCCCCAGCGGCCACTACGTGGGCGCAAAGCCGCCGCAGCCCCTGCCGGAGTAGGACACGGACGGGGCCGGAAGTCACCCTGAACGAAGTCAGGTTAGGCTCACCTCTGTGAGTACGTGCGCGACCGTCTCGCGGGACTTCGACGAGCCCATTTCCGGAACCGCGGCCACAGCAAGGACCTGGCTCCTGCTGGAGCAGCCGGGTCCGTGGGGCGCCAGGGCGCTCACTTCGAGCCACTTGGACCCTGCGCTGGGCCGAGCCCTGGAGGCGGCCGCCAAGGGCACGGGCGTACGGATCGCGCTCATCCGCCGTCCCGGGCGCCACGCCGACTGCGGTACGCCCGCGGTGCGCCGGCTGTACGCGGCCCACACCACACCGGGCAACGCGTGGCTGCACACGGCCACGACCGCCGACCCGGAGCGGTTGCTCGACCTCGACTTCGCCGCGCTCGGTTCGGGTGACCACCGCACCTTCGACACGGCGCTTCAAGGCCGCCCGCACACCGGCGGTCCGCTCGCGCTCGTCTGCACCAACGGCAAGCGCGACCGCTGCTGCGCCCTCCTCGGCCGTCCCCTCGCGACCGAGCTCGCCGCCTCCGGGGTGGGGGGCATCTGGGAGGTCACTCATCTGGGCGGTCATCGCTTCTCGCCGACCGTGCTCGTCCTGCCGTACGGCTACGCATACGGCCGCGCCGAGGCCCACACCGTCAAGGAGGTCCTGCACGGGGTCCGGGAGGGCCGGATCGTCCTGGAGGGGTGCCGCGGGAGCTCGGCCTGGGAACGGCCCGGTCAGGCTGCCGAGCTGGCCGTGCGTACGGCGGTGCACGAGTTTGCGGCGGACGCGCTGAGCGTCGTACGGACCGAGAACGCGGTACGGACGGACGGTGCGGCGCCTCGCTGGGAGGTGACCGTGGCGCATGCCGACGGACGCCACTGGCGGGTCGTGGTGGCCCAGGGCGCATCCCTGCCGCCCCGCCCGGAGAGCTGCGGAACCTCGGTCCTCGGCGCCCCGGCGCGGATGGACGTGGTGGCCGTGCGCGAACTGACACCGACGGCGCTCGCCGGCTGACCTCCCGGCCCGGCCCGGCCCGGGGGCGAGGTCCGCACCTCCCCTCTACGGCAGAACCGTTCCCCCACGTACCGTCATGGGTATGAGCCGGACTCACCCCATACGCCGCCTGCGCCTCGGCCTGCCACGCCGGGTGTTCTCGCAGGTGCTGCTGATGCAGGTGGCGATCGCCGCGGGAGTCGCGGTGCTCGCCACCGGACTGTTCCTCGCACCGCTGAGTGACCAGCTGGACGACCAGGCCATGCGACGAGCACTCGCGATCGCGCAGACCACCGCGGCCCAGCCGCAGCTCGCCGAGGAGCTGCAGCGGACGCCCGCGACGGCCGACGGGCCGGTCCAGCGGGAGGCGGAACGGATCCGGAAGGCCACCAAGGCCGAGTACGTGGTGGTGATGGACCGGCGGGGCGTGCGCTGGTCGCACACCGAGCCCGCGGAGATCGGCAGGCACGTCTCGACGGACCCCAGCGAGGCGCTGGCCGGCCGGGAGGTCATGGAGATCGACGAGGGCACCCTGGGCCGTTCCGCGCGCGGCAAGGTGCCGTTGCGCGACGGCGACGGAAACGTCGTCGGAGCCGTCTCGGTCGGTATCGCCTACGACAGTGTCCGCGCCCGGCTCATCCACGCGATCCCCGAGCTGCTGGCGTACGCCGGCGGTGCCCTGGCCGTCGGTGCGCTGGCCGCCTGGCTCATCTCCCGGCGGGTCCAGCGGCAGACCCGGGACCTGGCCTTCTCGGACATCGCGGGCCTGCTGGCGGAGCGCGAGGCGATGCTGCACGGCATCCGGGAGGGTGTCGTCGCGCTGGACCGCACCGGCCGCATCCGCCTGCTGAACGACGAGGCGCAGCGCCTGCTGGGGATCGGGAACCAGGCCGTGGGCCGCTCCCCCGACGAGGCGCTCGGCGAGGGCCGTACGGCCGACGTGCTGGCCGGCCGGGTCACGGGCACCGACCTGCTCACCGTGCGCGGCCCGCGCGTCCTGGTGGCCAATCGCATGCCCACCGGCGACGGCGGCGCCGTGGCCACCCTGCGCGACCGCACCGAGCTGGAGGAGCTCGGCCGGGAGCTGGACTCCACGCGCGGCCTGATCGACGCCCTGCGCGCCCAGGACCACGAGTACGCCAACCGTATGCACACCCTCCTGGGGCTGCTCGAACTGGAGATGTACGACGACGCCGTGGAGTTCGCCGGAGAGGTCGTCGGCGCCCACCGGGACACTGCGGAACAGATCACCGAGAAGATCAAGGACCCGCTGCTGGCCGCCCTGCTGGTCGGCAAGGCGACCGTCGCCGCCGAGCGGGGCGTCGCGCTGAGCATCTCGGGCCGCAGCCGGCTCCCGGACCGGGTGATCGACGCCAGGGGGCTCGTCACGATCGTCGGCAACCTGGTGGACAATGCGCTCGACGCCGTCGCGGGCACGCCGCACGCGCGCGTGGAGGTCGAATTGCACGCCGAAGGGCGTACCGCGGTGCTCACGGTGCGGGACACGGGGCCCGGAGTTCCGCCGGAGCTGCGAGAGTTGATCTTCACCGAGGGGTGGTCCACGAAGCGGCCGCCGGCGCACCGGGAGCGGGGCATCGGGCTCGCCGTGGTCCGCAGGCTGGCGGAGCGCCACGGCGGGTCGGCCACCGTGGGCGAGGCGGCGGGCGGCGGCGCCGAGTTCATTGTCGTCCTGCCCGAGGCGCTGGCGCCGGCCGAACCGGACCCGGAACCGTCCCTCACCGTGCCATCAGGTCAACCGGCCGCCGCCGAGGAGGAGTCGCGATGATCGAGGTCCTGGTCGTGGACGACGACACCAGGGTCGCGCGGGTGAACGCCGCGTACGTCGAGAAGGTGCAGGGCTTTCGTGTCGCCGGGGAGGCGCACAGCGCGGCGGAGGCGTTGCGTCAACTGGAGGCGCTGCCTCAGGTGGACCTGGTTCTCATGGACCACTACCTGCCCGACGAGACGGGTCTCGCGGTCGTGCAGGAGATGCGCCGGCGCGGCCACCAGACGGACGTGATCATGGTCACGGCGGCTCGCGACATCTCGACGGTCCAGGCGGCGATGCGGCAGGGCGCGCTGCAGTACCTGGTGAAGCCGTTCGCCTTCGCAGGGCTGCGCGCCAAGCTGGAGGCGTACGCGGAGCTGCGCAGGACCCTCGACAGCGGCGGTGAGGCGGAACAGGCCGAGGTGGATCGCATCTTCGGCGCGCTGTCCGCGCCGTCGGAGCCGGATCTGCCCAAAGGGCACTCCCCCACCACCGCCGAGCTCGTACGGCAGTCCCTGATGAACGCCGAGGGCCCGCTGTCGGCCCAGGAGATCGCCGAACGGACCGGGGTGAGCCGTCAGACCGCTCAGCGCTATCTGAAGCTCCTGGAACGCACGGGACGGGCCACGCTGACCCTCAAGTACGGCGACGCGGGCCGCCCGGAGCACCGTTATGTGTGGGCGACCCGCACCTGAGGACACGGTCGGGAGGGGCTCCGGTTCCTACACGGCACCCGCCCCGGTCAGGGACCGCACCTGGGTCTCCGCGTGCTTGGCCTCGTCCGGTGCCTCCGCCGAGGTGACCGTGCCGAGCCAGCCCGCGAGGAAGCCCAGGGGGATCGAGACGAGGCCCGGGTTCTGCAGCGGGAAGTACTGGAAGTCCAGGTCCGGGAACAGCGATTCGGGGCTGCCGGACACGACCGGTGACAGCAGCACGAGTGCCACGGCCGGGACGAGCCCGCCGTAGACGGCCCACACCGCGCCGCGGGTGGTGAAGCCACGCCAGAACAGCGAGTAGAGCAGCACCGGCAGATTCGCGGACGCGGCGACGGCGAAGGCGAGCCCCACAAGGAAGGCGACGTTGAGGTCGCGGGCGAGGATGCCGAGCGCGATCGCGACCACGCCGATACCCACCGCGGCCGCCCGTGCGACGCTCACCTCGCTGCGCTGCTCGGCCTTCCGACGGCGCAGTGACGCGTACAGGTCGTGGGCCACGGACGCCGAGGAGGCGAGCGTGACTCCGGCGACCACCGCGAGGATGGTGGCGAAGGCGACGGCGGCGACGATCGCGAAGAGAACCGTTCCTCCGGTGGAATCCGCGCCGCCGCCCAGGTCGAGTGCCAGCAGCGGAACCGCCGTGTTGCCGGCCGCGTTCGAGCCTCGTACCGCCCCAGGTCCCACAATCGCCGCCGCACCAAACCCGAGGACGATCGTCATCAGGTAGAAGCCGCCGATGAGCCCGATCGCCCACACGACCGAACGCCGCGCCGCCCGCGCGGTGGGCACGGTGTAGAACCGGGACAGAATGTGCGGCAGCCCCGCCGTGCCCAGCACCAGGGCGAGACCGAGGCTGATGAAGTCGAAACGGGCGGTCCAGTCCCCGCCGTACGTCAGCCCCGGCGCCAGGAACGCGTCACCGTGACCGCTGCGCTCGGCCGCGGAGCGCAACAGGTGGTCGAAGTCACCGTGGAACCGCACCAGGACGAGCACGGTCAGGGCGATCGCCCCGCCCATCAGCAGGACCGCCTTCACGATCTGAATCCACGTGGTGGCCCGCATCCCTCCCAACGACACATAGATGACCATGAGCGCCCCGACACCGATGACGGTCCAGGACTGCGCCGCCTCGCTCGTCCTGCCCAGCAGCAGCGCGACCAGGCTGCCCGCACCCACCATCTGCGCCACCAGATACAGAACGGACACGGTGACGGAGGAAGTTCCCGCCGCGATCCGCACCGGCCGCTCCCGCATCCGCGCGGCGACGACGTCGGCCAGGGTGAACCTGCCGCAGTTGCGCACCAGTTCGGCGACCAGGAACAGCACCACGAGCCACGCCACCAGGAAGCCCACCGCGTACAGCAGCCCGTCGTAGCCGAAGAGCGCAATGAGCCCGGCGATGCCCAGGAAGGAGGCGGCCGACATGTAGTCGCCGGCGATGGCAAACCCATTCTCCATGGGCGAGAAGAGACGTCCGCCCGCGTAGAACTCCTCCGCCGAACCACGCCGGTTGCGGCTCACCCAGGCCGTGATCCCCAGCGTGATGGCGACGAACCCGCTGAACAACAGCAGTGCCAGCGTCTGATGATTTCCCGTCACGCCGCACCGCCTCGCACGCTGCGGGCCAGTTCCTGGGTCTCCCAGCGCAGTTCGAGCGCGGCCCGATCCCTGCGCAGGCGTGCATGCCGGGCGTACGCCCAGGTCAGCAGGAAGGTGCTGAGGAACTGCCCGAGCCCGGCCAGCATCGCCACATTCACCGCGCCCACCACGGGACGGGCCATCAGCCCCGGAGCCGTCGTCGCCGCGACGACGTACGCCACGTACCAGACGAAGAAGCCGGCCACCGCCGGCACCACGAACCTCCGGTACCGGCTGCGCACCTCCTGAAAGGCAGCGCTGCGCTGCACCTCGAGGTAGACCTGGCCCGCGGCCACCGCCCCGTCCGCGGGCTCGGGCCCTCCCGTACGCGCCGCCGGAACGGGCGTCACCAGCTCCGCCGCGCCACCCGACTCGCCCCAGCCGGAGGCCAGGGCGTCGTACCAGGGATCGCCGTACAGGTAGCGATCCCCGGTCTTCTCGAACGGACTCTCGTGACCGGCCCCGCCTTCGCAGGAACGATCGTTGCTTGCGTGCATGCCCAAGCATGGACAGACCGGGAAGATCCCTGACTCTTCTTCCCTCTGCCCTTCACCCCATCAGGTGACCGAATCCGCTGCTGGAGCCGAGGACGACAGTCACCCGCCCCCGGCTCTGGTCCAGCGCACCGGTCACGCGTCGATACGCGACCGGTCCAGCGTCGCCGCCGAGTTGGAGATGAACTCCTTGCGCGGGGCGACGTCGTTGCCCATCAGCAGGTCGAACACCTGCTCCGCGGCCTCCAGGTCGGAGAGGTTGATCCGGCGCAGGGTGCGGTGGCGCGGGTCCATGGTTGTCTCGGCCAGCTGGTCGGCGTCCATCTCACCGAGACCCTTGTAGCGCTGGATCGAGTCCTTGTACCGGATGCCCTTGCTCTGGAACTCCATGAGCTTGTCGCGCAGCTCACGGTCCGAGTACGTGTAGACGTACTTGTCCTGGCCCTTCTTGGGCTGGATGACCTCGATCCGGTGCAGCGGCGGCACCGCGGCGAACACCCGGCCCGCCTCGACCATGGGCCGCATGTAGCGCTGGAACAGCGTCAGGAGCAGGCAGCGGATGTGGGAGCCGTCCACATCGGCGTCGGTCATCATGATGATCTTGCCGTAGCGGGCCGCGTCGATGTCGAACGTCCGGCCCGACCCCGCCCCTATGACCTGGATGATCGCGCCGCACTCGGCGTTCTTGAGCATGTCCGTGACGGACGACTTCTGGACGTTGAGGATCTTGCCGCGGATCGGCAGAAGCGCCTGGAACTCGGAGTTCCGGGCGAGCTTGGCAGTGCCGAGCGCGGAGTCTCCCTCGACGATGAAGAGCTCACTTCGGTCCACGTCGTCACTGCGGCAGTCGGCGAGCTTGGCGGGCAGCGACGAGGACTCCAGTGCCGTCTTGCGGCGCTGCGCGTCCTTGTGCTGGCGGGCGGCGATGCGGGTGCGCGCGGCGGCGACGACCTTCTCCAGCACCACGCGGGCCTGCTGGGCGGCGTCCCGCTTGGTGGCGGTGAGGAAGGCCTTGAGCTCCTTGGAGACCACGTTGTTCACGATGCGACGGGCCGCCGAGGTGCCGAGCACCTCCTTGGTCTGCCCCTCGAACTGCGGCTCGGCGAGGCGGACGGTGACCACCGCCGTGAGGCCCTCCAGGGCGTCGTCCTTGACGACGTCGTCCTCGGCGACGCGGAGCAGCTTCTTGGTGCGCAGCACCTCGTTCACCGTCTTGGTGACGGCCTGCTCGAAGCCGGCGACATGGGTGCCGCCCTTGGGCGTGGCGATGATGTTGACGAACGACCTGACGGTCGTGTCGTAGCCGGTCCCCCAGCGGAGGGCGACGTCGACACCCAGCTCGCGGGTGACCTCGGTGGGAGTCATCTGGCCGTGCTCGTCGAGGACGGGGACGGTCTCCTTGAAGGTGCCGTGTCCGGTCAGGCGGAGGATGTCGCAGACCGGCTTGTCGGTGGCCAGGAACTCGCAGAACTCGCTGATGCCGCCGTCGAAACGGAAGGACTCCTCGCCCTTGCTGCCGCCCTCGCCGAGGCCGTACTCGTCCCGGACGACGATCGTCAGGCCGGGCACCAGGAACGCGGTCTGGCGCGCGCGCTGGTGCAGGTTCTCCAGGGAGAGCTTGGCGTCCTTGAGGAAGATCTGGCGGTCGGCCCAGTACCGCACGCGCGTGCCGGTGCGGGTCTTGGGGATCTTCTTCGCCTTGCGCAGGCCGCCCTCGGGCTCGAACTTCGCGTCCGGTCCCAGCGTGGCGAAGGCGCCGGGGACGCCCCGCCGGAAGCTGATGGAGTGGGTGTGGCCGCCGCGGTCGACCTCGACGTCCAGCCGGGCGGACAGGGCGTTCACGACAGAGGCGCCGACGCCGTGCAGGCCGCCGGAGGCCGCGTACGAGCCGCCGCCGAACTTGCCGCCGGCGTGCAGCTTGGTCATGACGACCTCGACACCGGAGAGGCCGGTCTTGGGCTCGACGTCGACCGGGATGCCCCGGCCGTTGTCCCGCACCTCCACCGAGCCGTCGTCGTGCAGGATCACCTCGATGTGGTCGCAGTACCCGCCGAGGGCCTCGTCCACGGAATTGTCGATGATCTCCCACAGGCAGTGCATCAGGCCACGACTGTCCGTCGAGCCGATGTACATGCCAGGTCGCTTGCGAACGGCCTCCAGCCCCTCCAGGACGAGCAGGTGCCGCGCGGTGTAGTTGGAACCGTCCCGGTCTGCTCCTGCCAGCAGCGCTGTGGACGGCACGGACGTTTCGGCGGTCACGCGGTTCGCTCCTCGCTGAATTTCATTGGGGGCCCATCTGGGTAAGGGCACGGCTTCGGTTGCCGCTCAGAGGGTACCGAGGCCTGGTAGAGCCGTTGTAACGCCACCCTCGCTCCGAACTCAGACTAGTCCAGAGTCGCATACACGTTCGATCCCTCGATGGAGTGAAGCACACATCACGTTCCCTTCGAGGCATGAACCATTTAGGCTCCGGGCACGTCCTCATGAACAAACCGGCAAGCCAGCCGGGAGGACCGACACCGACAGACTGCGCGAACCCGTAAGACACATAGACACGCAATACGGCACATTCGCCGCCAACCGGCAGCAGACAGCCGCCTCGGAAAAAATTTTCGAGGAAAAGCCGCGAGCGGGAACGTTTTCGGGCTGGTTGGATGTTGACCCTGGTACGACAGCTCGTCGAGCTAGAGAAGAGGCGACGTGACTACTGTTCTGACCCCCGCGAGCCCGCTGACGGCCGCTGATCGCTGCGACCGCTGCGGCGCCCAGGCGTACCTGCGCGTGGTCCTGCTCAGCGGCGGAGAACTGCTCTTCTGCGCCCACCACGGCCGCAAGTTCGAGCCGGAACTCAAGAAGATCGCCGCCGAGATACAGGACGAGACGGAACGCCTCACCACCGTTCCGGGCAGCGCTACCGAAGAAGAGCGCTGACCCTCCGTCCACGACGAGCCAGCCCGATACAGGCCGGTGACCGGGCGGCCGCCCCTGCTGTCAGGGTCGGCCGCCCGTCCTCGTCCCAGGCGGTCCCGCTCGGGCTCCGCCAGGGCCCCTACGTCGTCCTTTGTACGGCGCTCTCCCAGCCCAGCCTCCGGATGACGTCGGACACCCGCGTGTAGACACCCGGGCTGCCGGCCCGTCCGCAGCCGCTCCCCCAGGACACAAGCCCGATCAGCTTGCCCTGGGCAACCAGCGGCCCCCCACTATCTCCCTGGCAGGCATCCCGGCCGCCCACCTTCTCCCCCGCACACACCATGGCGTCGGCCAGATACGCACCGCCGCCCATGCTGGGGTAGGCCTCCTCGCAAAGGGTGTGGGGCAGTACGTGCACACGTGCGGCCCGCAGTCCGGCGGCGTAGTCCCCGGCCCCTGTGACATCGCCCCAGCCGTAGACCATGGCGCCGGTACCGGCCTCGTATGCCGGATCGCCCGCGGCGGCCATGCTCATGACCGCGCCGCGCGGCAACGACTCGGCGAGGGTGAGCACGGCGAAGTCCCCGGCGTTGCTTTCACTGTCGTACTTCGGATTCACCCAGCTTTCGCGTATGGGGATCTCCCGGCCCTCGGCCGAGCGCAGATCCGTACGCCCCGTTATGACCTTCAGGTCGCGCGTCTGCTCCAGCGGTGCCCCCAGCGCGTCCTCGGAAAGGCAGTGGGCCGCGGCGAGGACGGTCTTCGGGCCGACCGCCACAGCGCCGCAGAACTGTCCCGACCGCGTACCCCCGAACCGGTCACGGCTGGACAGGGCCACCACCCAGGGGCTCTCGGAGGCATCGACCGGGAAGCCGCCCACGACAATGCCGTCTGCGGCCGCCGGGGCGACGGAGGCCAGCGGTATCGCGGACAGGGCGGCCGCCAGGACGAGCGGCCGGGCCAGCGCACGGACAAAGGGACGACGCATGCGCACTCCTCACTCTGGGGTATTCATGGGAAACCCAGAGTGATCCAGTCGCCGGAGCGCCGCACCCGCTCCGCCCCACGTCGAAGGCCCGGCACCCCGAGGGGTGCCGGGCCTTCGACGTCGTACGACCGCGACCTAGTCGAGGTAGTCCCGCAGCACCTGCGAACGCGACGGGTGGCGGAGCTTCGACATGGTCTTGGACTCGATCTGGCGGATGCGCTCACGCGTGACGCCGTACACCTTGCCGATCTCGTCGAGGGTCTTCGGCTGACCGTCGGTGAGACCGAAGCGCATCGAGACGACGCCCGCCTCGCGCTCCGACAGGGTGTCGAGGACGGAGTGCAGCTGCTCCTGCAGGAGCGTGAAGCTGACCGCGTCAGCCGGGACCACGGCCTCGGAGTCCTCGATGAGGTCACCGAACTCGCTGTCGCCGTCCTCGCCCAGCGGGGTGTGCAGGGAGATGGGCTCGCGGCCGTACTTCTGGACCTCGATGACCTTCTCCGGGGTCATGTCGAGCTCCTTGGCCAGCTCCTCCGGAGTGGGCTCGCGGCCCAGGTCCTGGAGCATCTGGCGCTGCACGCGCGCGAGCTTGTTGATGACCTCGACCATGTGCACCGGGATACGGATGGTGCGGGCCTGGTCGGCCATGGCGCGGGTGATCGCCTGACGGATCCACCAGGTGGCGTACGTGGAGAACTTGTAGCCCTTGGTGTAGTCGAACTTCTCGACCGCGCGGATCAGACCGAGGTTGCCCTCCTGGATGAGGTCCAGGAAGAGCATGCCGCGGCCGGTGTAGCGCTTGGCCAGGGAGACCACCAGACGGAGGTTGGCCTCCAGGAGGTGGTTCTTGGCACGGCGGCCGTCCTCGGCGATGATCTCCAGCTCGCGCTTGAGCTTGGGCGCGAGCTTGTCGGAGTTGGCGAGCTTGTCCTCGGCGAAGAGACCCGCCTCGATGCGCTTGGCCAGCTCGACCTCCTGCTCAGCGTTGAGCAGGGGGACCTTTCCGATCTGCTTGAGGTAGTCCTTGACCGGGTCGGCGGTGGCACCGGCTGCGGCGACCTGCTGGGCGGGAGCGTCGTCCTCGTCCTCGTCGGACAGCACGAAGCCGGCGCTCTCGGCACCCTCGGGCTCCTCCGCGCCACCCTTGGCCTCCTCGAGCACCTCCTCCTCGATGAGCTCGGCGTCGTCCTTCTTGGCGGCGGTCTTCTTCGCGGGCGCCGCCTTCTTGGCGACGGTCTTCTTGGCGGCCGCCTTCTTGGCGGTCGTCTTCTTGGCAGCAGCCTTCTTCGCAGGCGCTGTTTCCTCGGCCGGATCGTCGACGGCAGGCGCGGCGGGGGCAGCCGTGGAGGCGGTGGCCTTGCCGGCCGCCACCGTCTTCGCCGCGACCGTCTTGGTGGCCGTGCGCTTGGCCGGACTCTTCGCTGCGACGCTCTTGCGGGTGCGCTTGGGCTCTGCGGCACTGACCATCAGCGTCACACCCTCTTCCTCGAGGATCTGGTTGAGGCTGCGCAGTACGTTCTTCCACTGAGTGGCCGGAATCTGGTCGGCTTCGAAGGCCCGACGCACGTCATCGCCGGCGATCTGCCCCTCAGCCTTTCCCCGCTCAATGAGCGCCATGACAGAGACGGACTCGGCGATCTCCGGCGGGAGCGTACGGGATGTGCTGGCCGACACGAACAACCTCTCGGAATGTTGGAAAACGACTTCGGCCCCGTCCACGGCGGACAGGAGCCGACCGCCGACTGGGGATGGCCGACGGCGCGGGCGGGGGCCGGGAAGATGCACAGCGCCATGAATGGCGTCCGTATTCCCTCCGCGGCTGTCACCTCTTAGGTCATCGCGGTGCCGCCGCGAGCGTTACGCCCAATCTGCGTGGCCCGAGTCACACCACGTAAGCGCTCAAAAACGGTCAGACACAGACAGAGGAGGACGCCTGGGGGCGCAGAGAGGTCGCCCGGTGGGTGGCCTCGACCGGCATCACCCTCAGGGCGCCACCGCGCCGCGCACACCGTCGGGCCTCAAGGCCTCACCGCGTCGCGCCGTCGGACCCCGCGGATCGAGAAGGATCCTGCGGGGTCCGACGGAGGACGGCTCGCCGGCCGAGCGATGCCGGGGAAGGAAACACCTTTCGGCCGCGACGCCCCGCGGTGTGCGGTCAGTGCTCGCGCGGGGCGGGCACCACGCGCTCCACCTCGGGGTGGACGGTGAGCAGCTGCCGCATCGCCGCCTCGGCCGCGGCACCGTCGCCGGCGGCCAGGGCGTCGACGATGCGGCCATGGTGGGCCAGGGAGCTCTCGTTCGGCCGGTCACAGCCCGTGGCAGGGCCGCCCGACACCTGGAGGGCGGCGGAGACGATGCCGGAGAGGTGCTCCAGCATGCGGTTGCCCGCGACCTGGATGAGCAGGGAGTGGAACTCGGCGTCGGCGCGAGCGAAGGTGAGCGCGTCACCTCGCCCCAGGGCGTGGCCCATGATCTCCACCATGTCGGCCAGCCGCTGCTGGACATCCTCGCGTCCGTGCCCGGCGGCGAGCCGCGCGGCGAGCGGTTCGATCGTCCACCGTAGCTCGCTCAGCTCACGATGCTGATCGTCACGCTGCGGCCCGAAGGCCCGCCATTCGATGATGTCCGGGTCGAGCAGGTTCCAGTCACTGACGGGACGCACGCGCGTGCCCACATTGGGGCGGGCACTGACCAGGCCCTTGGCCTCCAGGACGCGGAGCGACTCACGGACGACGGTGCGGGAGACTTCGAAGCGCTGGCCGATCTCCTCGGGCACCAGCGGACGGTCGGCCCCGAGGTCGCCCGAGACGATCATCTGGCCCAGCTGCTGGACGAGTTGGCCGTGCAGTCCGCGCCCGCGGCTGCCCGCGGCGCGCCGGCCCGCACGGCCCAGCTCGGGGTCCGCGCCCTCCCAGGCGGGGGCGCCGACGCGGTCGGGGGCAGGGGCCTCGGCGTAGGGGTAGCGGTCGGCTTCGCCCGGGCCGGAGAGGCCGGAGTCTGCGGAGCGGGCGGGGGTCATCATGGTGTGCGCAAGGGTACTCACGGATCCTTTGTCGGCGCCCTCTTCAACTGCCTTGAGGTCTTTGGTGAAAAGCACACGAAAGGGTGATCGCTCACCCCGTCGCAATTGACGCCTTATCGGAAAGAAATGGGCTTTCCCGAGGGAGTTGTGCACAGTCCGGGACCGGAAGGATGCGGACGGTGTTCATCGGGCCCTGCTCCGTAGGGTCGTGAGCAGAAACGCGCAGAGCAGGGCGGTCAGGGACAATGTCAGGGCGCCGCCCACGGGTTGGACAATCACCCGGGCCAAGGCGGACAGATAGCGCTCTCCGCCGAAGGGCCACTGCAGCAGGAACAGCTCGCGCGCCCGCACGGGAAGACCGGCCGCGGTCCGCACGGAAGGCCCCTCGAAGGCCTTTTGTACGAGGGGTACGACGACAATCGGCACGGCGACCACCGCGGCAAGCCCGCCCGCTGCGGACCGGAAGACGCCGGCGGCCAGCACACCGGCCCAGGCACATCCCACCGTGAGCCCGAGCCAACTCGCGGTCAGGGAGAGCCAGTCCGAGGGAACCTGCACGAGCTCCCGTCCGTATACGAGATAGAGCACTTCGGCGTCGCAGCCCAATGTGAGGACGGCCAGGATCAGCGCAGTGGCCGCGGAGACGAGGAGCTTGGCGGCGAGCAGCCCCAGCCGACGGGGCACCGTGCCGCGGTCCGCCGCCAGTGCGGGGTAGCGGAACTCGTCTCCGAAGGCCAGCGCCCCGAGCAGGCCCGCACCGAGCGCCGCGGGCGGCAGCGGCACCTCCTGCGGCCATGCGGCGAGGAGGCGTGCCTGTGGTGTGTGTCCGACGCCGGCGAGAAATACGGCGGTCAGCGCGGACACGACGAGTACGACGGCCCCCGTGACAAATCCGGTACTCACTCCGGCAGCCCGCCGCAGCTCGTATCGCAGAGGGCGGAGAGGGCTGGGAGCTGGGCGGACGGAGATGGGGGGTGGGAGCGGAGGGAGGGCGTCGGGGATACGCGGGGCGTTTGGGGCGGGGTGGGCGGGCAAGGGGGCCGGGTCGGTGGCGGCCGAGGCGGGGCGAGCGGCGGAGGGGGTGGCGCGAGCGGCGGGTGGAGGGCGATGGGCAGCAGGGGGGGTGGGATGAGCGGGTTGCTTCGCGGAGGGCGTGACCACGGAGGCGGAGGGTTGTGACTCCGGGCCTGTCGACGCGTCGGGGTGCGGTGAGTGGTTGGTCGTCGGGGGTGGGTCGGCGGGCGACGTGCGGGCTGCGGCCTGGGAAGCCGCGGCATCCGGCCGGGGGGCCGCGACCGAGTCCGCTCCGTGGTCGGCGTCGGCGTGTGGCGTGTGGCCGGCCGAGGGGGACGTCGCAGCGTGGGACGTGGCGACCGTGCCCTGGGAAGCCGCGGCATCCGACCGAGGGCCGGGGACCGAGTCCACGCCATGGTCGGCGTCGGCGTGCGGGGTGTGGCCGGCCGAGAGGGACGCCGTGGCGTGGGACGTGGCGACCGTGCCCTGGGAAGCCGCGGCATCCGACCGAGGGCCGGGGACCGAGTCCGCGTCGGAGTCGGCGTCGGTGTGGGGCGTTGCGGCGTGGGGCGTGGTGCTGCCCGACGAGGGGGTGGCGGCGGGCGTTGTCGCCGGAGTCGCATCGGGAGGCGTTTTGTCGACAGTTGCCGAGTGCGTGGCAGTGCGGCTGCGTGACGCATCGTCAGGTCCTTGCGGAAGGTGGGCCGTCCAGCGCGTCTCCGGGTCGGGCCTTTCCGCGGTGGCCGACCGCTCATGGACCGCCTGCGGCCCCTCCGGAGCGGCCGCTCCCGCGCCCGGCCCCATGTCCCCGATCTCGTCGGCGAGTTGGAGCACGAGGATGCCGTGCCGGTACGCCGTCTCACCGACGTCGGCGCAGGTGCTGCCGTACACGGAGAGGCGATTGCCGCGTTCCTGTACGACTTCGACGGAGCGCTGCGCCGTCCGGGCCTCCCTGGTGAGCAAGGCGGCGAGCCGGGCGGACTGCGGACTGCGAACGGCGACACGTGGCCGCAGCCGGGTACGGGCGAACTCGGTCGCCTCCTGGTCGGCGACGAGCCTGCCCCGCTCCAGGGTGACGACGCGGTCCACGGTGCGCGCGGCCTCCTTGGGGTCGGCCGTGGTGACCAGGACCGTACCGCCCTGGCCCGCGTGCGCGCGCAGCATGCCGTACAGCCAGCGGCTCTCACGCGCCGAGAGTCCGTCGGAGGGCTCGTCGAGCACGAGAGTGTGGGGGTCGGACAACAGGGCGCAGGCCAGGCCGAGCCGCCGGTCCATGCCTCGGGAGAGCGTGCCGAGTCGTTCCTCGCTCAGGCTGACGAGACCGACCACCTCGAGGACTTCGTCGGCACGCCGGACCGAGATCCCGGCGGCGGCGCACAGCATCCTCAGGTGACTGCGTACCGTTCGGCCCGGGTGCCCCGGCACATCGCCCAGCAGGACACCGACTTCGCGCGAGGGATGAGCGATGCGATGGAGCGGACGGCCTCTGAAGTAGGTGACTCCGCGACCCTGTTGGAGTTCGAGCATCAGTCTGAGCGCGGTCGTCTTACCCGCGCCAGGGTCGCCGAGCAGCGCGGTGACGCAGCCGGCGCGCGCTTCGAAGGAGACGTCGTCGACGGCAGGCGGAAGGCCTTTGCGGGAATTGCTGGTCAGTCCGAATGCCTGGATCACCTGTAGCAAGATAGCGGGCCATTTCGGATTTTTCGGGCATCAATGGCTCCAGTACACGAGCGTGATCGGATGGATCAACCCGTGTTGGCCCTTCCGTGCACCTCCGGTCGGCTGCCCGTTGGCTGGAGCCGGCGTCACACCTCGGGACGCAGCATCGGCGGGTTCAGGAGCGTGGCACCGCCCGCGCGGAAGAGCTGGGCCGGGCGGCCACCCTGACGTGTGGTCGTACCGCCGGTGGGGACGAGGAAGCCGGGCGTGCCCGTCACCTTGCGGTGGAAGTTGCGGGGATCGAGCGCCACACCCCAGACAGCCTCGTAGACGCGGCGCAGCTCGCCGACGGTGAACTCGGGCGGGCAGAACGCCGTGGCCAGGGACGAGTACTCAATCTTGGACCGGGCGCGCTCCACGCCGTCCGAGAGGATCTGGGCGTGGTCGAAAGCGAGTGGGGCCACCGGTTCGCCGTCGCGGCCGTAGCCGCCCTGTTGCAGCAGTTCCTCGACCGGCGCCCAGCGCGCGTTGCTGGCGTCGCCGCCGGCGCGCGGCGCGGGCAGGTCGGGGGCCAGCGCGAGATGGGCGACGCTGACCACACGCATCCGGGGGTCCCGCTTGGGGTCGCCGTACGTCGCGAGCTGTTCCAGATGAGCGCCGTTGTCCTGGGCAGGGACGGACGGATCATGGACGCGCAGCCCCGTCTCCTCGGCAAGCTCGCGCGCGGCGGCCTGAGCCAGATCCTCGTCGGCCCGTACGAAGCCGCCGGGAAGCGCCCAGCGCCCCTGGAACGGCGGCTCGCCCCTGCGTACCGCCAGCGCACACAGAGCATGGCGGCGCACGGTCAGCACGACCAGGTCCACGGTGACGGCAAAGGGCGGAAAGGCTGACGGGTCGTAGGGCATGTCGCGATCATAGTCGTCTGCCTGACGATAAACACTCCCTTCGTGGGCCGCATCGGCGGCTGGTCCGGATCCGTGCAGCAGGGTCTCCCGCAGCTCCCGGCCGTCGTGTGCGGACGCATCATTCGAGGTCACGGTCGTTGACGTGTGGATCGCACGCCTGGTCGCCGCACGAGGTCACAGAGTCGACCGCCGCACTACGTCGCGCCCTCCATCGGCGCGCAGAGTCACCCACACTCACCATCGCGGTACCAGGTCCCCTCCAACTGCAGCCCGTCGGCCGCCTCCTCGACCATGGCGAGGCCGAGGCGACTGCCCCGTACGGAGAAGGGGCCTCCGCGAGCCGCAGTCCCGTCAGTCCGAGCTCGCCGAGCGGCGCGCTGGGCATGGGACGCAGTGTGACGGCGCCGCCGGGGCATCGGGACGGATGCCGAGGACGGCTTCCTCTGCGCTCTGTGCGCCTCGGGCGGGTTCGGGGCCAGGAGTGGCGCTCCGGAATGGCGTGGCGGTATGCCGGTACGGCCCGTGACCGGGCAACCCCACCGAATGGCGGCCAGAGCACACACTCTCGGCGTCGATTCGGGCAGATCGCCCAGCCACCACCCCCGACGGGAAGGCGCCGGTCCGACGACGCACATCCGCACCCTCCCGCCAGTCGCTCACGCGTCCCCCTCGATACGGCTGCCCCCAGAACCCACGCCCCCCTTACGGGCGCCGCGACGCCGCAGCGCTGCCTTCCCGACCGTGCGCGGACGTGTACTGCCGCTCCGCCCGGCCCCCGGCCCCGTGCCACCCTTCGGCATTGCACGGGGCTTGTCGACACCCCCCTTGTCCTCGCATGCCGACACCCCCGACGAGCAGGGGCGCCCGGCGCCACCGGAGGGAAGTGCTGGGCGCTTCTGCCGAGACGTCGGTCCCGCAGCCGTCCCGGGGGCGGGCGCGGGTTCGGATCCGTCGGCGTCGCGGCTCACCGCGGATTCGGTGTCCTGGGGCCTGTCGAGTCGCTCGGCTGCGCCACGAACACTGCCCTCGCGTTCCGCGCGCAGGCAGCGGCGGATCGACTCCGGATCCAGTCCTTCGTTGACGGCCTGGTGCAGGAGGCGGGCGAACAGATAGCCGGGGTCCGCACCCAGCGCCATGGCGAGCGCCTCCCGGGCCTCGATGTCGTCCCCGGTCGACCACGCGACCCAGCCCGCGAGGGTGAGAGGCGCCGCGGCGTGTTCGCCGTAGGGTCCGACACAGCGGCGGGCCAGCGCACGCCAGAGCCGGAGTGCGGGGCCGGCCTCGTCGCCTTCCATCCACTCGGCTGCGCGATCGCGGGTGGTGCGGTCCTGCAGGCCCAGAATCAGCGCTGCGGCTTCGTCGTGTCCGAGCAGATCGTCGTCGCGAAGGTCCGCCCTGAGCGCGCCGGAGGCGGGCGGCGCTGCGGCGAGACGGCTCATGACCCGTTCGGCCAGCTGCAATGTCTCGTCGGCCACACACAGGCGACTGGATTCGTCCAGGATCCTGGGGACGAGGGCCATGCTGGCGGTGTCCAGGGCGACCTCCTGCTCCAGGGCTGCGGTGGTTTCCCAAGGCAGGAGCCTCGCCCGCAGCTCACGGAGGGTGCCGCGCACCTGAATCCCGGCGTAGGTGGCCGCGGCGGCGAGGACGGAGGTGCCGGGCATTCCCGTCGGCAGGCCTTCGACGGGGCAACATCGCTCGTTCTCGCAGCAGTACGACCAGAAGCGGCCGTCCGAAATGCACAGGGCCTCGATCACCGGTACGCCGAGGAGGCCGCACTCCACGCGCAGGTTCTGAGCCAGCGGGCGGAGCCGCTCCATGACCTGCCTGCCTGTTTCGCCCTTGCCCGGTTCCTGGCAGAGGTAGGCCACCATCTGTTCGGGGCGGGCACCTCGGCGTTCGCTTCCCGTCACCAGCCCGTGCGCCAGCTGCGAGGCCACGGGCACCCAGTCGTCCGGATTCTCGGGAATACCGAGCCGGGCCCGGCCGCCGAACCTGCCGCGTCCGTCACGGTCGTGGAGGGCGACAAGCACAATGCTGTCCTCGGGGCGGTAACCGAGCAGGTACGGCAGGGCATCGACCAACTCGGCCGGGGTGCGCAGCGTGACGCGATGTGTGTCGGCAGGTGCGTCGTACATGGTGGATTCGACATTTTCGGTGTGTTGAAGGTGCTGTGTGTGGCCCTCGGGCGTTCCATGGCCGTTGGGGCTCTTTCGTCCCTCCCGTCCGGCGGTGTCGTCGTTTTCGAAGGATCCAGTGGTTTCGCCGTGATTCGTCATGCGCCGACGATCTCGCGGATCGCAGAATTCCGCTTGCGCCTGTGGATAAGTCCAGTCAGGGACACGTCATACCGCGGCCCGCCACACATCCACGGCAGACGCCATCGCACTCGCACAGCCCAGATGTCCCCAGCGCCCGACCGCCCACGCCCGGCCCGTTTGTCAGTGCCGTCCTGTTGTATGGGACGCATGGAGCACACGAGCAACACGGATCTCCGCACGAACGCCGACGCGGTCCTCGCCCGCCTCGTCGGGGACGCCACAGGCGCGGCCCGGCTGCGCGAGGACCAGTGGCGGGCGATCGAGGCGCTGGTTGCCGACCGCCGCCGGGCCCTGGTCGTCCAGCGCACCGGGTGGGGTAAGTCCGCGGTCTACTTCGTGGCGACCTCACTGCTGCGGGCCCGCGGCAGCGGCCCCACCGTGATCGTCTCTCCGTTGCTGGCGCTGATGCGCAACCAGGTCGAGGCCGCGGCCCGGGCCGGAATTCACGGACGGACCATCAACTCCTCGAACACCGAGGAGTGGGACGCCATTCAGTCGGAGATCGCTGCCGGCCAGGTCGACGTCCTGCTCGTCAGCCCGGAGCGGCTCAACAACCCGGAATTCCGGGATCAGGTGCTTCCCGAACTCGCGGCCGCGACCGGTCTTCTCGTCGTGGACGAGGCCCACTGCATCTCCGACTGGGGCCACGATTTCCGTCCGGACTACCGTCGGCTGCGAACCATGCTCACCGATCTGCCGCCCGGTGTGCCCGTACTCGCCACGACCGCCACTGCCAACGCGCGCGTAACGGCGGACGTCGCTGAGCAGCTCGGCACGGGTGGCACGTCGGACGCCCTGGTGCTGCGCGGCCCACTGGACCGGGAGAGCCTGAGCCTCGGTGTGCTGCCGCTGCCGGACGCCGCGCACCGGATGGCCTGGCTCGCAGACCACCTCGACGAGCTGCCGGGCTCGGGGATCATCTATACGCTCACCGTGGCCGCCGCCGAGGAGGTCACCGCCTTTCTGCGCCACCGTGGGCACACTGTTTCCTCGTACACCGGAAAGACGGAGAACGCCGAACGCCAGCAGGCCGAGGACGATCTGCTCGCCAACAAGGTGAAGGCACTGGTCGCCACGTCGGCCCTCGGCATGGGCTTCGACAAACCCGACCTCGGCTTTGTCATTCACCTCGGCTCACCTTCCTCCCCCATCGCCTACTACCAGCAGGTCGGCCGCGCCGGTCGCGGCGTGGAGCACGCCGAGGTCCTCCTCCTGCCCGGGAAGGAAGACGAAGCCATCTGGGAGTACTTCGCCTCTCTCGCGTTCCCGTCCGAAGACCTGGTGCGCCGCACTCTGGAGGTCCTCGCGCGCGCGGAGCGGCCCATGTCGCTGCCCGCTCTGGAACCACTCGTGGAGCTGCGCCGCTCCCGCCTGGAGACCATGCTCAAGGTCCTCGACGTGGACGGTGCGGTGCGGCGGGTCAAGGGCGGCTGGGTCGCCACGGGGCAGCCGTGGACGTACGACTCGGAGCGTTACGACTGGGTCGCCCGGCAGCGCAGGGCCGAGCAGCAGGCGATGCGTGACTACGCGGCGACGACGGGATGCCGCATGGAGTTCCTGCAGCGCCAGCTCGACGACGAGGGTGCCAAACCCTGCGGGCGCTGCGACAACTGCGCGGGCGCGCGCTTCGCCGCGGACACGTCGACCGGCGCGCTGGACGCCGCGCGCGTCGACCTGGGGCGGGCGGGCGTCGAGGTGGAACCTCGCCGTATGTGGCCGACGGGACTGCCGGCGATCGGCATCGATCTCAAGGGGCGTATCCCGGCCGGTGAACAAGCCGCCTCGGGGCGGGCGCTGGGGCGGCTGTCCGACATCGGCTGGGGCAACCGGCTGCGGCCGATCCTCGCCCCGCAGGCACCTGACGGCCCCGTGCCGGACGATGTGGCAAGGGCCGTGGTCGGCGTACTGGCCGACTGGGCAAAGGGACCCGGGGGCTGGGCCTCGGGGGCGGCGGATGCCCCGGCGCGTCCCGTCGGCGTGGTCACCGTCGCCTCGCGCACTCGCCCCGCACTGATCCACTCCCTGGGTGCGCGCATCGCGGAGGTCGGCCGACTGCCGCTGCTGGGGTCGGTGGAGTACGCGGTCGACGCTTCCCCGGTCTCGCGGAGCAACAGCGCCCAACGCCTCAAAGCGCTCGACGGAGCACTGACCGTACCGCCACCCCTCAGCGCAGCGCTCACCGAGAACCGCGGCCCCGTCCTCCTCGTGGACGACTTCACGGAGACGGGTTGGACCCTCGCGGTCGTGGCGCGCATGCTGCGGCGTGTCGGCGCGCAGGAGGTGCTGCCTCTCGTTCTGGGCGTGCAGAGTTGACCAGGTGTACCTGTGCCGTCCACCCAGGCGTTACTCAACGCCCCGCTGGGTACGGATATAAGCCACAGTCCACGCATTAAGGGTCGGTGGCCCCAATTGCTCGTTGCCGCATCCCAGTTCGGCAGGAAGAATTGAAGTCCGCTCCCCGCACGGCTCATCCGTGATCAGGTACGGCTCCGCTGCGGTGTGCGCTCCCCCGAACCAGACCCCGCCCGCAGTGTGGGCGCGTAGCCGAAGGGAGGATCGTGACCTTCGGATTCGCTCCGTCCTCCGCGGCATCCACGTCGACGTCAGCCGACCTGTCCGCCGCCTCCGCCAATCCCGTGGCCCGCCTGCTGGAACCCGCGGAGTGGGCTGCCGCCGGTATTCCCCTGCTGCGCAACCCCCGTGAGGTCGTCAGCGGACTGCACGCACGGCACCACCCCAGGCCGGCAACGGCGATCGTGGCCGTGCTCGACGCCGACGAACGACTGCGGGCAAGTGCCTCGTTCACTCGACGTCCGGCCCCCGCCGACGGCTGGATGTTCCGCAACGCGCTGCTGGCCCAACTGCGCCGGGTCATCCCGCACGATCTGCGCCGCCGCACTCCGGTGCGCACCGCCGTGCTGCTCTACTGTCGCGAGGGCGACGCGCGTTGGACGGAGGAGGACGGCGCATGGATGTGGGGCCTGCGTGACGCCTGCACTCTGCACGGGCTGCGCTGTGGTGCCTACATCACGCTCACGCGCGACGGCTGGCAGGTCCTCGGTGAGGGCCGCGGCGGACGCCGCCCCAGCGCCGACTCGGCGCCCGAGCCCTTTGCCACCTCCGAGGCACCGGCCCCACTGCCGCGCACCGGTGGTGCCGCCTCCGAGGTCCTGCGCCGCGCGGCGGCCCGCTGAGGCCGACGGACATCAGGTCCTGCCACAGGCACTACGGCGCCCGACCAGGCGCACGACCGCGTGCGTGCGACGACCGGCCGGAGGCACATGTCCGCCCAGTCGTCCGCGCATGCCGAAGTCACCGCCGTGCAGCTGCCGAGCCGACGGGACGGCTCCTACGCGGCCCACGCCGGGACCTGCCGGGGCGGGCTCAGACGCCCGCGCCCAGCAGCGAGTTGATCTGCTGCGGGTCGCCGCAGACGATCAGCAGGGCGCCAGCCCGGCCGAGAGCCAGCGGCAGGGCGCCGGCGGCAACGGCGTCGGAGCCACCGTTGACGGCGACCACGACCACGGGCCGGGAGGCGGCACGACCAGCCACGGCGGCGTCGGCATAGAAGACGTCGTCGCGCGCATCGTGCTGCGCCCAGTAGGACGCCTCGCCGAAGGACAGCTCGTGGGCGGCCCACGGGTGCGGCTCACCGGTGGTGATCACCAGCACGTCACCGGGGGAACGCCCCGACTCCAGGAGCAGGTCCACGGCTTCCTCTGCAGCGTCGAGCGCGCCCTCGGCCGAAGCCGGGATCAGCTGGATCTGCGGGGTCGCCGAGGACCGAGCGGGGGCAGCGTGGGTTGCAGGGCCTGCAGGCCCGGGCTTGGGCGCACCCCCATGGGGCGTACGTTGCGCCTGCTGCGCGGGCCGGAGAGGGCCAGGACGACCAGGACGCGGCGGAGCCGCGGGGCGGGGGCCGGGTACGGGACGGGGGGTCGGCGCGGTGCGGCCGTTGGCCGGCGTGGCGCGGGGACCCTGGGCACTCTCGTGAATCTGAGGCTCCTCGGGGATGAGAGGCATGAGTTGATGTCTATCAAACGTTGGTACGGCTCACGCCAGCGGGTGGCACATACGTGCGATCGGGACCGTCAGAAATCGAAGCCGAGCTGACCCTCGATCTCCGGAACGCTCCCGTCCGCCCAGCTGCGGGCTTTCTTGAGGTGCCGCCACTGGGGCAGCGCATCAAGATACGCCCACGACAACCGGTGGTACGGGGTGGGGCCCCGCTCCGCCAGTGCGGCCTTGTGCACGGGCGACGGATACCCGGCGTTGTCCGCAAAACCGAAGTCTGCATGGTCGATACCCAGTTCGGCCATCATTTTGTCGCGCTGAACCTTGGCGATCACAGAAGCCGCAGCGACGGCCACGCACGACTGATCACCCTTGATCACCGTACGGACCCTCCACGGGGCTCCGAGATAGTCGTGCTTCCCGTCAAGGATCACCGCGTCGGGCCGAACCGGCAGCCCCTCCAGGGCACGCACCGCCGCGAGCCGTAGCGCCGCCGTCATGCCCACGTCGTCGATCTCCTCCGGAGAGGCATGCCCCAGGGCATACGAGGTCACCCAGGTCCGCAGTTCCTCGGCGAGTGCGGTCCGTCGTTTGACCGTGAGCAGTTTGGAATCGGTGAGACCCACGGGAGGGCGGCGCAGTCCGGTGACCGCCGCGCAGACCGTGACAGGACCGGCCCAAGCACCGCGCCCCACCTCGTCGACACCGGCAATGATCTTCGCTCCGGTCGTGGCGCGAAGGGAGCGCTCGACGGTGTGAGTGGGCGGTTCGTACGGCATGGCGCCCTTAGATTACGCCGCCCGCAACTGCCTACGACACCCCGGTCACCCGGAGCCGGGCTGACAGCCGAACAACCCGGTGTCAGACACCCGTCTGCCGGAGCAGCGGAACCATCAACTGCTCGACCATCTCCTCGATGTCCCGGTCGCTCCATTCGCTCGCGCACACCTTTGACCGATACATCATCATCGCCGGGATGGCGTCGTAGACGTATCCGTTCGCAGCGTCGGATCGAACCTCACCCCGCTCGATTCCACGGTTGATCACCTCGCGGAGCAGACTGATCATTGGCTCCACGACACCCTCGACGATCACGTCATGGAAGCGTTCGGCTTGCAGGGTGTCGCATTCGTGAATCACAGAGCGCAAGGCCGAACCGGGCCGCGAATACATGGCGTCGCGCGCTTGGCGGCAGAGGGCCACCAGATCCTGGCGCACACTTCCCAGGTCAGGGGCAGCATCAATGCGCGGCAGTCCGGCCTGGAGTGCGTCCGCGACGAGGTCCTCCTTGGACGGCCAGCGGCGGTAGACCGCAGCCTTGCCGGTATGGGCTCCGGCGGCCACGCCCTCCATCGTGAGGCCGTTCCAGCCGACCGTACTGAGCTGCTCCAGCGCGGCCTCGAGGATCGCGCGTTCGAGTACGGCACCGCGCCGACGGGGAGTGGCCGCCTGAGCAGGGGCGGCCGTCCAGCGCGAAGTAACCATCCGAGTGTCTCCAACGAACAGGGAAGCGGGGATTTGAAGGGGGATTTGGGGATATGGGGACGTGCCACGCGGCAGCGGCGGGGACGGTGCGACGCGACGGCAACTTAAGTGAACGCTTGCGTTCACTACTGGGGAGTCACTACCGTTGGCGGCGACAGTGAACGCTTGCGTTCACTAAGCTATTTGTGGGGGACCCATAGTGACGACCTCTCCATCGATCCAAGACCGGAAACCGGGTACTGCCCGCCGACAGGGCCATCCCGGCATCGCGCTCACCGTCATCGCGGCCTGCCAGCTCATGGTGGTCCTCGACGCGACGATTGTGAATATCGCGCTTCCGCACATTCAAACCGCACTCGAGTTCAGCACCACCGACCTCACCTGGGTGGTCAGCGCGTACACGCTGACCTTCGGCGGCCTGCTGCTGCTCGGCGCCCGGGCGGGTGACATCCTCGGCCGACGCCGGGTTTTCATGGCCGGCATCCTGCTGTTCACCTTCGCCTCGCTGCTGGGCGGAATCGCCCAAGAGCCCTGGCAATTGCTGGCCGCGCGTGCCCTGCAGGGCGTGGGTGGCGCGATCGCGTCGCCGACATCGCTGGCCCTGATCACCACCACGTTCGCCGAGGGGCCGGAGCGGAATCGCGCCTTCGGTGTCTTCGCCGCCGTGTCCGCGGGCGGTGGCGCCATCGGTCTGCTCGCCGGCGGGATGCTCACGGAGTGGCTCGACTGGCGCTGGGTGCTCTTCGTCAACGTACCGATCGGTGTACTGATCGCCGTACTCACCCCGCTCTACATAAGCGAGTCCGAACGACACCCCGGGCGCTTCGACATCGCGGGCGCACTGACCTCGACCATAGGCATGGCGTCCTTGGTGTACGGCTTCATCCGCGCGGCGGAGGAGGGCTGGCGGGACAATGTGACCCTCGCGTCCTTCGGTGCGGCGTTGGTCTTGCTGGTCGCCTTCGTGTTTATCGAGATGCGGGCGAACGAGCCGATCACCCCGCTGAAGATGTTCGCCGACCGCAACCGCTCCGGGACATACGTGATCATGCTGAGTCTGGCAGCGGCCATGTTCGGCATGTTCTTCTACATCGTTCTGTTCGTGCAGAACGTGCTGGGGTTCAGCCCGATCGAGGCAGGCCTGGCCTTTCTTCCCATCACAGTCGCGATCGTGGTCGGAGCGGGTCTCTCGCAGCGCTTCCTCCCCGTGCTCGGCCCCAAGCCGTTCATGCTCGTCGGCTCGGCCGCCGTAGTGGTAGGGCTCGCCTGGCAGACGTTCATCAGCCCCGACAGTTCGTATGCAAGCGGAGTCCTGGGCCCGATGCTGGTGTTCGGCTTCGGCATGGGCCTGAACTTCGTCACGGCGACGGTGACCGCGGTCTCCGGTGTCGCCCAGCACGAGGCAGGCGCCGCGTCCGGCTTGCTCAATGCCACGCAACAGGTGGGCGGTTCGCTGGGTCTGTCCATCCTCACCACTGTGTTCGGCACGGCCAGCAAGGACGAGGCGGAGAAGCAGATTCCGCACTTCCTCGCCGACGGCTCGGCCACGCAGAAGGCAGAGTTCGCGCAGACGCATCAACTGCCCGCGCCCTGGGGGCATGAGGTGCTCGCGCAGGGTATTTCGACGGCGTTCATCCCGGCCGTTGCCATGGCCGTCCTCGCCACCGTCACCGCGTGGTGGGTGATCCGGGTACGCAAGAGCGACCTGGATGCGCTCGCCGGTACTGCCGGCCCTATGGGCGGCTGACGGGAGACGAGTGCGGGCCGGTCCGGGAGGCTGGTCGACGGGCGCCACGGGGGTGTGTCCGCGGCCGACCGGCCGGCCCGCGACAGGCCGCGCACGGCTGACACCTGTCGGGCGGGCCGACGGCGAGAGCGGCGGTCCGGACCTCCGTACACCGCCCCACCAACCGGGAGCCGCAGCGGCAGCGTCCGACGGAAACAGCAAAGGGACGCTCCGCGCGGCGGCCGCAACACCGAGCAGGACAAACAGCACCGGCAACACCTCCATGACCACCCCCTGCAGCGCTCGTGTGTACCGATGAGCAGTCTGCGCACAGCAGATGCCACTACAACGAGCCCGCGGTCACAGAGAGTTCCCAGGATGCACAGAGAGTTTCGAAGGGCTGAGCCAACTCGGCGGAGAGCCGCGTCGGCGACACAGGGACACAGCCCGCGTTATACCGACGCCGGCATCCAGTCCGGCAGGTCCTCCGTCCGCCCCACCCATTCCGCCGGCGGCGTCCCCGCCTTCCCCGAGGCGATCACGCCGCCGACAATGGCGCAGGTGGTGTCCACGTCCCCGCCGACCTGCGCCGTCGTCCAGAAAGCCGCCTCGTAGTCGCCGAGGGAGCGTGCCGCCGACCACAAGGCGAAGGGCACCGTGTCATGAGCCGTCGTACGCCGCCCGCAGCCCAGTACGGCCGCGACCGTGGCAGCGTCGCCGTAGTCGAGCATGTCCCGGGCGCGACGCAGACCTGCGCCGACCGCGCTCTTCGGCACGAGCGCGATGACGTCGTCCAGGAGCGACTCGGCACTGGGCGGCCCGCCGGGAGCTGCGACCAGGGCGGCGGCCGCTGCGACCGCCATGGCGCCGACCACGGCCTCACGGTGCTGGTGTGTGGTGTACGCGGAGATCTCGGCCTGGTGCGTGGCCTGCTCCGGATCGTCCGCGTACCAGGCGCCCAGTGGGGCGATCCGCATCGCGGCGCCGTTGCCCCAGGATCCCTGCCCGTTGAACAGCGCGGCGGCGAGCTCCCGCCAGTCACCACCTTCCCGGACGAGCCTGAGAAGCCGGTTGACCGCGGGTCCGTACCCCCGGTCGAAGTCGTGGTGCTCCGCGAAGGAGCGGGCCAGTGCGTCCTGGTCGATGCGCTGGTGGGCGGCGAGTACGGCGACCACGGAGCAGGCCATCTCCGTGTCGTCCGTCCACGGCCAGGGTCCGGGTGGCAGCTCTCGGTGCTTGAGCAGCGGGTAGTTCACCGGCACGAAGAACTGGGAGCCCAGCGCGTCCCCCACCGAAAGTCCGCGCAGGCTGCCCAGGGCGCGGTCCAGGCGCCCGTCGGGAGAGGAGTCAGTCATCGCCCTGCCACTCTATCCGTTGCCCGTACGGTTCCGGATCTCGCCAGCGTTCGAACGGCCGGTCAAGCACGTACTTGCCGTCGTCCCCCAGAACGAGCATCCGCATCTCCCCGTTCCCGGGATTCGACAGCGACTCGAACTCCGCGACCGTCCAGTGGAACCAGCGCATGCAGAACAGCCGCATGGCCAGGCCGTGCGTCACGAGCAGCACGTTCGGTGGATGGTCGGGGGCCTCGAAACTGCGGTACAGGCTCTCCAGGAAACCGCCGACCCGGTCGTACACGTCTGCGCCGCTCTCACCCTGTGCGAAGCGGTAGAAGAAGTGCCCGTACGCATCGCGGTAGGCCTTCTGCTGCCGTACGTCGTCGCAGTCCTGCCAGTTTCCCCAGTCCTGCTCGCGCAGCCGGGGCTCCTCCCGCACGCGTATGAGGTCCGGGTCGAGGTGGAAGGCACGGAGTGTCTCGTGCGTCCGGCGGTACGGGGAGACGTACACGCTGACGCGTTCGCGCCCGAACAGCTCACGAAGCCGCTTACCCGTCTCCTCGGCCTGCCGCCAGCCCCGCTCGGTCAGGGCCAGCGCGTGGTCGGGCTCACGCTCGTACACGGAGTCATCAACATTGCCCGTTGACTCGCCGTGCCGGACAAGGACGATGCGCCGTGGTCGTGCCATGCCAAAACACTAGATCGGGTGACGAGATGTCGAGCACTCGGGCGGGCATCATACGGCGTAGGTCACACAGTTTCCGCACCATGCGCCACACAGGGCGCACGATTGGCGCGTCCAGAAATCAAACCGTCCAGGCCGGTTCCAGCTCCACGATGTCGCCCGTGAGCGCGGCGACATCCGCTTCCGTCTGGGCCCGCAAAGCGAGGCGTTCCACGCGCTCGGTGCGGTACTTGCCGTGCTCGGCGGCCGACCGCCACATCGACAGAACCATGAACTCGTGCCCGGGCGCCTCGGCGAACAGCCCACGGATCATCCCGGGCGAGCCGGCCATTGCGGGGTTCCAGACCTTCTCCTGCATCAGCGTGAAGTTCTCGACGCGCTCCTCGCGGACACGGCAGAGGGCCACCCGGATCAGGTCGGCGTCCGTGAAGCGCGGTTCGAAGCCGGTCTTCACATCGAAGCGGTAGTCGAACAACCTGACCTGGGCGTCCTTGAACGTTCCCGACTGAGCCGCCGCAAGCCGGTCGTGGGAGCGGGCCATGAACGAGTCGTAGAAGGCACGGCTTTCCCAGAACGCGAAGATATGGGCCACCGCAGGCCGCTCCCGGCTCCAGCCCCCGCCCTGTCCCCGAAATCCCGGCTCCCCCAGAAGCCCCGCCCACTTTCGCTGCCCCCGCTCGAACCCGCGGCGGTCCACCACGGTGCAGCGAATCCACTTGACCAGCACCGCGCCATCGTAAGGCCACGGAGCGTGGCGCTGGTCACTCTCGCGCGGACAGGAACCGCGCACGCTTCTCCGCGCGCGTGGCAGGATGGACAACCGGCTTTGGCCGCCCCGCAGTTCGGGCTGCGGGCACTCGGGGAAGGGGGACGACTGATGAACGGCATCAGCAAGGGAATCCACAAGGTCGAGATCGCGCTGAAGTGGGACCCGAGTCCAGTGGGGCAGCCACCCACCGACATGGACATAGTCGCCGCCACCTACCTGGCGAGCGACCCGTACGGCGATCCCGCCTATGTGGTGCACTTCGACAGTCGGTCCCCGGACGGCACCATCTACCTCAACCGGGACAGCAAGGACGGCAAGGGCTTCGGCTGGGACGAGGTCCTGACCGTGGAGTTCGACCGGCTCGATGCCCGCTACGCGCGCGTGGTGGTCGGCGTCATCATCCAGCAGCGTCCGGCACGCCGGACCTTCGTCAGCGTGATCAACCCGGCCCTGCGGATCCGTGAGGGCTACACCGACCTGGCGGTGGACGACTTCGGAGAGGTCCTCGGTTCCACGGCGGCCAAGGTCGCCGAGTTCGTGCGCGACGACACGCGTGTGTGGGATTTCCACGCCGGAGTCCATGGCTTCGAAGACGATCCGGCCACCTTCACGAGGACGATGGGCGCGCCCCTCAAGTCCTGACGTCTCTTCAGCCGACCACACGAAGACGAGGGGCGCCCGCCAGGTCCGGCGGACGCCCCTCACCCTTGACCACCCGGACGTCCTTCATGGCTGGTGCCAGGCGTACGGGTATGCAGCGCCTGGTCGCCTCGACGCAGTGAAGGGGACCAACCAGTGGTTGGTCCCCTTCACCAGACTCACCAGGTGCTGATCAACAACGCACAGGCGTTACATCGAGTGCTGCAACCCACGCGATTCCGCTGGGACTTCAGCTGCAGCCGCTGGTCGAGCCGCAGCCCTCGCAGATGTAGCAGGAGCCGGCCCGCTGCATCTTCGTACCGCAGGAGAAGCACAGCGGGGCGTCGGCCTGAATGCCCAGCTGCATCTCCACCAGCTCGGCGCTGGTGTGGGCCTGCTTCGGAGCCGGCTTGGCCGCCTCGATGTCGGCCTTCGGCGTGACGACGGCTTTGAGCTCTTGGGCACGCGGCGCCGACTGGGCCAGACCCTCGACGTCGACGTCCTCCTCCAGCGGCTCGTACGAACCGGTCTCCAGGTGACGCTGGCGCTCCTCGGCGGAGTGGATGCCGAGGGCGGAACGCGTCTCGAAGGGCAGGAAGTCGAGCGCCAGGCGGCGGAAGATGTAGTCGACGATCGACTGGGCCATCCGCACGTCCGGGTCGTCCGTCATACCGGCCGGCTCGAAGCGCATGTTCGTGAACTTCGAGACGTACGTCTCCAGCGGCACGCCGTACTGCAGGCCCACCGAGACGGCAATGGAGAAGGCGTCCATCATGCCTGCGAGGGTCGATCCCTGCTTGGACATCTTCAGGAAGACCTCGCCGAGACCGTCGTCCGGGTAGGAGTTGGCGGTCATGTAGCCCTCGGCGCCGCCGACCGTGAAGGACGTGGTGATACCAGGGCGCCCCTTGGGGAGGCGCTTGCGGACCGGGCGGTACTCGACGACCTTCTCGACCGTCTCACGGATCGTGGCCTCGGCCTTCTCCGTGATCTCGGCCTTCTCCTTCTCCTTGGTCTTGGCGGAGAGCGGCTGGCCGACCTTGCAGTTGTCACGGTAGATCGCCAGGGCCTTGATGCCCATCTTCCAGGCCTCGAAGTAGATCTCCTCGACCTCCTCGACGGTCGCCGACTCCGGCATGTTGACCGTCTTGGACAGGGCTCCGGAGATCCACGGCTGGATCGCGGCCATCATGCGGACGTGACCCATCGGGGAGATGGCCCGCTCGCCCATGGCGCAGTCGAACACCTCGTAGTGCTCGGGCTTGAGGCCCGGGGCGTCGATCACGTTGCCGTGCTCGGCGATGTGGGCGACGATCGCCTCGATCTGCTCCTCCTGGTAGCCCAGGCGGCGCAGGGCCTGCGGGACGGTGCCGTTGACGATCTGCATCGAGCCGCCGCCGACCAGCTTCTTGAACTTGACCAGGGCGAGGTCGGGCTCGAGGCCGGTGGTGTCGCAGGACATCGCCAGGCCGATGGTGCCGGTCGGAGCGATCACGGACGCCTGGGCGTTTCGGAAACCGTTCTTCTCACCGAGGCGCAGCACGTCCTGCCAGGCCTCCGTGGCGGCGGCCCAGACCGGCGTGTCCAGGTCGTCCATGCGGACGGCCTCGGCGTTGGCGTCGGCGTGCTGCTTCATGACGCGGTTGTGGGCGGACGCGTTGCGGGCGTAGCCGTCGTACGGGCCGACGACCGCGGCGAGCTCGGCGGAGCGACGGTAGGCCGTACCGGTCATGAGGGACGTGACGGCACCGGCCAGGGCGCGGCCGCCGTCGGAGTCGTAGGCGTGGCCGGTCGCCATCAGCATGGCGCCGAGGTTGGCGTAGCCGATGCCGAGCTGGCGGAACGCGCGCGTGTTCTCGCCGATCTTCTGGGTCGGGAAGTCCGCGAAGCAGATGGAGATGTCCATCGCCGTGATGACGAGCTCGACAACCTTGGCGAAGCGCTCGACCTCGAAGGACTGGTTGCCCTTGTCGTCGTCCTTGAGGAACTTCATCAGGTTCAGCGAGGCGAGGTTGCAGGACGTGTTGTCCAGGTGCATGTACTCGCTGCAGGGGTTCGAGCCGTTGATACGGCCGGACTCCGGGCAGGTGTGCCAGTGGTTGATGGTGTCGTCGTACTGGATGCCCGGGTCGGCACAGGCCCAGGCGGCTTCGGCCATCTTGCGGAACAGGGACTTGGCGTCGATCTCCTCGATGACCTCGCCGGTCATCCGCGCGCGGAGGCCGAACTTGCCGCCCTGCTCGACCGCCTTCATGAACTCGTCATTCACTCGGACCGAGTTGTTGGCGTTCTGGTACTGGACGGACGTGATGTCGTCGCCACCGAGGTCCATGTCGAAGCCCGCGTCGCGCAGGGCGCGGATCTTCTCCTCTTCCTTGACCTTGGTCTCGATGAAGTCCTCGATGTCGGGGTGGTCGACGTCGAGGATGACCATCTTGGCGGCCCGGCGGGTGGCGCCACCGGACTTGATCGTTCCTGCAGAGGCGTCGGCACCGCGCATGAAGGAGACCGGGCCGGAGGCGTTGCCGCCAGAGGAGAGCAGCTCCTTGGAGGAGCGGATGCGGGAGAGGTTCAGGCCGGCACCGGAGCCGCCCTTGAAGATCATGCCCTCTTCCTTGTACCAGTCGAGGATCGACTCCATGGAGTCGTCGACGGACAGGATGAAGCAGGCCGAGACCTGCTGCGGCTGGGGCGTGCCGACGTTGAACCACACGGGGCTGTTGAAGCTGAAGATCTGGTGCAGGAGCGCGTACGCCAGCTCGTGCTCGAAGATCTCGGCGTCGGCGGGCGAGGCGAAGTACTTGTGGTCCTCGCCGGCCTTCCGGTACGTCTTCACGATGCGGTCGATCAGCTGCTTGAGGCTGGTCTCGCGCTGCGGGGTGCCGACGGCACCGCGGAAGTACTTGCTGGTGACGATGTTGACCGCGTTCACCGACCAGAAGTCGGGGAACTCGACGCCACGCTGCTCGAAGTTGACCGAGCCGTCGCGCCAGTTGGTCATGACGACGTCACGGCGCTCCCAGGCCACCTCGTCGTACGGGTGTACGCCGGGGGTGGTGTGGATGCGCTCGATACGCAGTCCCTTGGTCGCCTTGGTGCCCTTGGCGCGGGAACTCCGTGCCGGACCGCTCGCCGTCTCTGTCATGCCGCCTCCCTGTACGGGCTAAAACGCCCTGAAGTGCCACGATGTTCCCGTGGCACGGTGTTCTGTCTTGTGTTGCGGGTCCTCGCGCTGCCGCCCGCAACAGGCCTTCATCGCCGCCGACCGGCCGGATCCGGAGCCGTGTCCGGGACCGGCCCCGTCGATCAGTCGGCGGCGGCTGCGTGCTCGGGGACCTGAGCAGTCCCCCCGGACCCGCGATCGTCTTCCTGGCTCCCCCGGCCGCCGTCTTCGTCGTCCGCGGCGGGGTGTTCCGGCTTTTCCCTGAGTTCCGCGATCGCCGCCTCGAAGTCCTCCAGCGACTCGAACGCCCGGTAGACAGACGCGAATCGCAGGTAGGCGACAAGGTCGAGCTCCTGCAGTGGGCCGAGTATGGCCAGCCCCACGTCATGGGTGGTCAGCTCGGCGCTCCCGGTGGCACGCACCGCCTCCTCGACCCGTTGGCCGAGCTGGGCGAGTGCGTCCTCGGTGACAGGCCGTCCCTGGCATGCCTTGCGCACACCATTGATGACCTTGGTACGACTGAAAGGCTCGGTGACTCCGGACCGCTTGACCACCATGAGCGAGCACGTCTCCACGGTCGTGAAACGACGGGAGCAGTCAGGGCACTGGCGGCGCCGGCGGATCGACGTGCCGTCGTCGGTCGTACGACTGTCGACGACACGGCTGTCGGGGTGCCTGCAGAAGGGGCAGTGCATGAACTCCCAACCCTCCTCACAGCAGACTCAATAGCCTCAGCAGGCCCTCGGGCCCCTCGAAGCGACCACAAGCATAGGCGATCAGCAGAGGCTCGAAGACCGGGGGGACCACAACTTCTGGGCCACTGTTGCTATCCAACCACTAGATGTGGGGATTGGCTCTTACATCGACCCCTGTCGCGCGTGTCGTCATCACGCGCCACGCGCGCGTGCGCCACGCCGGACACGGGGCCGCGCAGACGTATCGCGGCAGCCCGTGGGGAGATACGGTGGGCGCCGCAGGGAGAAGCCGTGGGACTCCCGCGCAGACGGGGGCCGGTACCCGGTTGACGGGGCGCTGGATGGCAGACTGGACCACACCCCACGAGGGCACCACCCGGCGGTGAAGAGTACAACAATGGACGCTTTTGTCCGCAGGGCACCGCGTTAGCCATACACCCAGGCATCTGATCGCGTCCGGCGATTCGCATTTTTTCACTCGAACGTGTGTTTGGCGCAACCTTTCGAAAGCAACTACCGTTGTGCTGCAGGGAGACCATCGAGAGGGGCCGACGTGACCACCACCGCAGACAGTGCCACCATCACTGCCCAGGACCGCTCCCAGGGCCGACTCGAGCCGGTGCATGCGATGAACGAAGCCACGAATCCCGAGGGGCCCAAGCGCTCCCTGCCGGGCCGACCTCCAGGCATCCGGGCGGACAGCTCGGGGCTCACCGACCGGCAACGTCGGGTGATCGAGGTCATCAGGGACTCCGTGCAGCGGCGCGGCTACCCGCCGTCGATGCGGGAGATCGGCCAGGCGGTCGGCCTGTCCAGCACGTCCTCCGTCGCACACCAACTGATGGCACTGGAGCGCAAGGGCTTCCTGCGCCGCGACCCGCACCGCCCGCGCGCGTACGAGGTCCGCGGCTCCGACCAGGCCGCCTCCGTGCAGCCCACCGACACCGCGGGCAAGCCCGCCGCGTCATACGTCCCGCTGGTCGGCCGCATCGCCGCCGGTGGGCCGATTCTCGCCGAGGAATCGGTCGAGGACGTTTTTCCCCTTCCTCGGCAGCTCGTCGGCGACGGCGAACTGTTCGTTCTTAAAGTTGTCGGTGACTCCATGATCGAAGCCGCGATCTGCGACGGCGACTGGGTCACGGTGCGCCGCCAGCCGGTCGCCGAGAACGGTGACATCGTGGCCGCGATGCTCGACGGCGAGGCCACCGTCAAGCGCTTCAAGCGCGAGGACGGCCACGTCTGGCTCCTCCCGCACAACTCCGCGTACGAGCCGATCCCCGGCGACGACGCCACCATTCTGGGCAAGGTGGTCGCGGTGCTGCGGCGGGTGTGACGCCGGCCAAGGGCGGCCATGTCACGACCGCCCTCCCCTGACCGGGCCCCGGGACCCCTGCGCCGGTTCCGGGGTCCTGTGCTGTGCGAGCCCAGTCGCCGGGCTGTGCGGGCCCAGTCGCCGGATGGACTTGGCTGGCGGGTCGGATGAATTGGATGGCGGGTTGGGGGGGGGGGGGGGGCCGCCGCGGGCCCCCCCCCCCCCCCCCCCCCCCCCCCCCCCCCCCCCCCCCCGC